>JAKLPV010000032.1 GCA_022013685.1 Anaerolineae bacterium
ACTTAACTCCTATTCAAATAGGAGACCGCCTGCTGCAGGCTGATTCTGTCACCTGGGCAGAATATAAAAATAATTTGAGCAAGCCTTTTGTGCCACACACTCAACCTGGACAGGTAATACAGCTCCGCATTGAACGCGATGGAAACGAAATGATCATCCCCTGGATCGTTCCCGGTCCCAGTTTCAATGAGATCAGTGATCGCATCTGGAGCGAGGGGTTGTTGGGATATGCCTTCTGGGTTCTGGGTACCCTCACCTTTGTCGTAATTCGCCCTCGTAATGAACGCTGGAGACTTCTGGTGGCTTTTAATTTCCTGACAGCCATCTGGTTAACAATCGGGGGCGGGGTTTCATATTTGCATCTCTGGGGAAGCCTGATTGTTATGCGTGCCTTTGTCTGGTTGAGCATCCCGGTTTATTTGCATTTACACTGGGTTTTCCCAAAACCGCTCGCCAAATTGTCGCCGCAAATTGTATGGATCGCCTACCTGTTGGCAGCTCTACTAGCTACAGCCGAATTATTTCAACTTTTCCAAACCAATTTTTATTACCTTGGTTTTATCCTTTCCATTGCTGGAAGTCTGCTCTTTTTGTTGTTTCATGCCATTCGCCAGCAAGAAGAACGCAAGGTACTGCGCACCCTGTTTGTTAGTGCGCTCCTGTCATTGGCGCCATCCATCGTGCTTGGTTTATTGAAAAACTTTATCGAGCTGCCCTATCCTTCTGATGGGCTTGGTCTGCTCAGCCTGCCGCTCTTGCCGCTGGCTTATTTCTATGTTGTCGCGCGCCGCCAGTTGGGTGGGCTTGAACTACGCTTTAACCAGGCTCTGGCTGTTTACATTTACACGATCATTCTTCTCTTGATACTTTTGCCCGTGATTGGGTTGTTGAATGTATGGATTTCCGGGTCTGGCTCAGCAATCATCATTAGCTCCCTGATATTAATTATTTCGGCTTTGCTCACACTTTTGAGTTATCGCCATGTCCAAGCCTTCGTGGAACGCATCATTTTGGGTATCTCCCTGCCACCTCGCGATTTGCTTGAACTGTATTCCGAGCGCATCACTACCAGCACTTCCCTCCTGAGCCTGCAAACCATTCTTGCGGATGAGATTCTGCCACGCCTGCATATCCGACAATTTGTGTTTTTACAAGTTGAAAAGGGTACGCCCCAGGTTCTGCAAACAGTTGGCATCATGAACCTGCCCGTACAGAATGCGCTTTTGCTTACAGGTAAGTTTGCTGGAAAATACCGAACGCCTGAAACTGCCGATCCAGGTGACCCATCCGCCTGGGTACGCCTGGCGCTCGAGTTGAAAATTGATGGTGAAATGGTGGGGATCTGGCTCTTTGGCCGCCGTGACCCGGAAGACTTCTACTCGCAGGCCGAGATCAACCTCATCCAGATTCTTGCCAACCAGACAGCCATCGCGTTGAGCAACATCCTGCAGACCCAGCGCTTATCGGAGATGTACCAACAGGATATCAGCCGAAATGAAAACGAGCGCATGCGGCTGGCTCTGGAGCTGCACGATAGTATACTGAACCAACTGGCAACCATGCTGCTGAGATTGGATGACAAATCCATTTCGCCCCAATTTCAAGAAGCCTATGACGAGCTCATCAATCGCCTGCGAGAAATCGTTAGCAATCTGCGCCCTCCGATGCTCAACTATGGCCTTAAGCCGGCCCTGGACGAACTCGCCGAAAGCCTGATCGAGCACGATAAAAATGGTTTGGTGTTTACGTTGGATTTGCGGTCTGATGAATCCAGGTATCCGGTGGAAGTGGAGCAACACCTGTTTCGCATCGTACAGGAGGCCTGCGAGAACGCTTTGAGGCACGGGCTGGCTCGCAACATCAGAATCACTGGCGAGTTACTGTCAGACAAGATTAATTTGACAATTGCCGATAATGGCAGAGGCTTCGACACCGGGAAAGGCTTTAATCTGGCTACATTACTGTCCAATAAGCACTTTGGGCTGGCTGGAATGTTGGAGCGGGCCGAGATGATTGGAGGAGATGTAAAAATAGAATCGTCGCCAGAAACAGGCACACAGGTCAGATTCCAATGGGCTGCACCCAACTAAGCCAAGGTTTCGTTTCTTTTTTTTAGCGTTTGGCGAACAGTCTCATAGGACAAAGTGTCAACATACGCCAGTTCAACCATTTTGTTCGCCAATAATCGCAACATCCAGCGTTTCCGGCCTTCTGGTGCTGGACTGCAAGCCACCGCAATTAGATGTGCTTCTTGCACTCCATCCAATTTTCTTTCGGGTGTTTTCCGTGGTCGTTTACGATTTAGCGCTGCTTCAAGACCTTCTTCCACAAAGGCTTCTCGCACTCGTGCGATTGTTGAAAAACTTGTATCCAGCGCGTCACGGATTTTTTCATCCGTCCAATTTGCGTTCTCTGCATCTGCTTTCAACAATATTCGTGCATGATTTATTTTCAGTTAGTGCAAAAGTCGCATACAAGACAATTTGTATCTGATTACCATGTTGAAACCTGATAGGTTAGAATCTCAAAAGCCGATAGGCGACCTACCAGGAGAACTATTCTGTGATGCACTTTACGCAATCCAGCAAAATTCCAAACATCTATTATCGGCCTGAGCAAACCCTTTGTCCAAGCTGTAACCTGCCACTCAAACGCGACCATATTTTGTGGCACAAGCAGGTGATATTTTCTACAGGAGCAAAGAATCTGGTCAATTGGGCTTATCGTTGCCCGAAAATAACCTACCCAGGTTCCAAGAAAATTTTCAAATCGCTCAAAGCAGATGCGGTGCATTTGAAGTATCGTCGTTTTAGCCGCGAGTTGGTGGCACGGATCGGCTACCAGCACTTTTGGCACCATCGAACAATGTACGAGATTTACGACTGGCTGATCAATGATTTGCACCTGAAAATCTCGGCACGGGAAGTCGCTTAGGAATGCCGAAAAAATAACTTACTCTTTTCATACCAGCTTTTTTTCTTTCCTGTAGAGCTTTTGATTCTGTACATCAAGTGAGGCGAAAAAAGCCCATTTTGATACCTCTTTAGCCATGTTGTTAGCTCAAAAACACGTGTTGTGGCGTCCAAATAG
>JAKLPV010000033.1 GCA_022013685.1 Anaerolineae bacterium
ACCAAACAACGCCTGTTTGAGCGGGTTTTGTCGTTCTTTTTGACGCCAGAACATAGCGGATTTCGTATCCGTCCTTTTTGTATTCCTTGTTTGGGAACTTCTCTCACAATTGTCAAGCACGACTTAGCGGAAACTAAAGTACAGATGGCAAACAAGCATATTTGACTGATTTTGGCTTAGTTCTTGATAAACGTTTTACTTTGACACCTGAAGAGAAACAATTCTTCAAGCAAAACAACTACTATGATTATGGCAATTTATTGTGGAGTTTGGGATCTCATCTGACTTGGATGTACTACGGATTATCGAATACTGATAAACGACGTATATGTAAAAAATATAAAATCGATAATGGAGTCAAGTTTGAAGAAATGATGTCTATCTTGCTAAACAATATTGACGACCTTTATGCGAGCGAGATTATGAATCTTGATAGAAACTATATCGCTAGCCTTGCCAAATATCGGAGCGTCATCATATTCATGCATAAATACTATTCAAACATGCGGAGAAATAACAAAAAAGATACGCAACTTGATCACACAACATTACAGCGACTACTCAAGGAGACAGGGTTTTTTCCTGATAGCACCTTCAATGGTTGATACTGCTCCATGCAGTAGTCACTTAATGCCAGCAAGTTGCCCACCGAAGCGTACACACAGACACTGGATGCGGGGGATTCTGTCGCGTTTTCAAGCACTTTCCTGGCTTCGCGTTTTATCTGCTCCCAGGCAAAGTCCACGCGTGCTCAGCCATGCTATACTTTTCCTGGATAGGGAAATTTGCCTGAACAATGCAATTTCTCTCCCTAAAAAATAGGGTAGTGGCGTCAGATAAATGAGGAAGTGGCATTTTGTCTTCTGTAATGACAAAGCCATCATTTACCGAAACCCACTACCAAAAATAGACCCCCACCGCCCAAAGCCACATTAACGGCAGAGGCTGAAACAACAGTTAGCCGCTTGCTTGCACAACATTGTTAAAAAATAATTCAGGAGTTTGGAAAATGAAAAACGTGTTCACTGTCATTCCTCAGTTTCTTAAAAATCCACAAGAATTCTTTGAAAGCGTCCAGCGGAATGAAGAACTCAAAACAAAAGCATTTTCGCTTTTCATTTCAACAGTTGTGTTTTTACTCATTTATGGGTTTATAACCGGTTTGTCTCACAGTTTGTCGCAAGGCTTATCTACAGCCGTAAAAATGCCGATATTGTTTCTTCTGACTCTGGCTTTCACGTTGCCAGCCTTATACTTTTTTTCTCTTGCGTTGTTAAACATCCAATTTTCAGTGGCGCAGGCAGGCGTAGTAGTCTTAAGCGGAATTGGAGTTGCAGCATTTTTGTTAATGGGTTTATCCCCAGTTACACTGTTCTTCGTTCTCACTTCGTCAAATTATTCATTCTTCCAATTAATCGCAGTTTTGTTTGTTGCTGTCAGTGGTTTTGCAGGTTTACATTATGTTCTTCGGGGATTTACTTGGGTGGATAAAAACCAAGAACTTACAAGCAATTCAGTTGGGAAAACATTGCTCAGAGCGTGGGTTGTTTTATATGGTTTTGTCGGGGCGCAAATGACTTGGCGTCTCAGTCCATTAATTGGCGACCCAAACGAGCCTTTTTATTTAATACGCCCTTCACGAGATAACTTTTTCGCTGATGTGATCAATGCTTTTTCAAATTCTTTTGGGTTGAGTAGAGTTGACAGGGCGGGTTCTGGTTTTGATTTTGGTGAATTATTATTTTGTGGCGGAATAATTATCGTCATTGCAGTTGCTGTGGGCGCATGGCTAGGAAAAAGGCAAAGCCCTTCCCAGTCAATAGCAAATCAAAATGTACACCAACCAGAAGAAGTTGTTGAGCCTGTAAAAAAACAAGGTACAGATAACTGAAAAAGCGGCTAACACAGCGGCATTCCCCGCGCAAATCAGCGGGGCAGGTGACAGGGGGTGGCTGCGGGGTTTTTCTGCCCCCAGATTTTTCTTGTAGTTTGGGTTAAATAAAATTAAGATTTTTTGTTTTCAACAATTCATAGAAGAATGCCAGAGGTAACCATGAACTCATTGCAAGAAAATATGGCTGAATTTAGAAAACAGTTGCAAAAGGGATCGATTCAAAAAGCATATCAAGGATTAATGGAATATATGATGAGCTTGAAGAATCACTTCTCAAGCAAATATCCCGAATATTCCGCACCTGGGAGTCTCTACAATGGGTATATGGATATGACCTATTTTTCCATCTTGCCCAAATCATTGAAAGATAGAGATTTGAAGGTTGCAATTGTGTTTCTTTACGATGCATTCAGATTTGAGATTTGGCTGTCTGGAAAAAACAAACAGGTTCTTGCAAAATACTGGAAGCTCATCAACAAAAGCGGGTGGGATAAATATAAAGTTGTGGAACCTGTGAAAGGCGTAGATTCTGTTGTAGAGCATATTTTGGTAGATAACCCGGATTTTAGCGATATAGACGCTTTGACAAAACAGATAGAGCAAGGGAGTTTAGAATTTATTGAAGACATTGAGAGTTTTTTAGCCAAAACCGCCAACTAACGCAGCGTCTCGCACAACCACCGGGATAATGTACTAGCCCCTTGGCACGGTGAGCGAAAGACGAACCGTCAGGGCAGGCTGCTGAGGATTGCAGCGTGCTCGGGGCACGGCACGCTGCGCAGTCAAGCATTTTTCCCTGTCCAAAACCCTGACGAGCATAATAAAACGCCCTCTCCCCGCGTGGAAAAGGGCGTTCAACTTGTTGTACAATTGCTATATGCGAACCGTTGAATTCCGCCGCCTGCTTGATGATAAAAACAGCCTGCGTGTCCGCTTTGATTTGGAACACGGTGAAATTGTCATGTTTGTGGTTCAGCTGGAATGTAGTTTTCAATATAACGAATGGATACCAGTTGTTCGCTACGACACGGCGCATGGCTTTGCCCACTGTGATAGAATGCACCCAACTCGAAGTGCAGAAAAGACAGAAATGCGAGTCCGTGATTTCAATGAAGGTTTAACGGTTGCAATGTTTGATTTGACCAATAATTGGAGCGATTATCGCCGGAGGTACGAAGAATGGCTGAAAAAATAAACCCCGATATTGCCAAACGAAATATCGCCCTGACCGGTGAAGTCATGCGATACCTGTTGGAAAACCCCAAAGTGTTCCAATCCCTGCCGGAGCAGTTTGAACTGGTCATTCTGCCCGAAGATGACCCTGAAATCCGCATGTATAACCTTGAATTACTCGATAAATACGGCAGCGAAGGAAAACCGATTGTATTTGCGCGCATGAAATCGAACCCGCTAACCTCCCAGCCAAGTATTTTTGTGCCGTTGGCCGCATAGACAATCTCCAAAATTTACCCAAAAACGCCCTCTCCCAAACCGGGAAAGGGCGTTTTGCTTTTACTGGTCTCGACCATCATGCAACCTTCAACGTTCAACCTTCAACCATGATTTTCGCCGCCTTGCGGCCAATCTCAACCGCGAAGTTCGTGCCGCGGTCCCAGGGGTAGACCTGGCTCATCGAAGCGAAATACAGCCCCTCGATCGGCGTCGCGATCGCCGGGATGTTCTGCGAATGGTTAACCAGCGGCACCGGCTGGGCATAGGCCGTCCGCCACAGCCAGGTCTTCTTGACCCAATCGCGCTCAAAGCGCGGGTTCAACTTTTGCAGGCTCGGCAAAAAGCGATCGAGCAGTTCATCCTGCGTCAGCCTGAAATATTCGTGGTCCGGCTCCAGGTAATCGCCAACGTAAACGATATGATCGCCGCCGAAATTCTCGGGCGCGACAAAATTGGTGTGCTCGACCACCGCCAAAAACGGGAACCCGGCGCTCTTGGGGATGTTGTACCAGTAATAGCCCTGATCCGACAGGCGTTCCTTGAGCGCCAGCGTCATCACCACCGCGCCCATCGACTTTAATCTCAGCAAGCCTTCGAGATATTCTTTGGGAAGCGACGGGACCATTTTGGCGGCGACTCCCGGCGAGAGCGTCACCAGCACTTTATCGGCCTTTTCCACGCCTTCAGGCGTCGCCAGTTCGAGCAACCCGGAAGTTGAATCCCGTTGAATATGCGTGACCGGCGTCCCGAGCCGGATCTCGACCCCTTCCGCGTGCAGCTTCTCGGCGAACTGGTCCGCAAAGGCCTGGAATCCGCCCTCGAACGTCCCCAGGCGCGTGGTGCGGGCGTGCATCCGGGCCCACATCCAGGCCATGTTGACCTGTTTGGCGTATTTCTCGCCGAATTTGCCGACCAGCAGCGGCTCCCACATCAGCTTGTAGACCTTTTCGCCGGCCCATTTGCGCATCCAGGCTTCGACGGTGGTTTTTTCGAGCGCCTGCCAGTTTGTGGTCAAGCGCAGGAACAAGCCCACCAGCCCGAAGCGGATTTTGTTGATTCCCCAGCCCAGGCCGGGAAACAGGAGCGCGTTGATGATCGAATCGAAGGGGTAGAATTTGCCTTGGTGGTACATGACCGTCAGCGGGCGCGGGAAGAGCACTTTGTCCTCCAGCCCCATCTCTTTGATGATGCCAAGCATATGCCTGTCGCTGGCAAACCAGTGATGGTAGAACTTCTCCACCGACCACTTCCAGCCCGGCTCTTTGAAGCCGCTCGCCAGCCCGCCAACGTAATCGGCAGATTCGTAGATGATGACCTCATGCCCGGCCTTGCGCAAATCCCAGGCCGCGGCCATGCCGCCATATCCCGCACCGATGATTGCAATTTTCATAAAGATTTCTCCAATCGTTCTGCCAGGGCCTTCAGCTTGTCCCACTCCTGGCGGATAATGTAAAGCATGGCCAGGGTGCGCAGCCAACGCAGTTCACAGGCCGGGTTTTCTGCCAGTTGCTCGAAAACACCCAGGGCCAGGTCGTCGGTTCGTTTCTCTTTGGCGTATTCTTTGGCCAGTTTTTCGAGGTAGCTTTCGCTTTGTTTGTGCAGCCGGCTGGCGTTTTCAAGGCTGGGACGTTTCTGCCTCACCTGTATCCCGACCCGGTTAATGGCGTCATTCAACTCTTCGATCGTGAAGGGCTTGCACAGGTATTCCTGCACACCCAGGGTGATGGCCGCATTCAAGAATTGGATTTCTTTCTGGGCCGAGATCAGGATGCAGCCGGTATCCGGGTGTATGTCGCTGATTTGTTTGAACGCAGCCAACCCGTCCACCTGTGGCATGTTGATGTCCATCACCACAATATCGGGGTGATGTTCGCGCGCCAGCTCGACCGCTTCGCGCCCGTCTTTGGCGATCGCCACCACAATCACATCCGGGTTCATCGATAACATCAAGCGAACACTGCGGCGCGTTTCATGAAAATCATCCGCAATAAGCACTCTCAGTTTTGGTGTCGAGCTGCTATCTGTTGCTGACATGCGTTTTCCTTTTTTGATTGCACAAAAGAAACGACACTATCAGTATAAACTTTCATTGCCCTAAACGCAAAGTTATTCCGCCTCGGTCCGCAGCGAGTCGCTCCATTTGATGCCCTCGCGGGCCAGGAACCAGGCTCCGACCAGCGTGATCGGCAGCCAGAGCGCCACGTGCAGGGTCAGGGTATATCCGGCGGCTGTGGCCTGGTCCACGCCATAAGCGGTCAGGACGGCGATTCCGGGCGCGTCAAATGTGCCGATATAGCCGGGGGCGGATGGGATGGTTGTCGCCAGGTTGACGATACCGTTCATCAGTATCAGCGCAAAAAACGAGACTTCAAAATTGAAAGCGTGCATCACGAACCAGTATTTGGCGGTTTCCAGCAGCCAGATGACCACCGAGGTCAGGAAAACCATCAATACATTGAAGGGTGAGCGCAGCGAGGCCAATCCGCCCAGGAATTTGTGCATGATGCCGCTGATTTTTTCTCGAAAACGCTCTGGCAGCAAATGTTGAATGAACCATTCACCGACCTTTGCCGTAAAGACCGGAAACATGGCCGCCAGCAGGAAAACGATCAACGCGCCGATGAAAGCTGCCGTGCCATAAATCGCCACCTGCTGAATATTACCGACAAAGCCAGACGACCCGGTCAGTTTCGCTAATTCAGGCAGGTTGACGAAGACGAAGGCCAGCATGACCACCCCGTCAAAGATGCGCTCGACGATGATCGTCGCCAGCGAGGCCGAGACTGGCACGCCTTCCTTGCGCTTCAAAATGACCGCCCGCAAAACCTCCCCGGCGCGGGCCGGGTAGATGTTGTTGCCCATGTAGCCGATGGTCGTGATCGGAAACATTTTTGCGGTTGAGATCTTCTTGATCGGCCCGAGCAGGTAATGCCAGCGCCAGGCGCGCGCCCAAACCGCAATAAAATAAACCGCCACGCCCGGCAGAATCCACCAGTAGTTGGCCTTTGCCACCACCGACCAAAAATCGCCCAGGTGCAATCCACGCAGGGCGAGCCACAAGAACAAGATGCTGATCAGCACCCCAAGCCAAAATTGCCATTTTTTCATAATGGGCTGATTTTACCAGATTGCACAGTCTCTCCTTATCCTTAAAATGGAACCGCCGGTCTGCAAAGAGCCGACGGTTTTGTGTTTTTCGTGGCGAGAGGTTTGAATGCGCGCGATCCGTCCGGCCTGGACTGTTCAGGCTACAGCGATTTTTTGCGAGACCATAAGATACAGCGAAACCAGGTAGCAGAGCGAAACAAGTACGAACGCTGATAACATTCCATACTGGAGATAAGGGTTAATGGAACCTTGTGGATAAATAAGCTGAAATACAACCCTGGTCAGCCACAAAATGCAGGTTGCAGCAAGCATTACAACGATTGAATATCTATTTGCCCGATCTCCGTAAACGAATAGTATATTTACTATTCCAAACAAAACTAAAGATAAAGAAAAGAACACATTGATGGCCCGAACAGCCGCGACCAGCTCTGTTGCACCGGCATCAATATAGGAGTACCACTTCCAGGCTTTGGGTACAAAAAAGTGCCATATTCCAAAACCTATCGAAGCGCTGCTTCCGAGCGTTACTAAAATCTTAACCAGCAGATTCAAAGTCACACCTCCTGTGCAATGTTTCAAATCGTTCCAAAGGTAAGCGTCTTGCCCTGCGGGACAAACCGGCAGCCAGCCACCTGATATTATGGCACGAAACCTGGAAAACTGTACCCGTTTTTTGATGCGAGATGCACATCGTCCCCTTAATGGGGAAACCGCCGACCCAAAAGGATCAGCGGTTTTTAAGTCTGTCGGGGCGAGAGGATTTGAACCTCCGACCTCTTGCACCCCATGCAAGCGCGCTAGCCGGACTGCGCCACGCCCCGATGGACAGAGCGCTATTATACCCCAAAAACCGAATCAGGCAATGCTTTCATCTCCACCAAAAACACGGCCCTTCATCTGTAAAATTCTCAAACGGCACTATAATTATTCAAGTTTAAGTTTTCTTAATCTGGAGACATTATGAATACAAACTTTTCTTCTTTGGATGATTATTTCAGCAGCCTGGCGCAACAGGATAAGTTTTCTGGTGTTGTGCGCATTACACGTGGACAGGATGAAGTCTTTGCCGGGGCTTACGGTTTTGCCAGTCGCTCGTGGAAAATTCCCAACACATTGCAAATGCGCTTCGATAGCGCATCCATCACCAAGCTGTTCACCGCGGCAAGTGTGCTACAGCAAATCGACAAGGGAGTCTTTTCCTTTGAAACCAGCGCTGTTGAGTACCTTGGTCTCAAAGACACAGCAATTTCACCGAAGGTCAATGTTTTTCAGTTGTTGACCCATTCTTCTGGCATTGCCGACGACGCAGACGAAGAAGCTGGCGAAGATTACGCCGATCTATGGATCGAGAAACCGAACTACTCCGTCAGCGAGGCCGAACACTTCCTGCCCCAATTCGTCTATAAACCGGCCAACTTTGAACCCGGAGCCGGGTGCCGTTATTGCAATTGCGGCTACATTTTGCTGGGTTTGATGCTTGAAAAAGCTTCCGGCATGACCTATCGCGACTATGTCAAGAAAAACATCTTTGCCCCGGCCGGGATGAATGATTCCGGCTTTTTCCATACGGCAGAGATCAATGAAAATGTTGCTGAAGGAGCCGACCCGCTCCTTGATGGCGACGGGAAGATTGTCGGTTGGAAGAAAAGCATCTTCTCCTACCCGCCAATTGGCACGCCGGACGGAGGCAGTCACGTTACGGCAGCCGACCTTGACTGTTTCCTGCGCGCCGTCAAAGACGGAAAGTTGCTCTCCTCCAAAATGACGGAATTTTTCCTGACTCCGCAGGTTGCCTACGAACAAAAAGAAGGCTGGGATATGTACTACGGTCCCGGGTTATGGTTTTTTGTTGAAAAGGATGGCCGGGTATTGTTTTATGAAAAGGAAGGCCAAAACGCCGGGGCAAGCGGCATGATCAGGCATTACCCTGAAAAGGATGTCAGCGTGGTGATTCTTACCAATATGGCCGATGCAGCCTGGAAGCCGATCTGGAAAATCCACGACAACTTGCTGGCAGGGCCTAAAAGCGCTTAAAAATCAAAACCGTCCTTGTTGGACGGTTTTTTGTGCCAAGGGAGAGATTTGAACTCTCGACCGAGCGATTATGAGCCGCTTGCTCTGCCACTGAGCTACCTTGGCGTTTTGCGGTTAGCGAAGCAGGATAATACTACGGGTTAATGGGTTTGTCAACGTCCCACAACGGCTTTCGGTATCGGTGCGGCAAAGCCATCATAACGATCAACGTTATGGGAAGCACAAAAGCCAACTCGGGCAGGGCGGTAAGCCAAAAATTGAGATACATCAGCCAGGTAGCCTCGTCCGGCCCGGCCAGGGAAGCTATAAAAGCCGGCGCAAGCAGGCCGATGAACAAAGATACCGCAACAAGTAATACCAGGTAATAAAGCAACACAGCCCTGATCCAGGCCAGAGAAAACGCCCATCCTTTTAACGCGGTGTGGCCTGGTCTGTAAAAAAGGCCCAGGGAAAAACCAGCCAGCGCGTGGGCGATCCAGGTTGAAAAATGAAGCTGCGCATCTCCCGCCGGTGAATAGAAGGCCGAGAAAGCCCCCGACAATAACCCGCCCAGCGGTCCGCCAAACCAGGCTCCAAGAATAACAAAAAGTTCGCGCACATCGGTTCCGACGGTGGAATCGGGAAATTGTGGAATACGCATATCGGCCCACAAGGTTACCGTTCCCATCAGGCCCAGAACAGAGCCGACAAGCAACGCCCGCCAATTAAGCCATCGTTGTATATCCAAATGAAGCCGCATATCAACCTCCTGAGCGGGGTTGCTGACGTGGCAAGTGTCAATTTGCACACGCCGATCAGCGAAAAGTGAAGCGATATTTTTCCAATAAGCCTGAACTTCGCCGGGTTAGGTTAGCGGTTATAGCCGCAAATCCCTTTGACGATGTTCTGCCGCAAGGAGACGAGTTCAGGGTACTCATAAAAAAACAGGATTTTTTGGTCAGAGACCTTATCGGTTGTGGGCTTCTTGGTCAGGACAAAGAAGGTAAACGACTCGGCGATGTCTTCTTCGGGGTTTGTGACGGCATAGTCTGTTACAAATTTATCCTGGTGAACCTCGTAAAACTCTTCGATGAGTGTCTGGTAGATATCCGGGTCTTCCTGAAGTTGGATGCGAACCCACTCACGGTAAATCTCTTCCCAGAATTCTGTAAAGAAGGCATCGATATAGGCATCCGGCGCACTGCATCCTTCGCCGGGAAAGTACGTTTCACAGGCGTCATACTCCTGCCGCCAGATCGCTTCATCGCCAGGATTATCAAAAACTGCATCGGAGGGGATCACCTGGTCAGGACCGAGAGTCAACAGGTGGGCAAACTCGTGGACGAGGGTGTAGGTCAGATCCTGGGGAGTCTCAGCGTCGACCACGTCCACGCTCAAGACCCATTCCTCGGGCGAAGTGCGCGATTGGGCAACATAGGCCAGGATGCGCTGCTTGCCGTCGGTAAACATGTAGAAATTGGAAATCGTCTTGCGATACTTCGCAGGGATGATGGCGCGGTAATACTTCCAGATGCGCTGGTGCAATTCAGTATCATCCCGATAACTCTGGAAGGTTGAGTAGACAGATTTGGTTTCAACCTCGATAATTTTTTCGCCCGCAACCAGGTAATTGACCAGGATTTGGCCGCTGTTGCCTTTGAAATCTGGGTCGCGGTGCGAGTATTGGCTCTCATTGACCAGGTCCAGGCCGAGAGTCTCCAGGCAGGCCTCGATACATTCGCCGTCCGGACAGGCTTCTTCGAACGAAGGAGTGGGTGTGGCGGTCGGCGGCACTGGCGTAGGTGTAGAGGTGGGGGTTGCGCTGGGTGTGATCGATGCTGTCGGGGTTGGGGTGCCAAAAACAGCCTGCTCTGCGGCGCGGCAGGCCAGCGAAGCAAACAAAAGCAAAAGAATGGGGAGAATCAGTTTACGTTTCATAAGCCATCTGTAAAGCGCTGTTCTTCATAAGGATGGCTGAATTATACAGGTAAAAAATCACTCTTCAAAAGATAAGGGCGATTCTGGCCAGAGCGGGTGGCGGGCGGTCAGGGCAGCAATCGAGGCAGGCAAGACCGGCAAAGCGGGGATTTCTGCCAGCTTAACCCAGCGCGGCGTATATGTTCCATTAAGGATGGATGGCGGGCCGGTCATTTCGGGGCCTGTGCCGGTTCCCAATTCGCTGCCGAGCGGGTGCGACAGGAAAAAATACTGCGGACTCCCCTGAAACCGCACCTCGGCCACGAGGCGATCGAGTCCAATTTCGAGGCCGGTTTCTTCAAGAGCCTCGCGGATGGCCGCTTCTTCAGGCGTTTCGCCAGGGTCGATGCCGCCGCCGGGAAAAACGAAATAATGCTTGCCCTGCCGGTTACGTTCCAGCAGGGCAATTTTATCCCCTTCAATGATGATGGCGCGGGCTGTTGGGCGGGATTTTCTCATGCGCGATAAATCTTTTCCCACGAATCGGTCAGGATATTGCCCAAAATAGTTTCAGCCATGCCCTGGGCGGGCAGCACGTCGCCATCGGGTTCGACATACAGCCAGGCCCGGCCTGCTCCGGGTGTGCCGTCGTCTTCGGCTGTTTCGAGTGCAACCGGGTTGGCGGCGGAATAGGGCGCGGGCAGGTCAAAGACCAGGCGCAGGCCCTGATCTCCGGCGACATCGCGCAGTTTGGAGAGCTGCTCGCTCAGGCTCGGGTCGGAGATGCTCAAAGACATGGCTTCGACGCCGGCTTTGTGCAGCTTTTCCATCAGCGCAGGTACGCCAGCCGCGTTTTGCGGGGTGATGGTGTAGTGCACTGACAGAAAGATATCAGCTACTAACGCATTTTGGATGGCCTGCCAGTCCGGCTCGCCATCGCTCGGCAGGACGATCATCAGGTGGTCGAGGCCGGTTTGCAGGAGTGTTTCCAGGTAGGCCCGATCAGTAAGTTTGTGCCCGTCGGTCAGCAGGCCGCAGACCTGGCCGTTCTTTTCGGCGCGGGCGATCAGTTCGGGCAGGTCGGGGCGCAGGCTGGCTTCGCCGCCGGTAAAAACGATGTGCGGGATGCCAAAGTCCCAGGCTTTGTCGAGGACCGCTTCCCATTCGGCGGTGGTCAGCTCGCGGCTGACGCGCTTGGCCGGGGACATTAACGGGTCAGCGCCGGAGGGCAGGCGATACGTCAGCGCGCAATCCAGGCGCAGGGGGGCAGAGAGCGCGGCACTGTTGGGCGCAATCCGCTCGAAATCGAGGAAAGTGACCGGGTCGAGATCTTCCGTCTCGACCAACGTCTGAATCCGATCGGCAAAATCCCTGAAATCGCC
The DNA here is from genome assembly GCA_022013685.1 of Anaerolineae bacterium. GTDB lineage: Bacteria > Chloroflexota > Anaerolineae > Anaerolineales > Villigracilaceae > UBA8950. The sequence continues at coordinate 11,770 of JAKLPV010000033.1, forward strand.
GCGCGCCTGTTCGCGATGGACGCGATAGCGATCCGCGATGACCTTGGCGGCTTCATCGGGGGTCGCGCCCCGGATCAGGTGGTAGGCGTATTCGGCGGCGGTCGGGTTCAGGTGCAGAATGGTGGCGGCATTGACAACCAGGATTCCCGTGCCATCGGCCTGCAGGCGCAGGTGCAGGCGGTAGGGTTTGCCGGCTTCGGGCGCGGATTCAAGGTGGTAACTGCCCGGCGGCAGGGCAACGACCGGTTCAAAGCGGGACTTGATGAATTCGATGATTTTCATTTTGACTCCTTTTGGAGAACTCAGTGACCAAATTTGATTTCTTCGATGAAAAACAAGACAAAATAACCGATGAGCAGCACAATCCAGCCGATAAGCTCGACCTGCTCGAGCAAACCATGCCACGAAAGCGCAAAATGCTCCTGAATGGTGGTGCTGATTTTTTCAAGGTTGTCGAGTTTGTCCTGAACGGCTTGTTTCCAGTTCTCGAGGTAAAGTTCATCCTGGATGATATGGTAAAGCTTGGCGGTGTACCAATCGCCGATCAGCAGCAGATTCTGGTCGGTGTGTTCAAAGTCGAGCATCAACTCCATGCGCAGGGCAACGATGCGCCGCAGCGAGGAGCGGGTTGGGCCGGGCTGCAGGATACCCTTGCTTTTGGCCTTGAATTGTTTATTGATCTCGCGCAGGCTGACCTCAATGGACTGGTCCAACATGCGGTAGCGCAGGAGCTGGTAATTGCCGATTTTGAGCAGCTCGATGTCGGACTGGAAATCGCCAACCCGTGAAATGATGGCTGCGCCGTCCCAATCGACCAGGGTCAGTTCGTCACGCGAGTAATGCACCCGGCTTAAGAGAATTTCTTCGATTTCGGCCTGATCCAGAACCTCGCGCTGCGAGCGCATAAAATGGGCCAAACTGGCGGCGTTTTTCTCGATAAATTGATCGGGTGTGTTCTCAATATCACTGACCAGTAGGATGATGTATTCCTCGTACAGGCCGGTTTGCCGGTATTCTTCGGGTAGGAACGTTTTACTCAGGGCGCGCTCGACCCGTTGACGGTGCTGGATGGCGTTCTGGCTAAGCGCATCGGGGAGTTCAAATTGACATTCGAGTACCTGCACTCGCTCATCGAGCCGCTGGCGGATGGCGGTGACAGAAACCCCTTCAATATGTACGGTTTGCTGGTCAAGCAAGACAAAATTGACATCCACCGGCTGGAAGTAAGGGGCATCCTTCAGGCCCTTGATGGGCGCGGTGGGAGTTGCTTTTGAATCAACGCTATCGGGAAAAACCAGCAGGTAGCAGATTTGCATTTTTATACGCTATGGTTCTCTCCAAGCCAGTTTTCCACTCCAAGAGCAGTTTGCCGGTAGCTTTTTTCCATCATCAGGTTATGGGCGGCTTCTGGAATGACTGCAAAATCGGCTTTGTAATGGGCCGCAGACTTACGCAGTCCACCTACACTGACCACGGCATCTTTTTCGCCGGCCAGGATCAACATGGGTGTGTGAATATTTTCAGCCGGATACCAAAAAGGCGGATTGTGCTGAAAAATAACCAGCGCCGACTCGCCCACAAGTTGACGATGCAGGTCTTCGGGTGAAATAATGGAATCTTTACTGAGCAGTTTCTCGGCAGCTTTCTGGGGGGTACGCGTCCACGAACTGGCGTTGAACTGGTAGAACATCATCAACATGCCGGGCAGGTCGCTGCCGAACAGATTTTTGAGGGCGTGGGTATCGCTCAAAGCGCTATGTGAGAGCCACGGCGCGACCAGCACCACCGCGGGCAGGTTGTCGCCAACGTGTTTGAGATACCACTGGCTGAGCGCCCCACCCATGCTATGACCCATCAGGATCGGTTTGCGCGGCAGGCGTTCCACTTCGTTACGTAAAAAGGCCAGGTAATAGCCCAGGGTACAGTTGTTCAGGTGACGCTGGGTTGGCGAGCGGCCATGTCCCGGCAGGCTGTAGGCGATGCTTTCCCAGCCCAGCCCGGCAAAAATCTCTTGCCAGGTTTGCCAGCACCAGGCTCCATGCCACATGCCGTGCGTCATCAAGATCGGCGTTTCGTGCTTGCGCTCTTTGGGCGTGTAGGTAATGCGCTCGATGCCATCTTCCAGCGAGTGCGTAATGGTATAAGCGCCCTTATCCTCGGTTTCAGAGACGGTTGGCCAGGCGCCGCGCAGTTTGTTCTGGTCTTGGGCCAACATGCGCGGCGCGCTATCGTTG
>JAKLPV010000003.1 GCA_022013685.1 Anaerolineae bacterium
CTTTCGGTTAGTTGGCCGGTCAGTGTGGCGCCAGCGCTTTTACAGCTTTCAAATGTATATGAGCCGCTGTCTGAAATCGACATCCTATCGCAAAAACCAGCGATCCCGCCCTCGTGTTGCCAGAAGATAAGCGCTTTGCCGGCGCGTCCACTTCCTCCCACCGGGCCGGGTTTGCCCGCCCTGCGCAGGGATTTGCCATCTGCATCAGTATGATAGACATATTCCAGCCCATCGGCATTGAGGCGCACCAAATAGCCTGGCGTGATCACTGTCATGCATATTTCAGCGGGTGATCCCAGGCCGAGGCAGCTATCTGTCCACTCTCGTGGTTCGATGTCAATCACCTGCACAGCCTCCGGTGCAAGCCCGAGGCTGGCAGCCAAATCTGCCTGGGCGGCAAAAACCGCGGCAGGATAGCCTCCCCCACTAACGGGTGTTTCCGTTTCTTTTGGGGTCAGTGTTGGCGCTGGCATATCCTGGGTTGGTTGGGCCTGCGGCGCAGGAGTGCAAGCCGGGAATAGCAGCAAGCCAAACAACACATATAGTAAAATTAATTTTCTCATCGCAGATTCTCCTTATTTATAGAAGACGCGCGGCTGTTCCAAAGTGTTCCAATCAAAAGAGCCTGCCCCATATTCGGAACAGGCTCTTTTATCATCGCTTGTTACAGTCTTACTTCTTGCCGCCCAACAAACCGCCCAACAAATTGGCGGCGTCGCTGGCATCCAGCTTGCCATCATCCAGGGCGTCGCCTAAAGCACCGATCACACCAGCGCCCTGGCCGCTGATCAGCGCATCCACCTGGGCTGCTGCCGGAGCGGGCAATTTCTTCTTGATGAAATTCAGAACCACATCTACCACCGTTTTCGACATTTCCTTGCTCAAACCGGTTTTCTTGGCAACCAGATCCACTAATTCCTGCATATTATCCTCCTGTTGAATATGATAAAACAAGCATAATCTGCTTATGACAAAAGGTCAAGTCAGCGCACGTTTACGACCCATAACCAGTAAGCCACGCTGACAATAATACCCCAAACAACGCCGCCGATTACTTCCAGCGGGGTATGACCAAGCACCTCGCGCAACTGCTTTTCCGAAATAGGGTGCCCGGCAAACAATTCATTAATAACCACATTGATCTTTTGGGCCTGGATGCCCGCCTGGCGGCGCACCCCGGCGGCATCATAGAGCACAACCACCGTGGCGGCGCAGGCCAGCGCAAAAATAGGCGTATGGAAACCATCATGCAGGCCAATTGCCACAGTTGCGCTGACCATCAGCGCTGAGTGCGAGGAGGGCATTCCTCCGGGGCTGAACAACGGCGCCCAAGACCACTTGTGGTTAAGGAAATAATAAAGCGGCGGCTTAACCAGTTGGGCCAACGACCAGGCAATGATCGTGGTTATCAAAACGTCATTTTCGAACAAACCTAAAAGCGGCATCTAAACCTCGTCTTCTAAAATCTCTCCATTTAATTGGCGCACTTTCAATTCGGCCTTCTCCAGCATCGCGGCGCAATGCCGCGCCAGGGCCTGGCCGCGCTCATACAACCCGATCGCATCATCGAGCGGGCGGCCTTCTTCCTCCAAAGCCGTTACCAGGCTATTCAACTCGGCAAAGGCAGTTTCAAAACTCAGCTCTTTTACATTTTTGGATGATACAGACATATAACACTCCTTAACCGGATTCGGTTACCCGGACTTTTAATTCACCTTCGGCGATTTGTACGTGCAGGTCACTGCCCACCGCAGCCTGGCTGGCCGTTAAGACGACTTTTCCCGACCCTGGCAGCGTTACCACGGCATAGCCGCGCCGCAGAATCGCCAGCGGATTAAGCGACTCCAGCCGTTGGGCCAGGCCCTTAAGCTGGGCTTGTTCCAGTTTCAGGCGCTGGTTCAACCCGCGAGCCAGCCGCCGCTCGGCCTCGTCCACCCGCTGACGTTCGGTCAGCAGCCGCCGGGCCGGGGAGACATAGCGCATACGCCCGTTGACTTCGTCCAGGGCGCGTTCTTTTTCGTCGAGAATCATCAGCATGGCATTGCCCAGTTGCCCGGCGGCGTTATGGACATACCCGGCCAGGTCGCTGACGCTGATGGCGGTTGCCAGTTCGGCGGCGGCGGTCGGGGTCGGGGCGCGCAGATCGGCGGCCAGGTCGGTCAGGGTGAAGTCGGTTTCGTGCCCCACGCCGCTGATGACCGGGACCGCCGAAGCCGCCACAGCGCGGACAACGCGCTCATCGTTGAAGGCCCACAGGTCTTCGATCGAGCCGCCCCCGCGCGCGACCAGGATCACATCCGGTTTGACGAGGCTGTTTAGTTTTTGCAAGCCAGCCACAAGTTCCAGCGGCGCTGCTTCCCCCTGAACCGCCGAGGGCGCGAGAACGACTTCCGCCAGCGGCATGCGCCGCGCCAGGGTATTGAGCATATCGCGCAAGGCCGCGCCGGTCGGCGAAGTTAAAATGCCAATTTTGCGCGGGAACTGCGGAATTTCGCGCTTGCGTTCGCCGCTGAACAGCCCTTCGGTCTCGAGCAGCGCTTTCAGGCGCAGGTATTCGGCAAATAAAGCCCCTTCGCCCGCCGGGCGGACGAGGTCCACATAAAGCTGGTACTGCCCGCCGGGTTCGTAGACGCCGATCTTGCCGTGGGCTTCGATCGACATGCCGTCCTGCATCGGGATGCCGCGCAGGCGCATGGCGTCGCCCTTCCAGATGACGCATTTGAGGGCCGCGCCGGCGTCTTTGAGCGTGAAATAAATGTGCCCGGAGGCCGGGCGCGACAGGTTCGAGATCTCACCCTGCACCCAGGCGTCTTGCAAGCTGTCGTCGCTTTCAAGGATGCGGCGCAGGTGGCGGGTCAGTTCGGTCACGCTCCAACGGCGGACCTGGAAAAGGGAAGGCTGGTTCATCGCAGGCGAGGATACTCCGCATTCGGGCATGTGTCAACAGGCTGGCGCTGCAGCGGATTGACAATCCGACCTGCACTTGGAGTAAAATGTTTTCAATATTCAAAAAGGATGGATCATGAAACATCTCTGGGCTGCATGGCGCATGAAATACATCAGCAAGGCCGAAGCGGAAGAAGGTTGCATCTTTTGCAACGCCCTGGCCAGGCCAGACAACGCCGAAAACCTGATCGTGGCGCGCGGCGCAGGGGCTTTTTTGATCTTGAACAAATTCCCCTATACCAGCGGTCACGTCATGATCGTGCCGTTCCAGCACGCCGAATCGCTCGAGATGCTCGATGCGCCGACCCGGGCCGAGATGATGGAACTGGTCTCACGGGCGATCGAAGTTTTGCGACAGGTCTACAACCCGCAAGGATTTAACGTCGGCATTAACATTGGCGCGGCGGCGGGCGCGGGTGTGCCGGGGCATGTCCACATCCACATCGTGCCGCGCTGGAGCGGCGATACCAACTTCATGTCGACTATCGGCGGGGTGCGCGTGCTACCTGAAGAGTTGGAACAAACCTACCATCGCATCAAAGCTGGATGGGAGAAAGGCTTTTAGCCACGAATTTCACGAATTATCACGAGAAATTTGTACAATTCGTGAAATTCGTGTCCAGAATCGCTATGAAAAAAATACTTTTTGTTGCTGTCCTGTTGCTTATCTTACTCACCGCCTGCGCCCCGCAAGCTAGCGCGGATGTTATTCCAACCGCTATAAAGACTCTCGACCCAACCGCTACCAGCACGTCAACTGCAACCCTCGAACCAACGCCTACCGACCCTGGGCTGAGCGTAGTCGAAGCCCCGAGCTTTACGCCTGCTGTTCAAGACCGCCTGACCCCGGTCATTCTCGGCCCGGATGCCGACTCCTTCCCCGAAGGCGTCAACCCGCTGACCGGGCTGGCGGTCTCTGACCCATCGCTGCTGGGCTTCCCGGCTATGCTGATCTCGATCAGCAACAGCCCGGTCACGGCCCGCCCGCAGGCCGGGCCGGGGTTTGCAGACTGGGTCTTTGAGTTGTTTATCGGCACCGGCACCACCCGCTTTCTGGGCGTTTTCTATGGCGAGTACCCGCGCCCGGTGCCAAACATCAGCGGCGAATGCGCCGTTCGGGACGAGATCCTGAGTCCGCAGGGGGCGTGGGTCGGGAACCGGGTCTGGCTCGACGAAAACGGGAACAACCATCAGGACGATTGGGAGCAGGGTCTGGGTGGCGTATGCGTCAGTTTGCTCGACCCGGCCACGGGTAGTCCGCTGGTCGAGACGGCCACAGACAGCAACGGCTATTTCGCGTTGGAAATCCCGCAGGGCGTTGAATCCGTTCAACTGCACTTTCAGAAAACGGATGATTTTGAGTTTGTCAGCCCGAATGTGGGCGACGAGGATACGGACAGCGACGCCGACCCGCTGACCGGCCTGAGCGAAGCGTTCTCACCCGAGCCTGACTCCCGTTTTTGGGATGCCGGTCTTACGCTGAAAGCTCCGCCCGCCGCAGAGGAGGGCCGCGTCCAGCCGATCCGCTCCGGGCGGCTGACGTATGCCACGCTCAATGAGATGTTCCCGTTTAGCTGCCTGGCCTTTGCGGGGGCGGGCAAGGGCATTTTCGAGCAGTTGGATGCCTGCCGGGTGGTTTACGGCAGCGATTCGGACGATGTCAACGATGGGGTGCTGACCGTTTCTGAAATGCGCGAGTTGGCCGAAGGCAACCTGAGCTACAGCCCGATCAATTATTCCGGCCATTTGTTCGATCCGGCCCTTCCCGCAGGTGGATTTGGTGCAGAGAGTTTACAGGTGTATTACCACCCCTTCAACCAGGGCGAATGGCGATACGACCCGCTTTCTGGCACCTATCTGCGCTGGACGGATTTCCAGGACAACAGCGGCAAGCTGACCCCAGCCCTGGACGCGCTGACCGGGCGGCAGTTGGCCTTCGAGAACGTGATCGTGATCTATGCCACCCATGATATTTTCAGGCACTTGCAGTACGACATCAATATCCGCCCCGGGCAGGAAGGCTACGCCTTTGCTTTCCGCGACGGACAGATGTATAAGATCCGCTGGAGCACGGCCAACCGCGCCTGGGAGCGGCAAAGCGGCCTGCTGCGCCCGCTGCACTTCATCTGGCCGGATAAAACCGAGTTCCCGCTCAAGCCGGGCCGGACGTTTATTCACATCATGACCGAATTTTCGTCGGTCTCGGAGACGGAACCGAGTGATTGGCGGGCGTTTTTCGTCACACCCAATGACCCTGCGCCGGAACCTTAATTCAAAACCAGGACGCGGAGCCAACGGAGTGGACGGAATCTTTTTAAGATTCTCCGTGCAACTCCGTTAATTCCGCGTCCAAAAATTTAATACTGCCCGGCTTCATCGGCCATGCGCACGATGCGCGGGCTGAACTTGCCCATCACATCCACCAGATCGGCCTGGGCAGCGATAACCTGTTCGATGGGCTTGTAGGCCTGCGGCGATTCATCCAGCCCGGCACCGAGCAGGGTTACCCCACGTTCTTTCAGGTAGGCATCGCGCGCCGATTTGCTGATGATATTGAGCGCCTGCTTGCGGCTCATCAGGCGTCCCGCGCCGTGCGAGGCCGAATCGAGCGACTGGCTGACACCTTTGCCACGCACCAGGTAGCCGGGGTCGCCCATCGAGCCAGGGATGACTCCCAGCACGCCTTTGCCCGCCGGGGTTGCGCCCTTGCGGTGGACGATAACCGTCCGGCCATCGGGCAGGACCTGTTCCCAGGCAAAGTTGTGGTGGTTCTCGACTGTTGCGGCGGCTTTTAGCCCAACCGCTTCGGCCACGCGCTGGTGGATGATGGCGTGGTTGGCGGCGGCGAAGCGCCCGGCCAGTTCCATTGAGAGCCAGTATTCCTGGCCTTCTTCCGAATCCAGCGAAAGCCAGGCCAGGTGGCGCACGGATTGATCCAGGTCCGGGCGCAGTTCCATTGCCAGTTTGCTGTAACTATCGGCAATCTTGAATCCCACGCTGCGCGAACCGCTGTGCGAGAGCAAGGCCAGGTATTCGCCGGGTTTCAGCCCGAACAACGGTTCGTGCAGGCGGAACGCGCCCCACTCGACGAAGTGGTTGCCGGTTCCGCTTGTGCCCAACTGGCGCGCGGCATTGTCTTGCAAACTTTGCAGCAGGCGGGTGGCGTTCCAGGCCGGGTCGTCGAGCACCTCGTGTTCGGCGCGGTCGCGGCCTTTCCACTGTGCGCCAACGCCAAAGGCGGTCTGGTCCCAAAGCGCAGCCTCGAACAGGCCCTTTTTCTGTCCGAGCAGGTGCGGCGAAACCTCGTAAATCGACAGGCGCATGCGGCAGGCGATATCGACGCCGACCGCGTAGGGGATAACGGCATTGTCGGTGGCGAGCACACCGCCGATGGGCAGCCCGTAGCCGACGTGAGCGTCCGGCATCAAGGCCCCGGCCACGCTGATGGGTAGGCGCATGGCGTTGTCCATCTGGGCCAGGGAGCCATCGTCAATAGCCTCGCGCCCCCAGATCGGATATTGCAGCGGGGTTTCGCGCAGGTCGGTTTTAGTTTTTTCTTTTGGCATCAGACGCAGGCATTCACGGGCCAGTTCCGCCATCTGTGGGTCGGCCAGGAAGCCGCCAGGGTTCTGGCGGACAAGGTCGAGGCGCGAGAGAACGTCTTCGCGCTCGAGGCCGGTTTCGGCCAGTGTGGCGGCGATGTCTTTGGCCAGACCGATGATTTTTCCATCCGGCCAGCCGTTCAGTTTGAGTATTTTTCCGGTAATGGTGTTCATGATGTTCACTTCATCCTGCCAAGGCCTGACAGGTTTTTAAAACCTGTCAGGCCTCTATTTCAACTCGATAAAATCCCATTTATTGCCATACAAATCTTCAAAAACGACCACCGTGCCGTAGGGTTCTGTGCGCGGTTCTTCGAGAAAGCGAATGCCGCTGGCTTTTATGTCGTTGTAATCGCGCCAGAAATCGTCCGTGTGCAGGAAGAGAAAGACTCGTCCGCCAGATTGATTGCCAATGGCGTTTTCCTGCTCGGGAGATGCGGCTTGGGCCAGGAGCAGGCTGGTTTCTGTTGACCCAGGCGGAGCTACCAACACCCAACGTTTGCCGCCGCCCAAATCTGTATCTTCCAGCAATTGGAAGCCCAGTTTTTGGGTATAGAACGCAATCGCTTCGTCGTAGTCGCGCACCAGCAGAGCCAATGAACCGATTTTTTGTTTCATGTGGCAAACCCTTCCGGCATTTTGGTCTGGTTGTGGTCGGCGGTTAGCCTGTTTATATCATCCGCTCTTTCGGGATATTTTGCAAGCAGTTCGGTGCGCACGCCGCCTTCGAACATATCGCCGGTGAAGCCGGGGGCGACGGTGCAGCCGTAGAGCGCGTAACGCCCGCCTGCGAGCAGATGTCCGGCCTGCCAGACGCCCGCCGGGATGACGAACTGCACCTGCTGACCCTGGAGCGGGTCACCGCCCATGACCACTTCCTGGCTGGAGCCGTCGGGGTGGAGCAGGACGAGGCGCAGCGGGTCGCCCGCGTAGAAGTGCCAGACCTCGTCAGCAGTTAGGCGGTGAAACAGGCTGACGGAGCGCGGCTCATCACAGTACAGGCCAAGCATGGCCGTGCCGACGGGTTTGCCAGCCTCCGTTTCGGCTGTGGAACGGTAGGTACTGACAAAGAGCGTGCCTTCGACGGGCAGCGCTTGCAGGTTGAAATGCTCGATCAGGGCTTTGACTTCAGGATTCATCTTTTACTCCTGCCCAGGCTCGCGGCCTGGACGATATTCTTTTTCGTAGCAGGCGTATTCGGTTTCCACGCGCATCCGTATCTTCCAGCAGCTGAAAGCCCAGTTTTGAGTGTAGAACGCAACCACTTTATCGTAATTGCGCACCATCAGGGCCATTGAGAATGTGTGCGATTTCATTGGTACGTGTTGCCACTGTTTGAGCCAGTTTATTCGTCAAGCCTTCTCCGATCTCGTTAGCACCAATCAGGAGACTTTCTGCTTCTGACCGCGCAGAAAAAATCATCCGCGATAGGCGTTTGGCTTCATTGGGAGTATGGTTCAAGTCCGCGAGCGTTTTGTCAATCTGGATCGTGTGCTGCCGCAGATGAGATTCAAAACGCTGTAAACGGAACTGGATGCTCATGGGTTCTTTTTCCCAATATATCGACAGTTTGTCCAGTTCTTTGGTTTGTATCCCTGTAAATTCAGCGAGCGTGCGTTGATGCAAACTTTCGTAGTAAGCGAGCAGATTCTCGATCAAGCCGTTCATCACTGTGCCAAAAGCCGCTTCATCCATGCCAGAAAGCCTGATCCAATCTTCTTTTGATACCCGGTTCAACTGATTTCTACCCTGACGATGTTCTTCTAACGCAAACTTGATCACCACATAGAATCCCAAATCAGCCGAAATGATGTGGGCCAGGATTTTGCGCAAGGGCCATTCTCCATTTGTGGGCACAAGGTCGAAATCTTTTTCTTCAAGCCCTAGCAACGCGCCGCGCAAATCCAGGTAAGCCGCGTGGTAGTACCCCAAGATTTTCTGTGCATTGGTCAGTGGTTTTCCTTGACGAATACGTTCTTGATGCAACTGCACGGCCAGGTCGCGTAGTTCTTCGTGCGTTCTGAAAAATGCAAAGCGTATACCCTCAGAATCGTATGATTGCCAGCCCCAGGGGCGTTGAAGTTCGGCATCCGGGACGTTTTGGATGATCTGTATAAAGCGGTTTATTGCTTGAGATAATGTTTGATGTGTCATGAAAACTCCACTTTTTGGCTGTCACTCTTGCAGTTCGCGCCCAGAACGATATTCTTTTTCATAGCAAACATATTCGGTCTCGACATACATCCCGGCTCGTTCGTAGAGGCGGGTCGCGCCGGTGGGATTGGAGGCATCGACGCCCAACCCAACGACTTTTTCGCTGCGTTTGTAGAATTCGCCAAACGAATGCAGCAGGAGCGCCATGCCCAGGCCTTGCTTGCGCCATTTGCGGCGCACACCCAGACTCCCGACCCAACCGATGCCGCTGCGCATTCGACACATCGAGACTCCGGCGATTTCGTTGCCATGCCAGGCGACAAACCACAGGTCGGGGCGATAACGCTCAGGGGCCATGCGCCTCTTCTTCCACTCGTCAAAAGATGGCTTGATGTGGCCCCAATGGTCAGCAAAGGCTTCTTCGAGGGCTTCGTAAACCTGGTAGAGATGTTCTGCCTCGACAAAGGGACGGATTTCGACCCCTTCGGGAAACTCTGACGCGGGCAGCGGGGCATCCAGTTTGATGCGCATCGACCAGTTAAATCGAATGGCCTTGAAACCTTCGTTCTCGTGCAGGGTTCGGCCTGGGTCGTCACCAATCGTCATGAAATTGCGCAGGTAAATACGCAAATCAGGTTCAGCCCTGGCCATTTCGAGGCGGGCGCGTTGGTCAAGGGCGCGCAGCAGGCCCGTGCCGATGCCCATTTTGTTGAATTGCGGATGAACGTAGCCATCGCCTTGCAAGCTGGCGTGACCAGGGTGGGCATAAAATTCTTCGTAGCCGACGACTTTGCCGCTCGGGTCGGTCACGACCCAGACATCGCTGTCGAGATTGAAATTAGCTTCCCATTCAGATTTGAGCTCGGAAGCTGGGACAGCATCGTCCGGGTCGCCATCGGCTTCGCAGACGGCGCGGATCAGGTCGGCAACCGCTTCGAGGTCGGTCCAGGCAGCGTTGCGCAAGGTGAAACCAGGGGGGAGGAGGTTGGATTTAGTCATGATTTTTCTCAAGCCAATCTGGCTGTGACCAGTGGAATACCAGTTTTCCAGTTCAGCGAAAACAGTGTAACCTTGTTTTTTGTAGAAACCGGGAGCTTCATAACCGGCTGTCCAGGTGAAGATGTTGTGGATACCATGCTCATACAAAGTCTTTTCGAGCGTTTGAAGCAGCTGCGCACCAAGGCCTTGCTTGCGGTATTCTTTTTCAAGAAACAGGTCGGTAATGTAGCACCAGCCGTTGAACTGATCGCCATTTTTGTGGGCAATGCCTGAAACACAACCGACAAATTTATCGCGGTCTTGCGCGGCAAAAGTGAAACGCTGATGGCTTTGCACCTGCGCGCCGTTTTCGACCGTATGTTCGTCAAAGCCGTTGCGGGTGCCATCCAGTTCGGTAGGGGTGATTTCACGTTCCAGAATTTTTACGGCGGATACAGGGTTCATTTTGACACATTCTCCTTCCCCCAAATCCTGATTTTGGATTTGGGGGAAGGCCGGGATGGGGGCTAAACTGTCTGCGTGCTAATCTCTTCACCCGCGCGTAGTTCCTTCTCGTAGTTGTCGTACTGGCGGGCGGGGCGCATCCCGGCGCGCTCGTAGATTTTCAGCGCTCCGGTCAGGCTGTTCGCGTCCACACCCAGGGCCGCGCCTTTTTTGCCACGGCGATAGAACTCTGCAAAGGAAGTCTTTAGCAGCGCGCTGGCGATGCCGCGTTTGCGCCATTCGCGGCGCACACCCAGTTCATTAACAAAACCTTGTTCGGAATTCTCGTAATCCTCGGCGCGGCAAACGCTAATACCGACCATTTCATCACCATCCATGGCGACGAACCACAGGCTGGGATCGTAGATCGGATCGCCCAGGAAGTGGTGGCGGAAATTCTCCAACTCATCTTCAAAAGGACGTTCGACGAAACCGTAGTGATCGCGGAAGGATTCTATCATCGTGCGCACCACCGCTTCGAACTCGGTCTCCGGGTTGTACGGACGGATGACGATACCCTCCGAGATGGGCGGGACTTCCGGCTCGCTGTCGAAGGCGGTTGCCATGCGGTAGAACGAGCGGTCGTATTTGTACCCGCGCGACTCGGCCAAGGCCTTGAAGCGCACATTCTGAACCGGGAATCCGGTACGCGGCGCGAAGCGGATTCCGTCCGGGACGCGTTCAACAGCCTGCGCGGCGCGGGCTTCGCCCCAGTCGAGCAGGATGGCGTCGATGCCTTTGTCGGCATAATCGGGATGGACGCAGAACCAGATCCAGGGGTGGACGGGTGGATTGCCGGTATCCCAGACTTCGAGCGCGCCGACCAGGGTTCCATCCGGCGCGAAGATCATGCGGGTGCTTTTGGTCATATCGAATTTGGGATCTTTCCAGTCGTTGCGAATCAGTTCAGGGTCGGTCAGGTCGACAGAACCAAGCAGACTCAACGAGCTGGCATTGATCAGCTCAAAGACGATTTTGTAGTCATCCAGCGCGCCAGGGCGGATGCTGAATCCGGCAGGCAGTTGGGCAGTTTGATCGAGGGTGATTTCGGGGTTCATCAGGTTTTCCTTTCCAATTAATCCAATGGTTTTCGATAGTTCATGTTGCGTCTGATTTCCTTGTAGCCAACGCCCTGGTACAGTTTGAGCGCGCCGCTCAGGTTTTCAGCATCCACGCCCAGGGCAGTTTCATCCATGCCCATTTCTTTGAACATGGCGATGCTCTGGACGAGCAGGGAACGCGCCAGCCCCAGCTTGCGCCACGGGCGGCGGACAGAAATGCCTTCGGTATAACCGCGCTTGCGCCCGTACTCGGCATTTTCGTTTTGGCTGACAAAGTTAAGCACCATCCCGGCGATCTGCTCACCATCCCAGGCGATTTTCCACAGGGAAGGGTTGAAGGTCGGGTCTTCGATCCAGTGCGGAAACTCTTCTTCAAAAGTCCGCTCGACAAAGCCCCAGTGGTCACGAAAAGCCTCGTTGGCGGCCTCGAAAATTGGACGGTAATGCGCTTCCGTCACAGGGCGGACTTCCAGCCCGGGCGGCATCGGCGCATCAGGCAGCGGTTCTTGGATATCGCGGTTCATCTCGAAGAAATAACGCGCGGGCCGGTATCCCTGGCTTTCGAGCAGGGCCTGTCGGCCGGTTTCGCTGCCATTGGCCCAGGTTTGAAAGAATTTCCCGGCGCCGGATTCGTGTTGCGCCGCGATCTGGTGCATACGCGCCTCAGCGTGCTGGAGCATGGCGGTGCCGATTCGTTTGCGCCGCCAGTCCGGGTGCAGGAACCCAACCACGTTGTAGAGCAGCGCGCCGTCATCCTGCTTTTCCCACCAGACACGGTTGTAGCCGATCACTTCGCTGTTCATCTCGGCAAAGAGCATATCGGTGGCTGGGTCGCAATTGGTCAGGTGACTGTAATTACGCCGGATATCGTCCAGCGTGTCGCTGCGCTCGACTTTGTCAGCGTGTTTGCTGGCTTCGATAACGGCCAGCATTTTGGGGTAGTCGCTCTCCCCGGCAAAGCCGCGAAAGGCGAGGCCGGGGATGGCGGGAGATTCGGTTAGTAGGGTGTTCTCATGTAAGGTCAACATAGGATTTCTTTCTTTTTTAAGTAACAAGCCCTGAGCGGAGCAACGAGCGTTAGCGAGAAGCGCAGTCGAAGGGCGGTTTTAGCGGAAAATGTCGTTCGACTGCGGCTACGCCTCCACTCAGGACTTTCATCAGGATGTTCTTTTCAGGCTATTAAACTGCCTTCTCGAACACATCGACAGCCCGATTGGCATTTTCCGGTAAATGCAGCGCGCCGGTGACGCGCTTCATTTCCTTTTTTCGGGGTGTGATCTGTTGCCAGCCAAGCATTTCGCACAGCTCGTGCGCGCGTTGCACCGACAGGGCCGCAAAGTGAGGCGCAAACCACTGACTCACAGGCGAGTTATCCAGTTCCAGGCGGACACGTGCTTCACCCCAGCACAGCAGGGCGCTGCCAATGCCGCGGCCTTCATAGTCAGGATGGACGCAACCCCACAAGAAGGGCTGATTCTGATCCAGCGAAACCTGGATGAATCCCACCAGGTACTCACGTGGATCGAAGACCAGGCGCACATCCATGGCCGGGTTGAAACGAGTCGATAGCCATTCATACCGCAACTCCTCCACGCGGAAGATCGCAGGGCTGAACTGTCGTTGGTTAAGAAGGTACACAATTGCGGGCAGGTCTTCCTGGCTTGCGCCGTAGAAGGTATACCTGTCGGGCAAATATCTTGTTGGTGATTGGTAATGCTGGTGGGGAGCCATTTCGGCCTCCATATCTCTTGGGAACACTTTGTCTTTGCCGCATCCAGACATAAATGCCAGGGGTGGGTTGCAAAGGTAAGCTGTTTTTATTCAGACACCTGCTCATATGGCTGCCTTCACATAATCGAGATATTGGTTTACGACTGTAAAACCAACCGATTCATAGAGTTGTCTTGCAGGCGTATTCGATATGCCGGTGGAGATGCAGACACGATTCATCCCGTGAGCCTTCATTCGGCGTAAACTTTCGATCAGCGCTGCGCGGGTTAGACCTTGCTGGCGATAAGCCGAAAGTGCGCCAACCGGGCCAAAATCGCCAATTTGATTGATCGGGTCGATCCAACCGTTCACGTAAGCGGCGATGACGCCATCTGGTGTCACAGTAACTACATCGAGATCGCGATGATAGCCGGGCAGTTGCATGAAACGCGCATAATCTTCGTCGCTGATCTCGCCAACACTCCACGGATACCAGACCTCGCGCTGGGCAGCAGCCCGATTTGAGATCTCTCCCGCTTCTGCGATTTCGCGGACTTGAAATCCGACAGCCATGCTGTATGCGGGGATTGGCTCATCCAACGAGCGGAGCATATTCACTTCGGCAAAATCACCGCAGTAACGGAACCCGTTTTGCTCCAGGAACGCAATTCGCATCGCGTTATCCTGGCGGGCGCCAGAGACCAGATCGCCACTCCAGCGCTGGGGATCGTTTTTGCGCAGTTCAACCAGGCGGGTTTCTGCCCAGGCCAGCGCTTCCAGCTCGATTCCGCGCCACTCATACTCTGGCAGAATCTGGTAATCGAAAGATGGGTCTTCGCCCAACATTGCGTAGCCGATCAACTTTCCATTGGCGTCATGCCATAAACGAATATATTCTTGCGGATTCAAATGGCAGGTCAGCATGAAAAAGTTAAACAACATCTCTCCAACGTGCGCATACTGCCAGTCGCTGGTGCGCGAGCGCGCCTCCATCAGCATGGTCAGCATTTGATTTAAATCATGCTCTGTTTCGTAACACCGGGCAGTTAAAGAACTGTCTGGTGCAATCTGACTAAGATTTGAAAGCATTGCTTATCTCCTAAAATCGTTCCACTTCAAGGGATGTTCTTTACAGTCCATACTCCGCGCCGAACTGTCTCAGCCAGTCCTCGCGCAGAATGCCCATAAAGAACACGTCTGAACGCTGTCCATTACGCAAAATCATCTCGCGCACCCGGCCCTCGTGCCGGAACCCGGCTTTCTCGTAAGACTTGACTCCGCGCGGGTTGTAATCGAACACATCCAGTGAAACCCGATGTAGACCCAGTTCCACAAAAGCAAAGCGCAAAACCAGTTTCATGGCCTCGGTTCCGTAGCCTTTACCCCAGTAATCGCGCTCACCGATGCCGATGCCGACAAAGGTATCACCGTGCGGGGTTGCGCCACTCAAATCGACGAAACCAATCAATTTATCGCCTTCCAGGGCACGGATGCCGAACAACCACATTTCGGGCGGATCTTTTTCGAGTTCCTTTTCAAGCCATTCCTTGGTGCGTTTCGGTGAGAACAAGTGTCCGGGCGCCAGGTCGAGCAGGCGGCCATACTCGCTGTCATGCCACCAGCGCGAGAAATGCTCGGCATAAATTTCAGGGTTTTCGGCGCTCAAGCGCACCAGCTTTCCGCGGAAAATATCGTTATTCATGATTCACACTCCATTCTGAGCGCAGCAGGCCCAAAAGCAGGCTGTCCCAGCGGCGGCCGTCGCGCAAAATCACCTCGCGGCGGCGAACTTCTTCGCTGAAGCCAAATTTCTTTACAAAATCGATGCCCCGGATGTTGTACTCTGGTAACGGAGCCGTTAAACGATTCAGGTTCAACTCGTCGAAGGCCAACCGCAAAAACAAACGGAACGCATCTGACCCATAGCCTTTGTTCTGTTCCGAAGGGCCAATTGCCAGCTCGATGTTCGCAATCTGCGAAGGCCACAAAATCCAATAGATTTTGCCCCAACCGACGAGGCGCTCATCATCCAGCGGGCGGATATGGAAATAGAACATCTCGTGCTTTTCATCCATTTCCTTTTCAACCTTTTCCAACTGCTTTTTAATCTGCTCTGGAGCCAGCGGCCGGGCTGGCGTTTGGTCCAGCATCCGCATCAGACTGGCCTCCTGCGACCATTCCGCCAGCGTTTCGGGGTCTTTTTCCAGTTCAATCCGCGTCAGGCGGACAAGTTTGCCAGTGTATAAAGATGTTGTGATGTCCATATAATTGCTCCTTGTTGGCCCCCTCTGCTCCCCCCATTTTCGACTGAACTTCGTCGGAAATGGGGGGATGTCCCGGCCGGGACAGGGGGGTGAATAAAAAACGGCCCAGGTTTTCGCCCATGACCGCCATACAAAAATGACAAATAAAAAAGCCACGGGCGGGTGCGCCGTGGCCGGTGTTTACGAGAAAACTTCGCGTAACCTACCTGGAAACAGGCGCACTCCGAGAATCAACAGCCAAACCACCGCCTAAATCAACGGTGTGGACTGAATTCTTGATGTTGGTATCGAAAATTGCCATCGTCGTGCGCTCCTTTCCTTAAGATTTTTACAACTGCGCGAAGTTTATCATGCCGTCTGTAAAATCGTCAAGGGAATTAATCCTTGTTTAATCTTTGCTTCATTGTGCCAGCCAGTTTTTGGCATCTTCTTCTTCATCGAACAACTTCAACTCCTGCCGGGTGAGGCTCATCAGGTTATTGGCCAGCATACGTTTAATCCCTGTCACGCCCAACACAGCCGTTTTGCGGACATGCGCCTTGGTCTTGTTTGAACTATCCGTCATGGCGCGGAACATATCGCGGCCCATCGATGTTTCGCGGAAATCAGCCAGCACGAGCACGGAGTTAAGCGGTCTTTGGCTAACCACTTCCTGCACTTCGTCCAATTCCTTCAACACCACCTCCGAGCGATCAATATCAATCCCGGAAAAATCCTGGTAGAAAATTTGCTTGCCCTTATGTTCAATCCATTTTGATCGCATTGGAATACTCCTTGTGTTTATTTCCGAGTTTCTACATATAAAGCTAGGCCGGTGGACACGGCCCCGGTTAATTCCCAAACCGCCACACCCAGAAAGCCCAATGGCGCAGCCCCAGTCAGGGCAGCCAGGGTAAAAACGATAAAGGTCAGACCGCGAAAGGGAACAGTCCAACGATAAAAAGGTTTGAAATCGCTAAAAACGGCCAAAATATAGTACACACCCATATTAAAAGACGCCATTGATGAGGCCGTCAGGAAGGTGACTGTGAAATCTCCGTTGGCGCGGGCAGCGCGCTCGAGCACTGGGAAATTGAGCAGGCGCAGGGTCAATTCTGGCCAGATCAAGCCAAGCAGGCCAAGCAGCAAAGCCAAGATGCCAAAGATGAACATCGTCCAGCCTGAAGCATCACGAATTTTATAGGTAGATGTAGGGATTGACATGTTTGAATTCTAACATAACAGGTTACAGGCAATATTTGTAAGAAGTACTGGTTGCACCCTGGTATGTTTGATATTTGCTGACGCTTCTCACTGCCCGGTTGAGATAAAACCTTCGAACATAGCCTGCATGGTTTCCTCTGCCAGGCGCTGTTTCCCGACGCTGAAAAGTTCTTCATTGATGTCGGTAAACGTCAACGGGGCCGGGAAGATCCTGCCACCCTCACCCGCCACCAGGGACGGCCAGGCCGCAATGGTAGCCTTGAGATAGTCGGGTTGCAGGGTTACCACCCAACT
The DNA here is from genome assembly GCA_022013685.1 of Anaerolineae bacterium. Taxonomy (GTDB): domain Bacteria; phylum Chloroflexota; class Anaerolineae; order Anaerolineales; family Villigracilaceae; genus UBA8950. The sequence goes on from JAKLPV010000003.1 coordinate 16,717, forward strand.
GCTGAGCGGTTTGTGAGGTGTCTGCGTTCCGATCATCAACACACCAGTTATGGTCAGGTAATCGAGCAGTTCGGGCACGTCCAGCCCAGGTTGGATAAACATTGTCGCGACCTTTTTCTGCAAAATCAGGACGTCTGCATAGGCCGTATATTCACTCGGTTTGGCATCGCCGGGGATTTCGATGAAGGCCGGGTATTCAAAGGGTGTATAAAGACCAATCGGACGGCACAATCCGCAATAATAGGTACGTCCGGTGCCGAAGGCTTTCTGGATGACTGCAGATTCGGGCGAGTCCTTGCGTAAAATTGCGCCGACTTCAAAAAAATCATCGGTCACCAATGCGCCAATATAGCCTGCCATGAAGGCCTGTTGGTCGGCGCGAATGCCCTCCCCGCCCAGAACGCTGATATTACCGCCCGGGGCTATATCAGGAATATTGACTGCCAGAAATTGTGCCTGTGGCGCGGCCGCAGCCAATGCAGACAGTCCCGGATCAGGCGCCAGCGCAATGACAACTTTGAGATTTGGCTCAAGCGCCAGGTCTTCCACCGACAGAACGTTGCGGACCTGATAACGCAGTCCTGCCGCCTGGGCCAGGTCATAAATGGCAGATTGGTAATTTCTGGAAACATCCTCGTTCAAATCTGCCGGGATGAGCAGGATCGCCAACGGAGACGGCATGGTAGGGGTTGGGCCTGCCGTAGGTCGCAGGGTTTCCGTGGGCGCGGGAGATGCATCCGGGCTTTGGCTGGTCGGCGCAGCGGGAGCGCAAGCGCTCAGGACGGCAAGTATGAGAACAACAAACAAAATTTTTCGCACAAGACTTTCTCCAAGGGTAGATAAGCGGTATTTTACCTGATTAAATAGAAAGACGCCCGTGTGGGCGTCTTTCAGGCTTTGACAGGGTTTAGTTGTAGGACACTTTGATGGTCTTGGGGCGGGGCGATTCGGATTTCGGCAGGCGCAGGGTCAACACGCCATCTTCAATTTTGGCCTCGGCCTTGTCGGCATCCAGCGCGACGGGCAGGCGCAGGGCGCGCCGGAAAGGACCAACCGGCAATTCGCTCAACAGGAACTCACCATCTTCACGGCGATATTCGCCTTCAACCGAGACAGTATCCTCCAGCACCTGGATGGTCAGGTCTTCGGACTTCAGGCCCGGCACCAGGGCGCTTAGCAGGTAGGCATCGCCTTCATCGCGAATGTCCAAAGCCAGGCTGCGGGCCGATTCGACGTTGCGGGCCGCCATGTGGCGGATGACACGAGGGGCATACGGGGCAATATAGAAAGTCATTTTTTATCTCCTTTTTTGTTTTACCATTCAAATTTAGTCATATTTTATGATGCCATCGTCAAAAAAATAAAAGAGCGAAATAGGATTTCTGTTAATCCTGCATATAAAAAACATCAACACGGAAGCCTTTGCCTGCGCGGTATCATGCCGCATGAGCGGTATAATCAGCCCATGCAAGTACGCAAACTTATTCTTATTTTGATTGTAGGCGCATTGGCAGGCAGCGCTTTTTATGTTTACCGCAACTTGCGTTCCAGCGGCCAGCGTGGACAAGCTGTCTGGGCCTTTCTAACCAACCCGGCTTCGCAACCGGGATTGTTGATGCGGGCCGGGATGCGCTGCGCTGAGGCGCCGTTCACCTTCCCCACCGACGGCTTGATTGGTTTTATCTGGGAAGATTCCTTTCGCCCTGGCCACCGCCATTCGGGCATCGATATCTTCGCCGGGACTGGGGTTGGCGTGACCCCTGTTTACGCTGCGTACTCCGGTTATCTGACCCGTCAAATCGATTGGAAATCGTCCGTCATCATTCGCATTCCCAGTGACCCGCTCAACCCAGGCCGACAGATATGGACATACTACACCCATATGGCCGACTCCAATGGCAACCCAACCATTGCACCTGGTTTTCCGCCCGGCGCAGATGAGGTCTATGTGGAGGCCGGGACCTTGCTCGGCTATCAGGGTAATTTTTCCGGTACACCCGGCAACCCAGTGGGAGTGCACCTGCATTTTTCTGTTGTCAAAGATGACGGCTATGGACGTTACCTGAATGAATTGGAAATCGAGAACACACTCGACCCATCTCCTTACCTGGGACTGAGCCTGAACGCCCGCCAAAACCAGAATGAAATTCCCACCTGCCCGCAGCCATGATGCCAGAACTTGACGGAAAAGTTGTCTTGATCACCGGCGCCGGGCGCGGGCAGGGGCGCGAACTGGCCCTGGCGCTGGCCGCTCAGGGAGCTATGATTGCGGCCAACGACATTTCCCCGCTCAACGTGGACGAGGTTGCGCGCCAAATCTCAGCCAGCGGGTGCGGACAGGCACGCGTTTATTTGCACGATGTCGCCAAGAAAGTTGCTGTCCAGGCGCTGGTCAACCAGGTAATGGATGATTTTGGGCGTATCGACATCCTGATCAACAGCGCCAATGTCGAACCTGCCGCCGGGCTGATGAGCATGGACGAGTGGGACCTGCACCGCGTCTTTGAAGTGAACACGATCGGTACTTTCCTGCTGATGCAATCAACAGCGCGGGTAATGCGCGAGCAGGGTGGCGGACTGATCGTCAACCTGCTCGGCGACCTGGGGCGCGACCTGGCCCCGGCTTATGCCGCCAGCCGCCTGGCTGTGGGCGAACTCACCCGCCGCACCGCGATCGAGCTGTCCGCCCACGACATCCGCGTTTATGGACTGGTGAAAAATCCGGATGCTTCCAGTTTGCCCGATGCGCTCTTTTCGAGCGCCGGACAGGCTGTTTTGTCCCTGTGCATGTCGCCAAGCATCCCATCTGGCGCGATTCTCAACCTGGTTGAAATTAATCTGTAAGCGATCATCTGGAGGTCTTATGTACATCTTTGTCCGTTTTACCGCAATAGTGACCATCCTTTTTGGCGTTTTGCTCATGCTGAGCGGGGCAATTGGCGCGGTTTATGGCTTTTTCCAGAACGACGCTGTTACCCTGGCAATCAACAGCGCGCTTGAAACCGCCAACGATATGCGCCGGGTGATTAACGCTGGTTATGCCGGGGTTATTCTAGGAACAGTCGCCTTCGTTGTCGGCATGTTTACCGCCGCCCTGGGACAATTGCTGCTCGTTTTCGTTGACCTGGCGGTGCAGACTCGCGAGACCAACGTTATCCTGCGCGGGTTTCGCCCGCGCGTTGCAACCAGACAATTAAACGGCGAAGCTGAAAAATATGATCAGAAAGAAGAAGTTTACGGTTAAGGTTTGCCGTAGCATGAAATCTTATGAATCCTGAAACCGCAAATAAAAAAATCCCCGGCGTTTTTGCTTTCTCGGCCATTTTCATCCTGGCCCTGGCGGCCGCCTTTGCCATTTGGGGCATCCCCTATTTTTTCCAACCCCCGCAAGTGGAAGGAATTTCAGCCACCTATGGCACAGACACACTGCGCGCCCGCGTGGTTGAAATTGTCGAAGAAGGTCAGATAGACCTGGGCGATCTCAATCAGAATTATCAGGTGATGCGCGTCGAGCTGCTCGAAGGCGAATATAAGGGCATCTTGATGGAAGTGGATTACGGCAGGCGTCAGGTGCGCCCAGATTTCACGCCTTTTATGCCCGGCGATGAAATCTTTATCACCCTCGGCAAACGGCCTGATGGAGTGCTGGCTGCCTTTTACGTCGAATATGTCCGTTCCCAGTCACTGCTGCTTTTGTTGGCGGTTTTTGTTATCGCCATTTTACTGATCAGCGGCTGGAAAGGATTGCGCGCCCTGCTGGCAATGGCCTTCAGCCTGCTGATCATTATTGGCTATATCATCCCGCGCATTTTGGCAGGCGAGGACCCGGTCACGATCAGTCTGATCGGCTCATCCATCCTGTTGGGAGTTTCGCTCTATATCACCTATGGTTGGAATCTCAAAACCCACTCTTCGGTCTTGAGCATGATCATTGTCCTGCTGGTGACGGGAATATTGGCAGTGTTGTTCATCGGTCTGACCCGCTTAAGCGGCCATGGCAGCGAAGATGCGCTTTTCCTGGCGCAAATGTCTGGGGTGAGCATCAATTTGCGCGGACTCCTTCTGGGCGGGCTGATTATCGGCGCACTGGGTGTGCTGGATGACCTGGTCACGACTCAATCTTCAGCGGTATTTGAATTGCACCGCGCCAACCCGGCGCTCAAGTTTTGGGAACTCTTCCGCACCGCCATGCGCATCGGACAGGATCATGTTGCCGCAACCGTCAACACCCTGGTGCTGGCCTACGCCGGCGCGGCCCTGCCAACCCTGCTGCTGTTCACGCTTGGACACGGCAACTACGGTTTCCTGCTCAACACAGAAATGGTAGCCGAGGAAATTGTGCGTACCCTGGTGGGTTCCCTTGGATTGGTAACTGCCGTGCCTGTGACAACCGTTATCGCGATTTCGCTGGCGCTTTACAGCCACCGCATTGGAGGACTGCGCGCCTTCATGGGGCCAGAAAACAGCAGCGGAGACCATGGGCACCATCATTAAGAACCACCTATTAGCAAAAAGGCGACCTCCTGTTATGGAAGTCGCCTTTTTTGTTGTGCGGATGGATTTGGGCTTAGAGATCGCCGAACACCCGCCGGTACAGGTCTGATTCGAGTAAGTTGTTGGGATCGGTGCGTTTTTTGAGAGCTTTGAAACGTTCCACCGTTTCCTCACCCAAGAAGCGTTTGGCCGTTTCAGGTGTGGTTTCACTGTTCTTGGCAAAGTAGAATCGTCCGCCTGCTTCGAGAACGATCTGGTCAAGTTCCTGAAGCATGGCCGAGAGCCGGGCGCGGTTACCGTTGGTGACCTTGAAATCGAGGGCCAGCGAGAAACCGTCCACCGCGTGGCTGAGCAGGAATTTATCAGGGCGATGGCGTTTGGTCACACCCAGGTACGAGGGCAATCCGCGCTTCTGGGTCAGGGTCAGGATTCCGCGCCAGGCATCGGTAACAGTCTCTTTTGGGATGAAAGACTGGTATTGGATCAAACCGGTTCGCCCGTAGGCCAATTCCCAGTCGGGGACGTAATCGAGCAGAAAGTGAAAAGCCGCGTGTGACTGTGGGTGGTGTCCCTCGCGCATTCCAGCAATGTACTTGGCAGTATTGATCAACCACACGCCAGGGTTGATCATGAACGGGGCCATGAAATAGTGAATGATGGATTTTGGGAAGACGCCAAACATCGTCGCCGGCAGAGTCTGATAAGCAACCTGCATGGTCTTTTTCGGGTTTGGGTCTTCGCCTTCTTTTAGATATTGAGCCGTATGGAGTTGACCACGCCCCATGCTTTTTCCGCTGGCGGTTGAATCGAGCCAGCCGACGGTGTAGCTATTGTTTGGCGCATTTTCAGCAATGGCCCGCACGTGGCTTTCGAGATCGGGCACATTCCAGGCATGCACGTTTAACATTCCTGAATAGACCCGTTTCATTTGCATCGTGATGGATGTAAAGGCGCCCAACATGCCCATGCCTGAAATGATGGCGTAGAACAGGTCGCCGTTCAGGTTGGGCGAGCAAGTTACTTCTGCCCCGGTTGGCAGGAGGGCTTTAAACTCAACCACGTGTTCGCCAATCGTGCCCATTTTGAAGTTATTCTTGCCGTGGATGTTCATACCCAGACAACCGCCCAGGGTGGTGGTCATCGTGCCAGAAACGACCGGCGGCCACCAGCCATCCGGCAGGATGTGCTGCCACAACCGTTGCAGGGTGACACCCGGCTCGCAAATAATCAGGCCGGTTTCTGGGTCCCATGAGATGATGCGATTCATATCCTGGGTGTCCATGACAATGCCGCCACCGTTCAGGGCAGCATCGTTGTAACTACGACCGGCGCCACGCAGGGTGACAGTCAGTCCGTTTTGCCTGGCGGTCTTGAAGACCTCCATCATTTGTTCCACGCTGGTTGGCTTGTACAAATAGGATTGAGCCTTGAGCGAGTGACCGAAGTTTTCAAGCGTCTTTAGACGCTCAAAGGGAAGGGAGAAAGTGGTCATAGGGTGCTCTTTTGCTGAATGTTGTTATTCGGTCTTTGTTTCCCATGATTGGGTTACCGAATAACACTAGAAGGTTAACCGCCTGAAAATAACCGACGGGATATGGCGAATGATGTGCATCAGCAAGCCCCACTGGGCAGGGACGTAGACGGTCTGCTTGCGCGCCTGCATGGCAAGGTAAATGCCTTCAGCGGCTTTTTCGGGGCTGATAATCATCGGGGTGCGCGGATTATTCTTGGTCATGTCGGTAGCCACAAAGCCTGGCTTGACTGTCAGAACGTTGACCCCGTGACGGGTGAGTCTGTTCCGCAGGGCTTCGAGATAGGTGTGCAGGGCGGCCTTCGATGCGTTATAAGCCGGGGCGCTGACCCGTCCGCGGTCCCCCGCAACGGAGCCAATGCCGACAATTTGGCCACTTTGCAGGGCCTGGAAGTAAGCCGCTGCCGGGTTAAGCCAGGCCAGCGCGCCCAGGTAATTGATGCGCGTCATTTCGAGGTCTTTTTGCAGGTCAAATTCGTTGAGCTTGACGGTTCGCAGGATGCCGGCATTGTAGATAAGCACGTCCAGCCCGCCCAGGGTTTTGACAATTTCAGTGAACAAAGCCGGGGCAGATTCAAAATCTGTCACATCATGAACGAAGGCCTGGGCACGCGTTTCGCCACATTTGCGGTTGATTTGCTCACACACAGCCTGGAGCAGGTCTTCACGGCGGCCAAGCAGGGCCAACTGACAACCTTCATCGGCTAATTTTTGCGCCAGCGAAGCGCCAATGCCGCTCGAAGCACCAATTAAAATGACGCGGCGGTATGTTTTCAGGGGTGTTTGGTGGGAAAGGCGGTTTTCAGCCATGTAAATCTCCATGTTTCCTAATAAAAATGCAATTTTAATGATTTTAGCATACTACAAAGTGTAATCTGTCACTTATAATCGTGACATCCATCCCAGAGCACACCAGCAGATTTTGGACTCTATGAGCGATATAAAGCATAAATGGCTTACAGCCTTTGAGGAACGACTACAAAATACCGATTTATCCTTTGATGAAAAGAAATCGTATATTGAGCTGTTAACTTCTTTGTTGGATGGGTTGGTCGACAGTGATCCTTCAGGACAATATGAACAAGTTGCCGAAGTATTGGCCTCGCGTATTTTTTCGCATCACAATTTATTGGGGGTGATCCGTCAGCAGGCAGCCGAGTTGGATGCTGTTAAACGCCTGACTTACAACCTGACCACCAACCTGGAGTTACAGGCGGTGCTGGATAATGTTGTAACCGAAGCGATGCAACTGGTCAAGAACGCTCGCAATGCCCATATTTACCTTTATCAAAACAATAGCCTGCGTTTTGGCGCATCATTGGACGGACAGGGTGAGCGGAACAAAGAGCTCTGGCCTCCGCGCCCGGATGGGATTACTTACAAAACTGCTCAATCCAAAGAGACACTGGTTATTGAGAACTTGCGCGAGCACACTCTTTTTAACATGATGTCTGAAAAATGGCACGGTTCTATGATCAGTATTCCACTGATGATGGCAGATAGTGTCATCGGAGTGATGAATCTCTCGCGCTGGCATGTCGGATCATTTTCTCCGGCAGAACAACGCTTGCTTAAATTATTAGCCGATCAGGCCGCAATTGCAATCATCAACGCCCGCCTGCATGAAGCCGTTTCGCGCCAGGCTTTAAGCGACACACTGACCGGCCTTCCCAACCGCCGCGCGCTCGACCGTTATATCGATCACCAGGTCAGCCGCACCAACCGCACCGGACGTCCGTTTGCAGTTTTAATGATGGATTTGGACGGTTTCAAAAATGTGAACGACAATTGGGGACACTCCATTGGAGACCGGGTTTTGCATGACATCGCGGCCTTTCTTTTATCGGTGTCACGCGCCAGCGATTTCCTGGCGCGCTATGGCGGAGATGAGTTATGTATGCTCTTGCCAGATACAAACGCGGTCTCGGCAGTTCAAGTGGCTGAAAACATTGGCCAGCGTTTAGCCGGTTACGCCTGTTTCCTGCCAGATGGCTCTGCCTGCCGGTTGGGCATTTCTGGCGGAATTGCGATCTATCCCACCCATGCGCGTACAGGCGCGGACCTGTTGCGGTCTGCAGATGAAGCTCTTTACCGCGCAAAGAAACATGCCCGTGGCACATTCCAAATGGCGCGTGGTTTTACCGGCGAACTGCAAATGCCCAACGTTAAAGGATAAAGAGCGAACTTTTCATCTGTTTGCGGGTTGTTATTGCCAACAACCCGTTTTTTATTGGAGGAAAATGTCCCCCAAAGCAAAACTAATCTTTAATCCAATGGCTGACATGGGTGAAGCCTGGAAAATTGCCAACGATCTTCGCCCGATTGCCCACCAGTATGGCGCCGAGTGGAGTGGAACCGTCTACCCCACTCATGCCACGGAGTTGGCGCGCCAGGCCGCCGAGCAGGGCTTCGAACGCGTCATCGCCCTGGGTGGTGACGGAACCGTCCACGAAGTGGTCAACGGCTTGATGCAAGTCCCCGCAGCGCGCCGTCCCGTTCTGGGGGTTGTCCCGATTGGTTCGGGAAATGATTTCGCCCACGCCATTGGCGTCCCCAAAGCCGCCGACCGCGCCCTGGCCCACGCCCTCGAAGGGCCAGCCTCGACAGTCGACCTGGGGCTGATGACCGACGAACATGGCCGTCAGGAATATTTCGACAACACATTGGGCATGGGCTTTGATGCGGTTGTCACCATCCGTTCACACAAACTGCCTTTTATACGCGGATTTTTGATGTATCTGGTGGCTGTCTTGCAGACCATCATCGTCAACCACCAACCCGCCTTGATGAAAATCGAAAACGATGGGCAGTCAATCGAGCAGTCCAACATTATGCTGACGATTTGTAACGGGCCGCGTCAGGGCGGCGGCTTCCTGGTGGCGCCGGACGCAAAAAACGACGATGGGATTCTCAACTTTAGCATGGTCGAACGCTGTTCGCGCCTGACCATGCTGCGGATCATGCCGGAAGTGATGCGCGGAACGCACGGGCGTTTTCCACAGGTGACGCTCGGAACCACCCGCCAGCTAAGCCTGGTTTCTGACCGACCGCTCTACATCCACGCTGACGGCGAGGTTTACACGAGCTTTGGAAGCAACCTGCGCCAGATCAGTTGTGAAATTGTGCCGAATGCATTACAAGTGATCAAAGGATAAATCCATGCCCTCCATCAAAGACCTAAATGACTACCAACGCGAATCACGCAAGACCTGGAACCTGGTGCATACCGACCACCCAATTGTTTACCCTACCCTCGGATTGGTCAACGAAGCCGGAGAGCTGGCTGGCAAGGTCAAGAAAATCTTTCGCGACCATGCCGGCCAGGTCAGTGAAACTGACCGCGAAGCGCTGAAATACGAACTGGGTGATGTCTTGTGGTACCTGGCGCAGATTGCCACTGAATTGAATATCCCTTTGCAAGAAGTGGCTGAAGCCAATCTCGAAAAACTTTTCTCGCGTCTTGAGCGGGGCAAAATCAGGGGCGAGGGCGATTACCGATAAATAAAAAGTGGGAAGCGGCAAATTGCCGCTTCCCACTTTTACTCTTTCCTCATTTACCTGTTTTTCTTCTTCTCTTCCCAAACCTTAACCCGTTCGAACAATTCGATCAATGGGCGTAAATCGGCCATCGGCACAGACATGTTCTTGGTCTGGGTTTTGCTGTATTGGAAGACCCGGCTTCCGGCAAAAATGGTGCTGGCCTTGCGTCGATATTCTTCGCGGGTCATATAACCTGTCAGCCAGGTTTCCATCCCATAGATCCAAATATTGCCCCAATCGCGCGGCGAAATAAGATAAACCTCGCCATTTGCGGCGCTGTGAACACCGATGCGCGCATCCGGGATTGAGTCAACGTGCAGATAAGCCAGGCTATATAACGGCAAATCGACAACAACACGGGTGAGCGGTTCGAGGCAGTATTTTGCGCTAATGAACTCGCGTTCGCTGTCCTGCCCACCGATTTCAACCGTCAGCGGCGTACTGCATTCACTTTTCAAGCTGACCCTGCCCAGCGGAGCCCAGGTCGCCGGGCGGGACCATTCGGAACGCATGGGATGAATGAGGTAAATGGGTTGGCCCGCGTCAACAGCAATTTTGATATCGTCGTTTGAGTTTGTGGTCAGACCCAACAAAAAAGCGAACAGGTATAGGTCCTGGTCACTGTGGTTTTCGCCGGCAAACTGATCAGCCGGGATCAAGGCCGGGGCGCGCAAGGCAAGTGAAGGGTCGCGGCGCATGGCTGTGATCTGGTTACGCTTCGAAGTCACGAAGGTTTTCAAGTCGCAGCGATGCCCACCCAGTGAGACGTCATACCGATCCGGCTCGGTAAAAGGGGTCAGACCTTTTACATCAAAGGGAATTTCCTGCTCGCCCAGGTAACGCCGAAAGGCCAGCTCAACCGCCACCCCGCCGACGATCCGCCGCAGGCGCGAGTAGAGCGAGCCGCCCATGCGGTTGTAGGTATATGGCAAGGAGCGTATGGCATAGGCGATCCCGCCTTCGGTCAGGTCAGACGTGTAAGGTAGTTTTATAAAGGCATCAGCGGTTATCATGGGCTATCCTGTTTTTCTCACAACATCATTATCATCAATCCTATACCAAAGTCGCATTTATGCCAAGATGCAATCTAAAATAGGGCGGATTGGTATAATCATTGTATTGAATCAGGAGAAATCGTATTTTTTATTCGAGGAGGAAAAAGATGTTTAAGCTGTCTTTGCGCGCAGTTTTGCTTGTTTTGTTTTTGTTGGCCGGTTTGGCCGGGTGCAACCTGCCTCAGGCCACGCCACAAACGGCCGATTCTGTTTTTACTGCCGCCGCAGAAACCGTGCAGGCCCAGTTGACACTCGACAGCCTGCTTGTTCCGCAAGAAACAACCCCGGCCCCGCCTGCGCCAGCCACTGCCACACTGCCACCGCCGAGTGCCACTCTCCCGCCGACCGCCACTGCCAGCGCCACCCCACTGTGCGACCTAGCGCAATTCGTAAGCGATGTCACCATTCCCGATGGCACTGAAGTGCTGCCTGACCAGGCTTTTACCAAAACCTGGCGATTACGAAATATGGGGACCTGCACCTGGACAACAGGCTATCAACTTATCTTTGGCAGTGGCGAGTTGCTGGGCGGCCCGGCTGCCCAGCCGTTGGCGGGTAATGTTCCCCCAGGCCAGGAAGTCGACCTGGGTATCGCGCTCAAGGCGCCTCTCAACCCTGGCACCTATCGAGGATACTGGCGCTTGCGCAACTCGGCGGGCGTCTTGATGCCTGTCTTGAGTGGTTATCAGGGCACCTCATTTTTTGTCGAAATCAAGGTGGTCGCACCGACTGCCACGCCCACCACTACTTTCACTCCCACGGCAACGGCGACTCCAACACCAACTCATACGCCCGCACCTTGAGTGAACCGTAATGCTTTCATCATGGACGGGTGTCTGCGCGGCAGACATCCGTTTTTTGTTTTTGTTATAATAACCGCCTGTTGTGAAAGGAAACCGTATGAAAAAACAATTTACCAATATTGCTATCTGGGGGGTTATGCTTGTGCTGCTTTTAAGCGCTTGTGGCGGCGAGACAGCCCCCACTCCCGATGCGGATGCGATTGCCACATCTGCCGTACAAACCGTCGAAGCGCGCTACACCGATCAGGCCGCAACCCAGCAAGCCGCAGTCACCCCAACCCAGACCCTTGAACCACTTACACCAACTGCTACTTTTGCGCCATCACCAACCGCGGTTGTCTCACAGGGCGGCGCGCAGATTGCCTGTTACTTTGCCCAGTTCGTGACCGATATCAGCGTCCCTGATGGCACGATCATGTTGCCAGGCACGGTATTTACAAAAACCTGGCAAATCAAAAACGTCGGTTCTTGTCCCTGGGATACATCCCACAAACTTTACCTGCAAAGTGGTGACGGGTTGACCACGACCACATCCATCCCACTGACCAAGACCGTCTATCCTGGCGATGTGGTCAACTTATCGGTCAATATGACCGCGCCTGAAACTGAAGGCGTCTACACTGGCTACTGGCGGATTGCAACCCCCTATGGAGGCAGCTTTGGCGTGGGTGCGACGGATACGTCCCTGATTGCCAAGATCACCGTCGCCAAAAAGCCCGAAGACGCCTTTGCGGTTACAGATGTGTTCTACACCATTACACGCGACCCGCAGACTGCATGTCCGGTCAATGGCACGAAATATACCGTTACTGCCACTGTTGTGACCAACGGCCCCGGCGAGGTCCGCTACGTCTGGTATCAACATCCTTACGATGGCGGTATCCGTGAAGGCGGCAAGCTGGCCTTTACGCAGGCGGGCAGGCAAACCATTTCGTGGACATGGAATCTAAAATCAGACGCGGTACAGGGCATGGAGCGCAAAGTATCGCTCTTTATTAGCGCGCCAAACAATGCCGAGTTCCAGGCTGGAATGCCAATATTCTACTGGACCTGCCCGTAAAACCCATCAAATCAAAACAACCGGAGCTTAAGCTCCGGTTGTTTTGATTCTGGAACCTTTTAAGAGACAAAATCGTCTATATTCGATATGATGGTTATGGATTCAGGAGATTATCCAATGAAAAAACTTTTTCCTTTTTCTGTGTTCGTGCTGGCCCTGTTACTGGCCGGGTGCAACCTGCCAAACGCCGCCCCCGATTCTGGGGCAACCCTGCAGGCCATTTATACCGCCCAGGCGGCAACCTTGCAGGCGTTGCAAACCCAGGCGCTCTCTACAACCAACGTGCCGGCGACGCTGGGGCTGCCCACCCTGCCCGTTTTGGAAACGCCGACAAGTGCGCCCTCGCTGCCAACTGCCACGAACCAGGCCGCTGTAACGATGGCGCCAATCACCCGCTGTGAGCAGGCTGCTTTTTTGGGCGATGTGACCATCCCCGACAATACAGCGCTGGGATCGGGTGCGAATTTTACAAAAACCTGGCGCATCCAGAATACCGGAACCTGCACCTGGACAACCGCCTATGCGCTTGTCTTCTCTTCGGGGCACCAAATGGGCGGCCCTGCTTCGGTCAGCATGCCCAAGACTGTTCTGCCCGGCGACTCGGTGGATATTGCGGTCAACCTGACTGCCCCGGCCGGACAGGGAACCTATCGCGGCAACTGGATGCTGCGCAACAGCGCCGGAGTCTTGTTCGGGCTTGGCGCACAGGCCAATAGCCCAGTTTTTGTCCAGATTCGAGTCAATGCCGATATGCTGGGGTTTTATGATTTTGTCGCCAACTATTGTTCGGCAGATTGGCGCAGCGCGGCCGGCGACCTGGGTTGCCCCGGTAATGTTAATGGCAAAAAAGGATTTGCGATCAGCCTCGACAAGCCCAAACTTGAGACTGGCATTACCGAGAACCGCCCCGGACTGCTGACTGTGCCGGAAAATGTCAATAATGGCTACCTGAGCGGCCACTATCAGCCCTTTGAAGTTAAGAATGGGGATCGCTTCCGCGCAACCATCGGCTGTGAATATGGCGCAAGCGGCTGTAATGTGCTCTTCAGACTCTCTTACCAGATTGGCAATGGTCAGGCAAAAACATTATGGCAGTTTGTCGAAGCGTATGAGGGCCAGGTTTACCATGTGGATGTGGACCTGAGCGCGCTCAAAGGCCAGACGGTTAAATTCATCCTCACGGCGCATGCCAACGGTTCGGCAGCCAACGATCGGCCGATTTGGCTGGCTGCCCGCATCGAGCGGCTGGCGAACCTGGTGACGTCCACCCCGACCTCGACTGCAACGGCGACTGCTACCGGTACAACAGTCACAAGCACGGCCACGATGACAGCCACCACAACAGCTACGCCAACCAACACTGTCACCGCTACTGAGACGGCCACCAGCACGGCAACGGCTACAGAAACAGCCACCCCAACGGAGACGCCGACGCCAACCAATACACCATAACATCAAGAAAAAGTGTGGAGCGGAATAATTATTCCGCTCCACACTTTTTAGAAGAGCAATGCACTGCTGAATGAGCAATTAGAACAAATCTTTGTTGGCGCTGACCCAATCAAATAACTGGCGCACACCTTTTTCTACATCATACTGTGGCTGCCAGCCCAACTCAGCCTGCGCCTTGCGGGTGTCAGCCACAAAGACTTTTTGATCACCTGGCCGCCAGTCACCGCGTGAAACAGAAATTGGGCTGCCGAGCATTTTTTTGAGCAGGGGAGCAAACTCGGTCCAAATCGAGATGGTATTTTCAGGGCCGCCACCCAGGTTATAAACCTGTCCGCTGACGGTCTTTATTTTTTCCAGTGCCAGATCATAACCATCAAGCAGATCATAAACGTGTAACAGGTCACGCACTTGTTTGCCATCGCCATAAATGGCAAGCGGGCGGCCCGTCACGGCGGCGATCACGAACCAGGCCACCCAGCCCTGATCTTCAACACCAAATTGGCGCGGACCGTAGATGCAGCTCTGGCGGAAGACCACTGTTCGCAGACCGTAGATTCGTCCGTAGTCTCGCACATACTGATCGCCTGCGCCTTTTGAACAGCCATACGGCGAGTGGAAATCAAGCGGCTGGCTTTCGGGGCAGCCAAAAGGCAGGTCCCGGTATTGCCAACGGGTGGGAGTTTCATCCACCTCGACATCGTCCATGCCGCCGTAAACTTTATTGGTGGACGAGTAGAAGACAATCGGATCCCGCCCGCTCAGGCGCGCCGCTTCGAGCATATTGAAAGTGCCCAGGGCGTTGATCTCGAAATCTTCACGCGGATTGACCACCGAAGTGGTGACAGCCACCTGCCCGGCCAAGTGGACGATCACATCCGCTTCTCTGGCCGTTTCAGCCAGCAGGGAGGCATCGCGCACGTCGCCGGCTACCAGTTGGAAGGCGTTTTTGCCGAAAGTTTCTTCGAGCCATTTCAGGTTACGTGGTGCGCCAGCCCGGCTCAGGTTATCGTAAACGGTGACCTGCTCGCCGCGCTGAAGCAGGCGATGGACATAGTTGGAGCCAATAAAACCGGCGCCGCCGGTGACAAGGAAATGGCGCTTCATAACTAAACCTCCTCTGTGGTCTTTTTGCGGGTCAATTTTTGATACATTCCAAACAGGCTTTCGCCTTCACGAGAAAAAGCGACCATGCCGAAAATGCCAGAGTAAAGGATGTGCATCATGTGGTGTGTAATGGCGAAGGCAAATGCAATGCCTGATGAAATTCCCAAAACACCCAAAGCTACAACTACTGCGCCTTCGTAGACACCCAGCGCCGAAGGCATGGACGGGATGGCTCCGCCAAAGGAGGAGATGCCGAGTGAGAAGGAGGATGCCAGCGGTTTGGCTGAAGGCAGAAATCCGCGTAGCAGGGCGTATTGGTTTGCCAGGGCAAACAACCATGAGAGCGCCATCCAGCCCAGGCTGAGACTGAAACTCTTCAGGCTGGTCAGGACAGCCAGCCCATCAAGAAAGGAATCGATGCGCGGCAGGATGTATTTCTCGATCAGTTTGACCCGCCCGGCGGTTTTGTCGGCCCAATTACGGAGCGGGATGCGAAAGCGGGCAACGAGGTGGAGTGAGAACAGACCGATGGTAACCAGGCTGAGGGTGGTCAGCGCTACGGGGCGCGCCCAATCGACGCCGCTGAAGACAAAGGGCAGAGTCCCCATAACGATCAGCGCTGCAAAGGCCAAATCGTAGGCGCGTTCGATCATAATGGCGGGGATGGTGAAAAAGGTTCCGGTTCCGGTTTTTCGTCCGAGCAGGTAGGCGCGTCCCAATTCCCCCAACCGAAACGGCAGGACGTTATTGAGCAGGTAACCCTGCATCATGATCATAAATGAATCACGGAAGGTTGGACGGTCTTCGAGCAGGGTGCGCGCACCCATTGCCCGGGCGGCGACCGAAACCATATAGAGCAAACCGTGCAGGGCCAGGAAGCGCAAGTCTACGGTGCGAAAGGACTCGAAAACACTTGCCCAATCGACGATGATAACGAGGACGACAATCACTGCCAAACTGATCAGAATGCCGGGCAGCGCCTGACGCAGGTCTTGCTGGGAAGTTTTGGACATAATCACTCTGTAAGACGAAGTTGAAATATGTTCAAATATAGCATACTTCGTTTTTTTGTTTTGCCCAACTTTCGAGATTCTCTGATATTTGCCGTAAATAAAGCTGCATTTTAGGGTAGGGCTTATCACGGGAACTCCTAAAGAACCACTTTGGATTATGAAAACCTATAAGGTAAGGTAATAAATAGGGTGACATTTAGTCTGCCTGGATAATGACAGGTTTCACTTGTCATTAATGCTACACTTATATTACTCTTGTCATATTGAGAAGCTTGCCTGTTTCAGGCGTTTTAGTCTTTGGCCCCATGAATTCCAAACTGATCGGGAGAATGTTCTATGAAAATATCAGCGTTTACCTGGACGAAATTGCTGGCCGCAATGATTGCGGTGGCGGCATTGCTTGGGCTTGGTATGCTTGTAGTGGCCCCTACAAGCCAGGTCCAGGCTGCAGAAGCGCCGCAGGGGGGCGTGGCGGATGCTTGTAAAGCATGCCACTCTGACCTTTATGAGCATTGGTTAAGTAGCAAACATGGCACCGAAGCGACAAATTGTTTTGCCTGCCATGAACTTGGTGCAGGCGAAGGAGCTCATCCGCAAGTCTCTTATCTGGTTATCAATGAGTCTCAAACCTGTGACGTCTGCCATTTGGATATTAAAGAGCAATGGATGACCAGCCGCCATGGTGAGCGCGGAATGGGGTGTGTCACCTGCCACGAACCACACTCCCAGCAGCAAAAACTGATCGGCGAAAACAAAAGCACCTGTGAAAATTGCCATCGCACCCAGGTGGAAGCCGCCCATGACTCAACTCACGGCGCGGTTGGTCTGACCTGTGATTCTTGTCACCTTGGCCCTGAAATCGGCCACACCTTTATTTCTGAAATTTCAACCTGCGAATCTTGCCATTCGAACATTCACGAAGCCAACAGCCTGGTTCGCGGCGTTTCGATTACCCCTGTTTCGCCAGACATCAAACCGCGCGTGATTGATAGCGCGTCAACCCCTGAACGGGGTGGGATCAACCTGCCTGTATGGTTGTTCTTTGCAGTAGGTATCGCAATTGGCGGCGGTGGTGTATGGATATTGATCGAACGCGAGTTGGACATCAACGCAAGCAATGGCAATGACAAAAAAGCCGGCGATAGCGAAGATGAGACAGAAAAAGATGAGTAAACAAGCCTTGCCCGGTTTTACCTGGAGGTAAAAATGCAAAAATCAGAGAATGAGATTAGCCCTGACCCTAAAAAAGGTTCGGTTTCCAGGCGCGATTTGTTGAAGATTGCCGGCGGCCTGGCTGTTACAGCTGGCTTGACCCAATTTATTAGTCTTAACTCGCTTGCCAGCACGATCAAAGAGGCTGAAGTCAACCCGGATGGCGTCAAATGGGGTATGTTGATTGATATCAACAAGTGCATTGGTTGTAATTATTGCACATATGCTTGTCAAGCGATCAATAATCTGTCTGATGACATGCTCTACAACGTGGTCACAACAGAAACAACCCAAAATGGTACCGAGTTCTTCCTCTCGCGCCCGTGCATGCAGTGCGCTGAAGCGCCTTGCGTACATGTTTGTCCTGTAGAGGCAACCTATTACCGCGAAGACGGTATCGTCAGCATGGATTATGACCGCTGCATTGGCTGTCGTTATTGCCAGGTAGCCTGCCCTTACGATGCGCGTGTTTTCAACTGGCATGACCCGATTGAAAAGAGTGAGCTTTCGCCTACATTTGGCTTACAGGAAGTTCCCAATCGTCAGCGTGGCGTTGTCGAGAAGTGTCACTTCTGTTCACACCGAATCGATGACGGTTTGGAGCGTGGCTTGACCCCGGGCGTCGATCCGCAGGCGACTCCAGCTTGCGTGGTTGCCTGCCCGACCGGCGCGCGTGTTTTTGGTGACCTGAATCACCCGGAAAGCCCGATTTCCAAAGCGCGTGATGAAGCCCGTGTCACCCTGCGCCTTCGTGAAGAATTGAGCACAGAGCCGCGTGTATACTATATTCCACCCGACTCGGCTTACAAGTCGCCATTCAAGGGAGAATAAACCATGCAAGCCATCGTTCACTATCCCAAAATTCGCATCGGTAAATACTCCGTTGATATCTTTCCGTACTGGATCACGCTTCTGCTCGGCGGGATCGTCTTTGGCCTGGTCGGCGCGTACATTGTACTGACCCAGGGCCTACATGTCACCGGGCTTTCAAACAAAGTGCCCTGGGCCCTGTGGATTTCAATTGACCTTTCCGCAATTGCCCTGGGTGGCAGCGCCTTTGTTTTTGGCGTACTGGTACATCTACTGCGCATTAAACGCTTTGAAGTGGTTGGCAAACTGGCGATTTTGCTCGGGTTTTTAGGTTACTCGACGGCAGGCATGATCCTGCTTTTCGATCTGGGCAAACCGTTTCGTTTCTGGCATCCGGTGGTCTACTGGCAACCACATTCCCTGCTATGGGAAATCACAATGTGTGTTGTGCTCTACCTGAGCGTGCTCATGGCCGAACTGTTACCGATCGTGTTGGAGCACCCTGCCTTCTCGAACCATCCCTGGCTGACCCGCTTCCCGATCCTGTCCAAATTGATGGTACCGGTGCATAAAATGTCACAGTGGCTGCATGGTTTTAGCCCTGTGCTGGCCGTGGTTGGCCTGTCCCTTTCCCTGCTCCATCAGGCTTCTCTCGGTGCGACCTACTCGGTACTGGCCGGGCGCGGATTGTGGTTCAACCAGTCGGCGCCGGTACAATTTGTTCTTTCTGCCATGGGTGGTGGTGTTGCGCTGCTGTTCTTGGTGAGCATTGTGGTCTTCCGTATCATGCGTCCTGGTCTGGTTAAAGATGATGTTTTCTACGATCTGGCGCGCATTTCAGGCGCTGTTACATTGCTGTTGACCTATCTTCGCATTTGGGATTTTGCAGTGACCAATTACTACAGCTTTGACCGTGAGATTGCCCTGCAAACCCAGGTGCTCGATACAATTGCGCCCTATTCGCTGACGTTCTGGCTGGGGCAGGCCATCTTGCCTGCCATCGCAGGCGCCATGCTGCTGGCGGCCAAGCGCATCCGCAGTTTCCGCGTCCTCCTGGCTGCTGCTTCCATTCCGATTCTCAATGCAATCCTGATGCGTTGGAATTTCAATTTCTCCGGCCTGATTGCTTCGATTACCTACGACCCATTCACACCTTCTGTTGTGCTCAATTCCTACACCCCAACATGGATCGAGTTTGCCGTTGGCGGCATGGTGATTTGCTACTGGTTACTAATGTTTAGCCTGGCCGCGCGTTACCTACCCTTCCACTCGACCAAACAACACGAGCATTAGAAAACATTAGGCTACGGGTTTAATCCACAATAAACTGACCAATCTGAAAGCATCCTGCCGGCGCAACTGGCAGGATGCTTTCAGAGTATGAACGAAAACAGCAAGATAGACATTATTTGTCAAAATAGTGACATTTATCACCCGCTTTTGCGGGGCCTTTTCAGTTTCCCTTAATCTAAATATGTAGAATCCTTATATGTTGTGATCGTTGAAACAAGTCATCTTAGGAGAAGAAGCAATGTCCCAAAACCCGCGTATTAAATTCATCCTGGGCGGCGTCATGATTTTACTAGCCGTCGTTTACCTGATTGTTTCATCCACCCAGGCCAGTGCGCAATATTTCATGACCGTGGAAGAACTTAAAGAAAAACAAGCCGATGTGCTTGGGCGCGAACTGCGCGTTTCGGGTGCGATTGTTGGCGAGAGCATCGAGTATGACCCGCAAACCCTGACCCTTAAGTTTACGGTAGCCCACGTCCCCGGTGATAACGCCCAAATCGAGCGCGAAGGCGGCCTGGGCGAAGTCTTGCACCAGGCGGTCATCGACCCCACTCGGGCGCGCATGGATGTGGTCTTCGTCGGCGTCAAACCTGACCTGATGCGAGACGAAGCCCAGGCCATCATGACCGGCAAAATGGGTGACGACGGCATCTACTACGCTGACGAACTGTTGCTTAAATGTCCAACCAAATACGAGGAAGCTGTTCCCGAACAGGCAGAAGGTTAGCGCCAACCACCCCAAACCCGAAAGGTTGAGTCCCCTTTCGGGTTGAATATTGTTAAGGAGTCATTATGTTTGCAGATTTTGGTTACGGCGTAATTGTTGTCACCTTCCTGGTTTCAATATATGCCATTTTTGCTGCCATTTTTGGTCAGGTTAAAAAATCGCAAAAATGGATCGAGAGTTCGCGCCTTGCAATGCAGCTCACCTTTCCTTTGACCAGCCTGGCCTCTCTCACACTGATTTATTTACTGGTCAACAACGATTACAACGTCTCGTTTGTTTACCAGGTAACCAGCCGCGCCATGCCAACCTACCTGAAAGTGACCGCCCTGTGGGGCGGGCAGGCCGGGTCGCTGCTCTTCTGGTCGTGGCTGCTTTCGGCTTTCATGACGGCTGTCACCCTGCGCAAATGGGATCGCGATCGCGAGTTCCTGCCCTGGGTCGTGCTGGTTGCCTCGATCACCCTTGCCTTCTTCATCGGCCTAAATGTTTTCTACGAAAACCCGTTCACCCGCTTCTGGCAGACTTTTAGCGGGGTTACTCCGGCCACTTTCCGCCCGGCAGGGGCAATTCCCTTTACACCAGCCGACGGCAACGGCCTCAACCCGCTCCTGCGCCACCCCGGCATGATCATCCACCCGCCAATGCTTTATCTGGGATTTGTGGCCTTCGTCATCCCCTACGCTTTTGCGATTGCCGCCCTAATAACAGGGCGCACAGACGACCGCTGGACGCGCATCACCCGCCGCTGGACTCTCTGGGCCTGGCTGTTCCTTTCCCTCGGCCTGGTGCTGGGCGGACGTTGGGCTTACGACGTGCTCGGCTGGGGCGGTTATTGGGGCTGGGATCCGGTTGAAATCGCGGCTTTCATGCCCTGGCTTTCAGGCACAGCCTTCCTGCACTCGGTCATGATCCAGGAAAAACGCGGCCTGCTCAAGCACTGGAATATGATTCTCATCATCCTCACCTATTCGCTGGTCATTTTTGGCACTTTCCTGACCCGCTCCGGGGTGCTCTCTTCAGTCCACTCCTTTGCCCAGAGCGCAATTGGCCCGGCCTTCTTTATTTTTATCGGTCTGACTTTCGTTTCTGCGGTAGCCCTGCTTATCTGGCGCTGGCCCGAACTAAAATCTGAGAACCAGATGACATCCATGCTTTCACGCGAGGCGCTCTTCCTGCTCAACAATCTGCTCTTCATCAGCATCCTCGTGGTTTGCTTCTGGGGCGTCATCTTCCCGTTGATCTCGGAATTGGCAACCGGCGCAAAGGTGACCGTCGGGCCACCTTTCTACGAGCGCGCCACCGGACCGTTGTTCGCCGCCCTGGTGCTGTTGATGGGCATTGCTCCGCTCTCGGCCTGGGGGCATTCGACCCTCAAGACACTCGGCAAGGCCATTCTGAAGCCATTGGCGGCCGCGTTGGTTGTCATGCTGACAATTATCGTTTACTTCCTGCTCAACCCGGCCTTGATCAACGGCTACTTCCCCTATGCAATCGCCGGTTTATTTGTGACCATCACCACCGCTTTTGTAACCCTGTATGAGTTCTGGCGCGCATCCGAAGCCCGTTCCCGCGCCCAGAAGGAAAACATCTTCGTCGCGTTATGGCGCCTGGCCGGACGCAACCGTCGTCGCTATGGCGGATACACCATCCACCTCGGCGTGGTCTTGATGGCGATAGGCATCATCGGCATCGAAATGTTTCAAACCGAGACGCAAGGCACGATCGCGAAGAACGAATCGATCCAACTTGCGGGTTACACCATGACTTTCAAAGATTTACAGGATTTTGACTTGTACGATGCCAGCGGTGCGCCCATGCAAAATGTGGCCCGTGCGGTTGTGGATGTTTCCAAAGACGGCAAATTCTTGACCACTCTTTACCCGCGCCGTGATTACTACTATGACTCGCAGCAGCCGATGACCATCCCCGGCGTCCGCTCGACCATGCAGGATGATTTCTACATCCTGCTGGTGGACTGGCAGCCAATCAGCTCGATTGGCGCGACCTTCAAGGTCTACCATAATCCGTTGGTTAACTGGCTGTGGCTTGGTTCGTTCATCTTCATCCTGGGAACGCTGGTAGCCGCATGGCCCGACAAGGAACCCGAAGCTGCCCCGGCGCATGTCCGCAAGGCGGCAGTGATCTACCAGCCCGGTGACTAACTAAATGAAAAAACTCTTCTTTCTATTCTATCTCACCCTGCTTTTCTCCCTGAGCGCTGACGGCATGGTTTCAGCCCAATCGCCCAACCCGACCCCCAGCGACGATGAAGTTAACGCCATTGCCAAGCAATTGTTTTGCCCGGTATGCGAGAACACCCCGCTGGATGTCTGCCCGACCCAGGCTTGCGCCCAATGGCGCGATCTGATTCGCCTGAAACTCTCAGAAGGTTGGACGGAAGACCAGATCAAGCAGTATTTTGTTGACCAATACGGCGCGCGAGTGCTTTCAGCCCCGCCCATGCAGGGATTTTCGACCCTGATTTACATCATCCCGCCGATCTTCATGGCGATTGGTATCTTGATCGTCTTCCGGGCCTTTCGTTCGATGCGCAAACCGGCTGCCCCACCTGCCCCCGCAGAATCGCCTTCCGCGCCCGCGGATAACTACCTGCGCCGGGTCGAAGAAGAACTTAAACAACGCGATTAACAAGGAAAATAGTAGATGATCGAAACTGCACAAGAAGCTCCCCCGAAACGCGGCGTGCCGCTCTGGGCGCAGATCCTGGTCTGGGTCAGCCTGGTAGCCCTGCTGGTTATCGTCGCCCTCGGACTACGCCGCGCCCAGCAGGGAACGGTTCAGCCCGGCGAAGTCATCCCTGATTTTAGCTTGACCCTTTTCGACGGCTACACCTTCCAGGATCAAACCCAGGTCAAGTTTAGCGAGCTGCGCGGCAAAGTGGTTGTGATCAACTTCTGGGCCTCGTGGTGCAAACCCTGCGAACAGGAAGCCGCCGATCTCGAATCGGCCTGGCGTTATTACCAGCCAGGCGGCGAGGTGGTCTTCATTGGCATAGATTATGTCGATACCGAACCCGAGGCGCGCGGCTACCTGACCAAGTTCGACATTACCTACCCCAACGGCCCAGACCTGGCGACCAAAATCTCGCAATTTTTCCGTATCAAGGGCGTGCCAGAGACTTACTTCATCGACCGGGACGGCGTTTTGCAATTCATCCAGGTCGGTCCGTTTGCATCCGAAGCCCAAATCCGCCAACAGGTGGATCAACTCTTAAACCAATAAATTTGATACGTGCGTCGCGGCGTAATAAGCGGAATATTTTTTGGTAAAACAATCCCGCTTGGCAATTTGGCGCGCTTTGTTACAAACAGAAAAGGTGATACATGGAATTAGGCGCAATCCTGCTCATTTTAGCCCTCGTCTTATTGGTGGCATTCTTCGTTGCCCAGCCCTTCCTCGAACGGCGCGCTGTCAAACTGGTCTCCGCCGAAGAACATCAAGCCTCGGCCCTGATGGCCGACCGCGACCGGCTGATCACGGCCCTGCAAGAACTGGATTTTGACCATACCCTCGGCAAAATTCCCGCCGAGGATTACCCGCATATGCGCGGCGAACTGCTCCAGCACGCGGCAGATGTTTTGCGCCAGTTGGATGCGATCGCCCCGGCAAACGGCAAAGGCGCAACGAAGCAAAGCGCCGCCGAAGACCGGGTCGAGGCTGAGGTTGCCGCCCGCCGCGCCGATGCAGCGATTACCCCCGGGGAAACTGCCCTCGCAGTGGAAGACGACGAGATCGAAGAACTCATCGCCGCCCGCCGCGCCGCCCGCAAAGAAACAAGCGCCGGTTTCTGCTCGAAATGCGGCAAACCGCTGATGAAATCGGACAAATTTTGCCCATCCTGCGGCAAATCGATTTAAAGCACCCGGAGTCCAACGTCTCCCGGCTTCTGACTCCAAAAACCATCGTCAAGGATTTTTTATGAAATTTCGCGCTATTTTTCTCGTTTCCCTGTTCAGCCTCGCGCTGAGCGCCTGCCTTTCCCTGGCGGAAGACATCACCCCGCCGCCGGATTACATCCCGCCCACACCTGTCCCAACCCTGGGCGCGCTCTTCCCCACTGCCGCGCCAGATGTCGCCAACGGAGCCGCACTCTACGCCGAAAAATGCGCCCCCTGTCATGGCCCCGGCGGCCTGGGCGACGGGCCACAGGCTGAAATGCTATCTGTCAAAGTGCCTGCCCTGGGCCGGGCTGAATTTTCCCGCCTGTCCTCACCCGCCCGCTGGTTCACCATCGTCACCGAAGGCAACCTGACCAATTTTATGCCCGGTTTCGCCAGCCTGAACGACCAGGAACGCTGGGACGTAGTCGCATACGCCCAGAGTCTGAGCATCACTTCCGCAGAGATCGAAGCGGGCAAGGCTGTCTACGAGGCCAACTGCGCCCAATGCCACGGCCCCAACGGCAAAAGCGCTCCGGGTGCCGATTTTACCAACCTGCAATGGCTGGCCTCACGCTCGCTCGAAGAGTGGGCGGGCAGCGTCCGCGGCGGGATGGTCCCGGAGATGCCTGCTTTTGAAGGCAAGTTGGCGGATGCGGACATCTACGCCTCCCTGGCTTATGTCCGTACCTTCGCCTATAACGCGCCTGTAGCCGCTGCCAGCGCGGAACAACCTACCCCTGGGCCTGATTCCGCACCTGAAACGGCGACCCAGGCTGAGGGGGATGCGACCCCCGCCGACCCCGTCGAAACAGATGAAGCCATTCCCACCGCGGGCGGCCAGGTTAGCGGAACCGTCTCCAGCGGCGCAGGCGGCGCTCTCCCCTCCGGGCTAAAAGTCGTCCTGCACGGTTTCGACCACGGCGGCGACGGCAGCTTCAGCGAAACGGTCACCCTTGAAGCCAATGTTGGGCCAGATGGCCGCTATGTTTTTGCGAACGTCGAAGTGACCGAAGGCCGCGCCTTTTACGTCTCGCTCGATTTTGCGGGTACCGAATACTCGTCTGATGCAGCTTTTGTTCAGGATGGGCAGACCACATTTGACCTGCCGATCCAGGTTTACGAGACAACCAGCGAGCCCGGCCTGCTGGAGATCGGCCAGGCGCATGTGCTGCTCGATTTTGCAAACCCTGAAAAAGTGACCATCATTCACTTCCTGGTGATCGACAACCCATCAGACAAGACTGTTGTTGCGCCTGGCGAAGGCCAACCGGTGGTGAACTTTAACCTGCCGCAAAATTTCGAGAATTTACAATTCGAAGAAGGGGTTTTGGGCGGGCGCTTCCTGCTGACCGCGGAAGGTTTTGGCGACCAATTGAGCGTGGTGCCCGGCACGGGCCAGTACCAGTTGATCTTTGCTTACGACATGCCCTATAGCGCCCCAACGGGCTTTGCGGCCCTGTTTGGCGGCGGCGCGACGGAGTTATCTGTCCCGCTGACGCTGGCGGCCCGCTCGGTGACGGTGCTGGTTCCCGAGGGCGTAACCGCCAGTGGAGCGGGCCTGACCGATGCCGGCCTGCAGCCCATGGGCGGCGGCCTGAGCTTCCAGACCTACAGCGCGGAATCGCTTGCCGCCGGACAGAACCTCGATTTCAAGATTTCAGGCAGCCCGAAAACGACCGCAAGCGCGCAAGACCCGGCGGCGGGCGACAACCAGAATATTGTGATTGGCGTCGGGGTGCTGGGAATTGTCTTGATCGCCGCTGGCGGATACCTGTTCTGGCGTGACCGCCGCCGGGCCGAAGAGGAAGAACTGGCCGGTGACGAGGAAGATGTTGAAGATGTCGAAGAAGACCAGCCTGAACTGAACGAAGATGAAATCCTGGATGCGATTGTGGCCCTGGACGATCAGTTCAAAAGCGGAAATATTGTCGAATCTGCCTACCGTGAGCGCCGCGCCGAGCTGAAGGCGCAACTGAAGAAATTGCAGTGATCATTGTAAAAAAACTCATCAAGCGTTTTGGCCTGAAAACCGTCCTGCGCGGGCTGGATTTTGCCGTGGAAAAAGGCGAGTTTGTGGCCCTGCTCGGTCCCAACGGAGCGGGCAAGACCACTTTTCTGCGCATTCTGGCTTCGCTGTCGCGTCCCAGTCTGGGGCAGGTCAGCATTGCCGGCTACAGCCTGCCCGCCCAATCCGCGGCGGTGCGGCGGCGGCTGGGCGTGGTCTCACACATGCCCCTGCTTTACGGCGACCTGACCGCCGAGGAAAACCTGCAATTCTACGGTCGCATGTACAACCTGGCCGAACTATCCGGGCGCGTTGATGAAGTTTTGCAGATGGTCGGCCTTTCGGCCCGTCGCCGCGATCTGGTGCGAACTTTCTCGCGCGGGATGCAGCAGCGACTGGCGATTGGGCGGGCCGTTTTGCACGACCCGGAAGTAATGCTCTTTGATGAACCTTACACCGGCCTCGACCAGGATGCATCCGAAATGTTGGATGGTGTTCTGCGCCGGGTGGCTGCTGAGGGCCGCACCGTGGTGATGACCTCGCACGACCTGGCGCGCGCTGAGGGTCTGGCCAGCCGCTTCGACATCCTTTCGCGTGGCGTGATCACTGCCTCGGCCTCGCAGTCCAGCCTGGGGACAGCCAACTTGCTCGATTTCTACAAACAGGCCTTGGGCGCATGAGCGAGCATCCGACACCCAAAAGCGCCTCCACGCTGCGCCCTGCCGAGAATTATTTCGGCGCGGTGCTGGCCGTGGCCTGGAAAGACCTGTCTGCCGAGCTGCGCTCGCGCGAACTGCTCTCAGCCATGCTCATTTTCGCCATGCTGGTTATCCTGATCTTTAACTTTGCGCTGGAACTCGACCGTTCGGCGCGCGAATCGGTCACCGCCGGGGTTTTGTGGGTTACCTTTGCCTTTGCCGGGACACTCGGCCTGAACCGTTCGATGGCGATCGAAAAAGATCGCGGTTGTCTCGATGGCTTGCTGCTGGCTCCGGTCGACCGCTCGGCGATTTATTTTGGCAAGGCCATCAGCAACCTGGTCTTTATGCTGATCGTTGAAGTGATCGTCCTGCCGATCTATTACATCCTGTATAACCCGCGAAATTTCTTCAACCCGGGCTTTTTCCTGGTTATTCTGCTTGGCTCGATCGGCTATGTCGCAGTCGGGACGTTGCTCTCGACCATGGCCGTCCAAACCCGCACCCGCGATGTGTTGCTGCCGATTTTGCTCTTCCCGCTGGTCATCCCGGTTTTGGTTTCAGCCGTGCAGGCCAGCAAGGGCTTTCTGGCCGGTTTACCGGTTGACGAACTCATGCCCTGGTTAAACCTGCTGATCGTTTACGATGTTATTTTTATTGCCGCTGCATTTATGGTCTTCGACTATGTTGTCGAAGAGTAAAAAAAAATCTAACCCTTTGGAGAGTTGAAATGTCCCCTCAACCCCGTGCCCTGGTTGTTTTGAATGTTGTTTCCCTGCTTTTGCTGGGCGCCTCGTATTACGCGTCCCTGGTTTATGCGCCGCTTGAAGCGGTTATGGGCGCTGTCCAGCGCGTCTTTTACTTCCACGTTGCCACAGCCTGGGTCGGGATGATCGGTTTTGTCCTGGCAGCAGTCGCCGGGATCCTCTACCTGTGGAAGAAAGACCTGAAGTGGGACGAGGTTAGCGTTGCCGCAGTCGAAATCAGCCTGGTCTTCTTTTTCATCGCAATCGTGCTTGGTTCCATCTGGGCGCGCCCGATCTGGGGAACCTGGTGGACCTGGGAGCCGCGCCTGACAACTGCCGCCATTCTCGAGATGATCTACCTGGCTTACCTGCTCCTGCGCCAGGGTATCGAAGACCCTGAAAAGCGCGCCCGCTTCGGAGCCGTTTACACCCTGCTGGGCGGGATCAGC
Source organism: Anaerolineae bacterium (assembly GCA_022013685.1). Classification (GTDB taxonomy): domain Bacteria; phylum Chloroflexota; class Anaerolineae; order Anaerolineales; family Villigracilaceae; genus UBA8950. The sequence continues at coordinate 44,611 of JAKLPV010000003.1, forward strand.
GTCCCGGTCACTTTCATCTCCATCCGCATTTTCCGCACCATCCACCCGGTGGTGATCGGTTCGGGCAGCGCTGAGGCCCAGGGCGGGTTCAACATGGCCCCGGCCATGCTCCAGACCATGTTTTTCGCCATCATTGCCTTTTCGGTCATCTTTGTAACCATCTTCTGGCATCGCATGCGCCTGGCTTCGCTGTCGAACCGCGTCGAACAACTCAAACTAAAAGTTTTGCAATAAAGGAGTCAAAAAATGGATACGCCCAACACAATCTCTTACCTGCTGGCCGGTTATATTGTCTTCAGCGCAACTTTCTTTGGCTACCTGGTCTACTTGTGGCTGCGCTGGAAAAACTTGCAGGCCGAAGAAAATAGCCTGCAAGAATTTGAAACTCCAGAGTAGATTTTTACCCATGAGTCCGCTATAATAAAGGCAGGCTCATTTATTTATGATGCACCGGGGTTATCCGCTTTCGTTTCTCCTTCTATTGTTTGTGTTGGCTGGCTTCCTGGTGTTGTTTTTCGCCAGCCCACGCGAAGTTGTTCACGCGTCTGCTCCAGCTGCAGAAGCCACTCCCACTGGCCCGGACCGCTTTACCACCATCCAGGTTAAAGTGACGCTCTACGAGTGGTGGATGAGCGCCTGGGAAGACAACGAAGTCCACTGCCGGATCTTTAGCGAACGTGATGACATGCCCAGCCATGCCGAAATCTACGAAGGCTGCGGGGAATCTTTATACGATGAGTGGGTAAAAAAATCACAGTCTTGCGACCTGGAAGAGTACTGGTTGTGCAAAGGTTATTACTGGCAACTGGTGAACGAGAAAACGATCGAGCGTGAAAATGTTGTATCTCTGCCCGTTGCCCAGGTTTGGGTATCTCTCGAAGATTGTGACGAAGATGAAAGCGGTTGGTGTACGAACGAATTTCCACGCCTGGTCTTGTGGGGCGAAGAGCCGCTGCCAGACGAATCCATTATTCGTATTCAAGGTTTGGTCGGAGCAGACTCTTTTTCTTGTGAAGGGGCGCGCTGCGATTTTTTGCTGAATGCCACCCCTGCAGAGGGCATCAAAATGATTTTTTGGGCTTTTTCAAGCTATGGCGACAGCAGCCCGACCTTTGATGCGGTTGTGCGTGTGATGGTCACAGAGGACAGCCAACGCCTGGTGCAAAAACGTTTTATCGATGTGCTCAGCACGCAATGGACCGGCAAACCAAATGCCACTTGCTCGATTGCCTGGCAATCCTTCCCGCCTTCTGATGGCCTGCCTGGCTGGCTGTCCTCGCCGGAAAACGCCGAAGATTTGCAGTCTGATGTCTCTTACGTTTACCTGGCTGGCAACCTGATTAAACAGGGCGCGGTCAACGTTGAAGCCTGTCCGGATGGCGGCGTGTACGGGGATGGCACCGCCACTCCCTGCGGGGTCGCAGCGGCCACCCTGGCAGTGAACGACTGGCAGAATCGTTTTGATTCGCTCATCCTGGATGTTGCCCGCCAGGGAGAAGTTCCGGCCCAGTTGTTGAAGAATCTCTTCAGCCGGGAAAGCCAGTTTTGGCCGGGAATTTTTAATCAGCGTGACGATGTCGGGCTGGGGCAATTAACCGAACATGGCGCAGATACCACCCTGATGTGGAACCCCGCTTTCTATGATGAGTTTTGCCCGCTGGTGTTGGACAAAGACCTGTGCGCGTCCAACGGCTACGCCAACCTGTACAAATCAGACCAGGCCTTGCTGCGCGGCGCGCTGTTACAGAGCGTAAATGCGACATGCGAAGACTGCCCCCTGGGCATCGACCTGGAACGCGCCGATTACAGCGTTGCAATTTTTTCCCGCACCCTGCTGGCAAACTGCGAGCAGGCCGGCAAAATCATCCAGAATGTGACCGGCAAACCGGCGGGCGAAACCGCCAGCTACGAAGACATGTGGCGTTTCACCCTGGCCAATTACAACGGCGGGGCCGGTTGCCTGGCAGACGCCGTCCAGGTGGCCAGCGCAAATGGACTGGAATTGACCTGGAAAAATGTGGCCGATAATTTTTTGCCTGGCTGCCAACCGGTGGTGCAATATGTCGAGGACATCAGCCAGTAAAACGGCTGGCTGTTGCAGATAAATGGTTCTCTAGGATTTTCCGTGAAGAGCGCCGCATTTTGGGGTGTTACTACGGAGATAGAGCCAGATAAATAGAAAAGTCCTGCCAAAATCGGCAGGACTTTTGCTGTTCTTTATGCGCTTTCGATTGCCCGGAAAAACTCTCCCACACTGGCGTAACGATCCCTGGGATTTTTGGCCATCGCGCGTTGAATGGCGTAAGCCACATGACGCGGCGTTTCAGGCACGCTTTCGCGCGCATCGGGCGGAGGCGCGGTCAGGTGGGCCAGCAGCAGCGCGCCGGTGTTGGGACGGTCGAAGGGCAGCTTGCCGGTCAGCATCTGGTAGGTCATCACCCCCAGGGCGTACTGGTCCGCAGAGGCGTCCACCTCGCCCGAAGCCTGGATCTGCTCCGGGGCGATATAGTCGAAGGTGCCGAGGACGCCCGTGGCGGTGATCTTCGTGTGGGCGTCGGCGATCTTGGCAATGCCGAAATCGGTCAGCACGGCACGCGGCGGACGGGTGGACGAATCAAGCATGATGTTGGAGGGCTTGATGTCGCGGTGGACCAGCCCGCGCGCGTGGGCATAATCCAGCGCGGAGGCGGTATCTCGCAACAGCGGCAGGATTTCGGTCAGCGTGATGCGCTTGTTCTCCTTCAACAGGGCGCGCAGGTCGGGGCCGTCCAGATATTCCATCACGATGTAGTACGTCCCGTTTTCTTCCCCGTAATTCAAGATTCGGACGATATTGGGGTGTTCCAGGCCTGAAACGATCTCCGCTTCGCGCATGAAACGCTTGCGGAATTGTTCGTCTTCGGCGAAGGAGGGCGGCAGGACTTTGATGGCCACGGGGCGGCCGTTGGTGGGGCTTTCGGCGCGATAGACATCGGCCATGCCCCCGCGTCCGATCAGTTTCAGGCCGCGATACGAGGAAAGGGTGGTGTCTTCGAGCGGGTCGTCGGTCTTGCGCAGTTCGACCGGGGTTTTCTGATAATCGATCTTGATGTGATAGAAGAAATGATCTACAAAGCGTTGCAGCCTGCGCCGCGCCGGTTGAAAAAGCGCTCCGGCCACCATGGCCGAGAAGGCAACCGCCAGGGTTGATTGGTCGCCCTGGTGGATGGTGCGGAAGACAAGCGGCACACCCACCAGGACGCTGGCGAACACGATCCCCAGGGCGATGGTCAGGCCAAAGTAAACCAGCGAACGGTTGATAAGCAGGTCGATATCGAACAATTTCGAGCGCGCGATCGAAATCGTGATCGAGAACGGCAGCATCAGGAAGAGGAAGATCCCGGCCAGTTGGGCGATGAATTCATACAGCCAAAAATTCAGTTGGTCCGGGTGGACGGCCAGGCCGAAAAATGCCTGCAAGCCGTTGAATAACAAAAACCAGGTCAGCGGCCCCAGCAGGCCGATCATCACCCAGCGAATTTGCTGCTTTTGCAAAATGCTTTGCTGGCGCGAATAACGGTAGGAGAAAACGGCCACGCCAAATAAATACCACGCCAGGGTAATGGCAAGGTAAACGGACTGGGCCATTTTTTGCCAGTAAAAAGGCGCAGACGGGAAGATATACAATGCCAACATGTTGGCCGCCAGCACCGGCATGACGAACTTGACCCAGCGCGGGGTAAATTTTCCGTCCGGGAAGAGCACGCAGAAGGCAACCACGCCAATATCGCCCAGGGCGAGGAGCAGCCCGGCCAGAATCTCGTAGCCTGGCTGCATGGCGGCGTTGTTGACGGTATTCGAGATGCGTCCGGCAAACACCACCAGGAATATGGACGTAAAGATGACGAACCAATCGTCTGAGCGGCGGGTGAAAAGGTAGATTGCCGTCAGCACAAAACCGAGGGTGATGAAAATATCGATGCCGATATCGATGGAGGCATACAAGACTTCGGTCAGGTTCAAGACCGAGGTCTGCGGGTCGCTGACGCGCATCCAGAATACGACCGGTACGCTTAGCACGTAGACGGTCAGGGTATAAAGCGTGACCGCCAGCCAAACGCCAATCAAAGCCAGCCGCAGTTTGGGCTTGCTTTTCAGGGATGTTTCACTGGTGATGGGGTTGGTTGCCATGTGAGTTTTTTGCCCTTGTGTAAAAATGCACAGTAGGTTTTACGCAAGATGCGGATAAAAGTTCCGAGCAGAATTATACCCGTCCCGCTCATTATACAAGATACGAGCGAAATTCCGGGCGAGCCGGCCCGGAATGCAATCTGCACATATTCCACTCGAAAAAATGGGGTTATGCCTTTTTGGGCAATAGCGTATAACTCGCTATTTTGGGACAAAATCTTTTAAACCGCCAAAGCCGCAAAGACCGCGAAGGTTTTAAAATTCAGGCCAGACAAGCCTCGTGCCTGGCCTGAATGCGTTTTTCCGGGCATTTGGGCAAAAAAACCGTAGGCGGATGATCTTTTGCACAGAATCCATTCAGGTTTTCTTAGCGCACTTGGCGGCCTTCGCGGTTCGTTTATAGCACCTTTTTAGCCTTCAGCCGCAAACACTCGTTCAGGTGCAGGAAGTTGTGACGGGTGGCGGGCATCAGCAGCAGGCCGGAGATGCTCCGTTTGCCCCAGTAGGCAACGATTTCACGGGCGGATTCGCTCACTGCGCCCTCGGCCAGGACCCGCGCCAAACGGGACGCATCCACCCGGCGCTTGTAATCGCTTGCGTCGAGGGCTGTCACCAGCTCGCGCGTCCGCCGCCCGACGGCGACCCGGTAGCCGCGCAACGCTTCGAGGTCGATCCCGGCGCTGAGGGCCGAGATTTCCTGCGCGCTCATGGCATTCCCGGCATGGCGGAAGGGAATTTTCAAGCGGGGAAACCAACCCCCGGCAAAGTAGACCTGTTCGGCGCCGGCCACCAGCAGGTTCATGGTCACATCTTCGATGCGGGCTATGTGCCAGATGTTCCAGGCGATCGAATGTTCCCCGCCCGGCGGGATGCGCCGAAAGGCGGCCTCATCCAGGTCATCCAGCACTTCGTCTTCGAAAGACCAGACTCCCAGCCCGGACATTTGCGCAGCATGGACCTGGGCGTGATGGACGGAAAAGATGCCCTGCGCCGCAGCATGGTCGCCGCGCTCAAAGGCCGCCAGCAGGGACTGCTGCTGCGCGTTCCAGGCCTTGCGGTTGAGGTTCATCGAATCAGAACCCCGGCGCTACATCCAGCCGCCGGTATTCTTGCGGTTGCGAATCTCGTCTTGCAGCGCGGCCAGCATTTCGCTGAATGATTCCCGGTCAGATGGGTTGCCCGCGGTGGTCTGTTCTTCCATGCGCGCCAATAAATAAACCAGCCACGAGAGCCAGGTGCGCGGATCGCCCTGCTGGCGGGCGATTAACTTTGCAACTTCGTTCAACTCTTCCCTGAGTTCATCTTCTTTACCCATTTTGCACGCTCCTCGGTCAGATAAATTTAGCCTGGGCAATTGAAAGGGATGCGCCTTGCGCAAACCCTGCTGCGATGATTGTATCATCGCCGAACTTGTCCGGGCCAAAGCAGTCAGGGGTTTTCGCTCAGCCTGCCGGGACCTTAACAAAATCTTGCGGTTGAAAATCATCGGGATCGCCAATAAAACTCCAGATGATCAATTCATTATTTTCTTCAAAAATATAAAGGGATGACTTCGTGGTGTAATTCTTGGGATAATTGAACTCTAATTCAAGGACAGGCGATAATTTTCCGCTCAGGTTTTCATCCTCTGTCAAATTCCAGGAACATGAAACCATCTTATTTGCGAGCACCTCTTTGGAATAGCGCCCGGATTCACGAAGCCAGCCGATTTCAATCGCTACAGTGCAACTGCCATCCTTGTTGAGCGTGATCGTTTTCCACGGCGCGTGAATGCCCCAATCTGGATTTTGATCTACCCACAAGTTGACATCCATTTCGCTTTTGGGCGTTATATGCCAGTCGCCAATCATTTCATCCGTAGTTAGCTCGCGTTCAATGTATCGTTCAGGCAACCCGAATATTAGGCTCAAAATACCGCAGCCAAAAAATACCAAAGAGGCAGTAAACAGTGGGATGAATTTCATCTTTATCGGGCAGGTTTGCCAAAATAGGTCCAACCGTCCAGCTCGGGCGGTTGGATTCCCAACTGGGTCAGGATCGCCATGACCTGCGAGCGGTGTTCGGTGGCGTGGTTGATGGCCTGGGTCAGCAGGATCGTCTTGGGCAGGTCGCGCGGCGTGCCTTCCCAATCGACCTTCACCGTGTCGCCGGGCTGGATTTTGGGCGCCCACTCGATCAGGCCCGCGCCAGACGCGCGCAGGGACTCTGTCATTTCGGCGATCGTCAGGGGGGGCGCATCCTGCGGACGGCGGCAGGGCACGCCGGTGCTGATGCGCGAAAAATACGAGCGTTCGGCAGTGGCGATGTGCTGCAAGGTATCGTGGATCGAGCCATAAGTTCCGCTCAGGCTGGCGGACAGTTGTTCGGCGCTCAAACCGGCGCAGGCTTCGAGCAGGCCCAGGTTGGCCCACAGGTTGTGGTTGAAGATGGTGGTCAGGCTGTCGGTCGGGTTCATAAGGCTCCTTTTTCTCACTCGGTTCGCGGTTTTGAACATTATACATCCGGCCGGGCATGGGTTGTATCAACATACTTGGCCGAGAAAAAAGGCCTGGCATCTTTTTTAGAGGCCTGGCCTTTTTCATTCACTTTTTTGCCCATTCCTTGAGACTGCTGTTGATTGATGGGTGGCGGTTCTCGATTACCATTAATCGAAATGCTTACCTAAATCCAATGCTTTCATTAATCCATAATGAACATCATAGCGAGCATGAGTCCTTACTTTGGGAGCAATATTTGATGGGGTTCTATCTCGATAACACCATCCAAAAAAAGGTCCAGTGTCTGATGTCATAACAGAACAAATTATATTGGTGTCATATAGAAACTGGAGAAAAATATCGGGAGTTTTACAAAAACTTGGCTCTTCTTTGATATTTTTCTCTATAAAATTTTTATAATCACTAAATGCAACTAAGAATTCGTCATAAGTGAAACGAGAGTGCCCGTTGAGATGTTGGAAAAACTTCAAAAACAATTCATAATCTTCATTTGAGTGATAAAAAGAGAGATGGTCTTTAACTTCGCCTAAAACGTAATCTGAATATTTTCTTGTAAATGCAGGGGAGAAGAAATCACGCTCTGAAAACACCTCTTTCGGATTTCTTCCTTGTTCTATAAAATTCTCTTTTTGAATTGATAACATTGTTAATATGTCCCTAGGGCGATAGAGTGAGTATCGTAAAAAGCTAATAAAAGCAGATTTATGAGTTTGTTCGGATGTTACGTTTGAAGCGTTGTATGGAAAGTAATAGTCCCAAGTCATCCCAGTAGGAAGTTCTGTTTCTTGTTGAAATGCCAGTAGTTTATCGGCCATTAAAAATAAATCAGAACCTCTATATTCAGTATATGTTGTAAGCCAATTAAGTACCACTGAATTGTCGCGAATTTTGCTATTTTGATTTTGTAATCCCAACGAATTAAATATGTCTGGGCGAATAAGCAAGACAACTCGTAAGCGGCCTTTGGAATCCTTGATATTTGCAAAAAAATCGCTATTAATACTCCATACTGCATTTGCCAACCCCTTGACACAATCTAAATAATCTTCATATGGTATGGATGAAGGGCGAATATCTATCCCATCAATAAACAAAATATGATTTTGAGCTAATTTCAAAGAACTTAATGCTTCTTCAAAATGTTTCTGAATATACAGCAAATTTGTTTGGAAGCGCGTTTCAGAAAAATTAATTGATGTTTTTTCTTCACCCCCTAACTTGGTCTCTAATCCCGTATATTTGGCAATAATTTCGGCTGCTAATTTTGCTTCTTCAGCGAACTGAATTGCATAAAGAATCTCGGGAGAAAACGCATGTTGATAATATTCATCTACGGCTTTGTTTAAAGCATTAAATTTTCCCAAGTTACCCAATAAGGGTAATTTATTTTTCCTCTCTCTGACTTGTTGTGCAAGAAGCAGATATATAATTACTTTCCAAATATTTGTATAATCTGACAGGGTCAGATGCTTGGAATTTTTCAGTACGAGGAATTTTTGGTATTCTGTTTCGCGGATATAGCGTAGTGATGCGTAGTTGTTGTTATAGCTATTATTAGCTAAATAGACAGCATAGGCTGTTTTCCCTGTCCCTTTTTCTCCAACTAAAAAATAAGTGTTTGACTCGCAAAGTTTATCCAGCATTGGAGTGCGAACAAAAATTTTATTTAGCAACTCATGATTTTCTCTTTGTTTGTAGCTTTCAGCATCCTTAAAACCAAGCTTCAATTCGGGAACGATTTTCATTTCCATTTTGCCATTCTCCTTAGGGTAAGATTTTCAAATATTTAGCAAGCCAACGAGACTGTCGAAAAAAACCTGGTTCGAAAAATGTTCAAAAAAACATCCCACAACAGGCTGAAAAACAGCCAAAATATTGCCAAAATGTTGTGCGGAACACCAAAAACCAGATGCTTTTCAGCGTTTCTCTCCCACTTTTCAAAAATAATTTTTGAAAAGTGACTTATTCGACAGTTTCAACGGCTGGTGTTACCGGCAAGCGCGGGATTTGGCGGACAAAACCACCAGACGCCGAATCCGCCGTTGAGGCTGCATCCCCTGGGGCGCGGGGCAAAGCCCCCGCTCGTCCACGTGTACGCACTGTTGGCTTGCGGTTTGGGGTTAATTTGACGGCGGCAGAGGCGGCGGAGAAATATATGACGCCATTTCAAATAAAGTGATATATCCATTAATAATAAGTGGTTCTGTTTGTTCTTTGAAATAAATTTCTACGACAACTGCAAAATCAAATGCACTGTAAACGAGTAGGCTGAAAAAAGTGCTACTACTTTCAACTTTTTGAACTGGGTTAGGAAATGACGAAGGCAAATGGTAAATGACTTTTTCAACATTCTGAAGTAAAAAGGGGTCAAATGAGCCAATCCAAAGCGTTATTGACCTTCTGTAAATACCATCTGTCCATTGTACCCAAGGTGTTTTTATAGCACGCACATATAAACTGGCAA
>JAKLPV010000034.1 GCA_022013685.1 Anaerolineae bacterium
AACCAAACAACGCCTGTTTGAGCGGGTTTTGTCGTTCTTTTTGACGCCAGAACATAGCGGATTTCGTATCCGTCCTTTTTGTATTCCTTGTTTGGGAACTTCTCTCACAATTGTCAAGCACGACTTAGCGGAAACTAAAGCTGCGCGGTCTTCACGTTTCAAACAATTCGGGCAACAGATTTTCTCAGAAGAAAAGAAGGTTATCCCATCCATCGGGATTGCGTAAGTGTTCAATTCTGTCCGAAATCGCTGCAAATGATGTTGTTCTTTCAAACCATCCAGCAAGAACCAAAAATCTTCCTGGAAATTTGAACTCGCTAATGGATCCAACAGGTTTCGTATTTGCGGATCGCTGGGAACTTCTTCTACTTGAAACAAACTGCGCGCATTGCTTCGACCTTTTTTCTTCTCCAGAAGTCTTTGATGCGCCCAAAATGAACCTGATTGCATGAAAAACACTGCAAAGGCGGACAATACGCCTGTGGTGAGGCTGTATCGTGTGTTGTTGTTCGGCTTTCGCGCGTCTGGTAATTTTGACCAGCAATCACGAAAGTGGCTCAGTATGTTTTGTAAGGATATTTTTTCTCTCAAAGGTAAGGGCTACCTCGTCATATTTTCTCTCCGTTTTTTAGATTTGGAATTGCTGCGCCGAAACCAGCGTTCTTGCATTTCAGTTAAGATGGATTGCAAGATTTTCAGGAACAGATCGGCAGGAAGGCTGGTCAGGCGTTGGAACAGAGCTTGTTGGCTCACCTTGCGAGGTTGCTCCCACAAAACTGATTCTTTCTGAAGGATCCGCGCAAGTTCGCTCACGTCTCCGATCTGTTGTCAGATCATCTCCAGAACAAAGGCAACCATCACTACAGACCCAAGCTACGTTCACGAAGCCCCAAGCGGTGAAAATAACTCACCTGCCCAAGTGTTGCAGGGTGAACAATCTTCTGAATGCGGTCTCTGACTTCCTGATCCGTTGGCGCCGTTACCGTTTTTGGGAATTAAAAAACCATCTGCGCGAACTTCTGGATGGTTGGGTAATGGATGTGCTGACCTTTGGGAGATTGCTTCGGGCAGGAACCGCCCTCGCAATGACATTCTTAGCATGAATCTCTCGCTCTATGGTAAAACTGCGCTTATGACCTCATCCCCGATTGGAATCTTTGACTCTGGCATTGGCGGATTGTCCGTTTTGCGGGGCGTCCGCGAACTGCTTCCCGGCGAATCGTTGATCTATGTTGGCGATCAGGGTCATGTGCCCTATGGGCCGCGCCCGCTGGCCGAGGTCCAGGCCTTTTCGGTGGCGATCACGCGCTTCTTGCTGGCGCAGGGCGCAAAAATGGTCGTGGTGGCCTGCAATGCGGCTTCGGCGGCATCCCTGCATCACCTGCGAGCCGAGTTCCCGGATGTGCCCTTTGTGGGCATGGAACCGGCGGTCAAACCGGCTGCCGAGCAGACCCACAGCGGCGTGGTGGGGGTGCTGGCGACCCCGGCCACCTTCCAGGGGGCTTTGTATGCGTCGGTCTTGGAGCGTTTCGCCAAAGGGGTGACGGTTTTGCAGGATACCTGTCCGGGGTTGGTGGGGCAGATCGAGCGCGGAGATTTGTCCGGGCCGCAGACGCGCCGAATTTTGGAAAAAGCCCTCCGTCCGATGATCGCTGCCGGGGCGGATACGGTCGTGATGGGCTGCACCCATTACCCATTCGTGATCCCGCTGATCGAGGAGATTGGCGGCGGCAGGCTGCGGGTGATCGACCCGGCTCCGTCAGTGGCGAAACAGGTCAAACGGGTGTTGGAAGCGCGCGGGATCGGGTCTGGGACGCAAGAAAATGCCGGGGTGTTGTATTACACCTCCGGCGCAGTCGAATCTTTCGATTCCCTTTTATTTAATTTGCTTGGCGAAAAAGCTCATGCGCAGGCCCTGCGCTGGGATGGGGCTTACTCGGTTTCTTCGGCGAACTCTGACTGAAAATCTTCCGGGCTGATACGAATACCGGCAAAATTGGCAAAGGTGATGTCGCTGAAGGTCAGGCGGCGCGCGACTTTGACGCGCTCGAAAAGCGACTGGTAACTGGCCGGAATGGAAGCATGGGGGTTCAGACCCAGTTGGCGGGCCAGTGCGCGCACTTCTTCGGCGCTGGGTGCTTCGATTTCGATAAATTCTCCGAAAGGCATTTCATCGAGCATGACCTGGTTTGCGCCCAATTGCCAGATGGCGCGATATTTTTCGTACAGAAAGATCGGCGTGTAGCCAAGATGTTCGATGATCAGGCGGGCAGAGTCGAAATCGCCGAGGGTGGTCTCGATTTCAGTGCGTTCCAGGACGCCCTCGTTGCGCAGGCCGGGGCCTTTGTACGTCATGCGGATGTCGTCGTAACGACGCAGGCGCAACACCTGGCCGGTTTCGCTGAGCGTTCGATCGGGGGTGTCATAGCGCAGGTTGTACTCCATCTGGCGCGGAACGATACAAACCGCCCCCATCTCAAGCAAGCGGGCCTGGATGGGGGCGAGGTCACGAACTGCAAATTTGGCTTCGATTTCCTGATTGTTTTTGCTCATGCCATTATTTATATCACACTCAGCAAGGTCTGTTTCTGCTCCACCGTCTCGCCAGCTCTGATCTTGACGCGTTGGACGATGCCGTCGCGCGGCGATTTGAGTTCGTTCTGCATTTTCATCGATTCGAGGATCAGCAATACCTGGCCTTTTGTGACCTGTTCGCCCTCCTCGACCGGAATTGCAACCACCAGCCCAGGCATGGGCGCTTTCAGGTGGAATTCGCCGCCTTCCGATGCGCCCGCTCTGCCCGCCACGCGCAGCCGTTTTTCGCGCTCATCTTCGACCTGGGCGTGGTATAAACGTCCGCGCAGCAAGACCTGCCACTGGTCATCATCGGGAGAGACATAGGCTTCGTAGGACTTGCCGTTGATGATCAGCGAATAGACCGGCTGGCCGCTGACCGATTGAAAGTCTACATCCAGCACCTGATCGTTGATGCGGATGTGTTTCTCGTCGATGATTTCGATCAGAAATTCCTTGTCGTCAATTTTGGTTACATATTTCATCTGTGCATCCTCTCCCAGCGGCCGACCCATTTCCAGTTGGAGGTGTCGCGCTCGTTGCGCTGGACAAATTGGGCAGCGCGTTGGGTCTGCTGGTGCGCGGTCAGGGTCGCCAGGGCGGCAGCAATCTCGGTCATAACCGGGTCGTTTTCTTCCTGAATGGCAAAGCGTTCCTCGACAAAGCGCGTGTCGTATTGCCCGCCCATGAAGCGGTGGCTGTCCATCAGCGTTTGGTGGAAGGGGATATTGGTGCGTACGCCGACGATGCGGTATTCTTCCAGCGCCCGGCGCATGCGCAAGATGGCCTGGGCGCGCGTCTCACCCCAGACGATCAGCTTGGAGAGCATCGGGTCGTAGAAGGGGGTGATTTCGAAGCCGGGATACACGCCCGTATCGACGCGGATGCCGGGACCGGTGGGCAGCAAACTCTGGGTAATGATGCCGGTCGAGGGCATGAATCCGTTATAGGGGTCTTCGGCATTGATCCGGCATTCGATGGCTGCGCCGTTGATCTTGATATCTTCCTGTTTGTATTGCAGCGGCCGCCCGCGCGCGATGCGGATTTGCTCTTTGACGATGTCCACCCCGGTCACCATTTCGGTAACCGGATGCTCGACCTGCAGGCGGGTGTTCATTTCGAGGAAGAAAAAATTCTTGTCTTTATCGACCAGGAATTCGATCGTCCCGGCATTGACGTAATCGACCGCCTGGGCGGCTTTGACGGCCACCTCGCCCATGCGCTGGCGCAGGTCTTCGTCCAGAAAGGATGATGGCGCTTCTTCGACCAGCTTTTGGTGGCGGCGCTGGATGGAACAATCACGCTCGCCGAGGTGGATGACGTTACTGTGCGTATCGGCCAGTATCTGGATCTCGATGTGACGCGCACCCGTGACCAATTTTTCCAGGTAGACATTGCCATCCCCGAAAGCTGATTCGGCTTCGCGGCGGGCCGAGATGAGCAGTTCGGGCATTTCTTCTATGCTGCGCACTTCGCGCATGCCCTTGCCGCCGCCGCCGGCAGTGGCCTTGATCAGCAGCGGAAAGCCGATTTTGGGGGCAATGGCCAGCAAGTCATCATTGCTCATGTTGCCAACATCTTCGGTTCCCGGAACGACCGGGATGCCTGCCCTGCGGACAGTTTCGCGGGCGGTCATCTTGTCACCCATGGCCGCGATCGAGGATGGTTTTGGCCCGATAAAGGCGATGCCAGCGTCCAGGCAGGCCTGGGCAAAATCATCGCGCTCGGCCAGGAAGCCATAGCCGGGGTGAATGGCGTCTGCGCCTGATTTTTTGATGATCTTAAGGATTTTGTCGGCGCGCAGATATGATTCGCGCGCGGGGGCCGGACCGAGCAGGTAAGCTTCATCGGCCAGGCGCACGTGCAGGGCCTGGCGGTCGGCTTCAGAAAATACGGCGACTGTTTCCAGCCCCAGTTCGCGGCAGGCGCGAATGATGCGAATGGCGATTTCGCCGCGGTTGGCTACCAATACTTTTTTGAACATGGAGTCTCCAAAAGGATGAAGGATGAATTATGAAGGATGTATGGCCGTAAATTTCATCAATCCTGACCATTCACTTTGTATTTTTTATCCGTCATCCCTTATCCTTCATCATTTACAAAGGTATATTCCCGTGTTTCCTGGCCGGGTTGGAATCGCGCTTGTTTTGCAGCATTTCAAGGGCGTTGATCAGGCGCGCGCGGGTCTCGCGCGGTTCGATGACATCGTCGATATATCCGCGTTCTGCTGCCACGTACGGATTGGCAAATTTTTCGCGATACTCTGCCACCAGCTCCGCTTTGCGCGCCGCCGGGTCAGCAGCTTGCTCCATTTCGCGGCGCATGACCACGTTGACGGCCCCTTCCGGTCCCATCACCGCGATTTCGGCGGTTGGCCAGGCAAGGTTCAAGTCGCCGCGCAGGTGCTTGCTGCTCATTACCAAATACGCGCCGCCATAGGCTTTGCGGGTGATGACCGTCAGCTTGGGCACGGTCGCTTCACAATAGGCGTAGAGCAGCTTGGCCCCGTTTCGGATGACGCCATTGTGCTCCTGGTTGGTGCCGGGCAGGTAGCCGGGCGTATCGACCAGGGTCACAAGCGGGATGTTGAATGCGTCGCAAAAGCGCACGAATCGCCCGGCCTTTTCAGACGAGTCAATATCCAGTACGCCCGCCAGCACCGCAGGCTGGTTGGCGACAATCCCAACCGAGTGCCCGCCCAGGCGCGCGAAGCCGACCGCAATGTTTCCGGCAAACCCCTCGTGGATTTCATAGAATTGGCCGTTATCCACCAACAGGCTGATGATTTCTTTCACGTCGTAGGGTTTGTTGGGTTCATCGGGGATAATGCTGTCCAGGCTTTCTTCTTCGCGCAAGGCGTCATCGCCGGTTTGGACAAAGGGCGGGTCTTCCATGTTGTTCTGCGGCAGATAGCCGAGCAGTTTGCGGATGAGATAAAGCGTATCGGCTTCGCTGTCGGCGGCGACGTGGCATACGCCCGATTTTTCGCCGTGGACACTTGCTCCGCCCAGATCTTCAGCTGAAACTTCTTCGTGGGTGACGGTTTTGACCACATCCGGTCCGGTGACGAACATATAAGATGTGTTACGGGTCATAAAGATGAAATCTGTCAGCGCCGGAGAGTAAACAGCCCCGCCCGCGCATGGCCCCATGATGGCCGAAATCTGCGGGATGACGCCGCTGGCGAGGGTATTGCGCAGGAAGATTTCTCCGTACCCGGCCAGCGAGACCACCCCTTCTTGGATGCGCGCGCCGCCCGAATCGTTCAATCCGACGATGGGCGCGCCGTTTTTCATCGCCATATCCATGATCTTGATGATTTTTTCGGCGTGGACCTCGCCTAATGAGCCGCCAAAGACGGTGAAATCTTGGGCGTAGACGTAAATCAGGCGTTCATTGATAGTCCCCCAACCTGTAATAACGCTGTCACCGGTAAATTTTTGCTTTTCCAGCCCAAAATCGTGGGTACGGTGGACGATAAAAGCATCCACCTCGCGGAAGGAGCCTTTATCGAGCAGCAGGTCGATGCGCTCGCGGGCGGTTAATTTCCCGCGTTTATGTTGGGCTTCGACGCGTTCTGCTCCGCCGCCCAGACGTGATTGGGCTTTCTTGTCGTGTAGCTTTTGAATGCGCGGATTTTCGCTCATTCTATCTCCTCGGTCGAATAGTCTTTGGTATCGGGCAGCAGCCAGATTGGCAGGATTGCCAGCAAGGCCATCACTGAAATGATCGCGCTAAAAAGCAGATTGGGCGCGGGGCTTTGCTGGATGAAGAGCCGGTCTGCCCAGTACCATACCCAATACAACACAGAAAATGCGATTCCGGCACGCCGGGTATGCCGCCACTCGGATAACAATGCTGCCAAAAGCCCCAAACTGGCCAATGACCAGACCAATCCGCTGCCCAGGATATAAACAGCGGGCGCGCCATACTCGACCAGGATTTGCCAGTCGAGCAGGGCGCGCACTGTTCTGAGGATGTTCCATAGGCTAAATAAAAAGACGATTGCGCTCAAGATGCCTGCATACCAGGTGGATGATTTCATGCTTTATTCGCCAGGTGAGCCGAAATGCAGGATCTGTTTGTTGCCGTAGTTTGGCAGACCCGGAATTTCCTCGATCCAGCCCTGGAACTGGTAACTGTACGGGGCTGTGGAGAGCAACAAATACGGGTTGGCAAAGACATAGTCCATGCCGATGTTGTCGAGCAGGTATTGCGGGGCCTGGTTGGCTTGCAGGGACTTGAAGTATGGGTAACTATTGATCAAGCCATCCATGTTAACAATCGTGCGATCTTTGATGTAATAACCGATATTACCGCCGCCGGTCATACCGATCACCGCGCCGGGTTCGGTGTTGGTTTCCAGCAGAGTCAGGACATCCATATAGGCCGGGTCGCTGGGTATTTCGTAGGTCATGCGGTTGACGATGGTCGAGACGAAGCCCCAGACCAGCCAGATGCTTGCCAGCAGCGATAACCCCCATACAGTGCCGCGCCCAATGTTTGTTTGGCGCATACGGGCTGTCACCAGGTGACCAAACAAGGCCAACCCAATAACAATTGTCAGCATTTGCATAGCCCAGTACCACTCGTGCCGGGCGGCGTAGGGCATGGCACCGTAGAAGGTGGTGTGCAGCCCGGCTGAGACAGCCAATGGGACCAGGCCAAGCAGGGTAATGGCGTTGGCTGTCTTTTGGCGGTTTAGGAAGGCCAGCAGCACAAACATCACGGTCAAGACTGCAAACACAACCCAGAAGTCAAAAGGTGTTTGGCTGGCGATGGTTTTTAGCGGCTTAAAGAGCAACTCCCAGGATTGGCTTTCGCGTGGGTCGAGGCCGAAGATATCGAGCAGGGACTTGGCTGCGCCGCCATAGGCGTTATCGCCCAGGCCACCCCACCAGCGTTTGATTTGCCCCGAAACAGGCATAAACGTTCCGAACAGCCAGCGGTTGATGAGCATGTAGGCGCCCAGGGCCAAAGATGAAATGCCGAAGTAGGTCAGTCCGCGCTCGAACCAGGTCAGCCAGTTTTGGCGCAGAGTTTCCAGCGGGGAATCGATTCCATTTGACGGCAGGCCCGGCCAGGGGGAGAGCGCAGCATATCCCCAGCGGGAGATTAAAGTCCACAACGTCATCCCGACCA
This sequence comes from Anaerolineae bacterium, assembly GCA_022013685.1. Classification (GTDB taxonomy): domain Bacteria; phylum Chloroflexota; class Anaerolineae; order Anaerolineales; family Villigracilaceae; genus UBA8950. The sequence continues at coordinate 7,717 of JAKLPV010000034.1, forward strand.
GATAGTAGAGCGCTGCGGCGCGCGGGATATTTATCTCTGTCAAGCCAGCCAGCAGGGTAAGGATGACCAGGAAAATGGCCGGAATGCTTATGCCGATGGCGGCGCGCCGTAACAGCAGGGTAGGCGGGATGTGTTTGGGGTGTGCGTACAAACCAAAAAAGTAAAAGGTCAGGCTTTGGACAATGAAAATCAGCCCGAAAGTCAGGATCGCGCTTTCGGCGAAATTCACTAAGTAGATTTTTAACCCGGCGCGCTGGACGAAGGCTGTTACCAACAAGATAAGTGTGACCAGCATATCGGCTGGCAGCAGGCTGCGGATGGGTGTGCCGCGAAAGACGACCCACACACCCACGATCATCAGCAGGTAGATGGCGTCCAGGCGGCTGAAAAGCGCGAACAAAGCAGCCAGGGCCAGCAGGGACATTTCCTGGCGTGTAGTCGGTTTATTCTCGCGCCAGCGCAGCTCGTGTTTTTGCAACTGGGTCAATAGCAGTACTATCGATAAGGCTACGATGCCGGTTTCCATGCCTGGCTGGGTAACGATGTTGTGTACAACATAGCTGAAGGCCCAGAAAGATGCGGCCAGCAAGGCGATCGGCTCGGCGATGACCCGTCGCAACAGACGATAGAGCAAGATGGATGTGGCAGCGCTCAGGGCGGCCATCACCAGGGTCAGCAGGCGCAGCGGCAGGATAATGTCGAAGCGTGCCAGGGCGAAGATGGGGATATTCGCCATCAGCCAGAGCGGGTGGTAACCATTGGTTGGGTTGACCCTGTCAAAAGTCGAGCCGTGGCCTTCCGAGATGTTTTGGGCGACTTTGAAGTAGTAGTAAGCGTCATCGCGCGTAAACCAGCGCTGGGGGAAGTTCTGCGCGGTTGAAAAAGCGGCGTAGAGATGGACGCCCATCACAATGACGATGAGCGTAATTTCAAACCAGTTAAAACGTTTCATTGGGGATATGTGGTTTCTTGTATGGGATATTGTTCTCTTGCTTTTGAATCTGTATGCCATATCCTTACGCAGAGAATCATCCCGATTGCCAATAGAGCCAACCCCAGGGGCACATCCCAAGGCAGGTATTGGAAAACGAATATATGTTTTCCCGCAGGAGCCTTTGCTGAAAGCCAATAGCCATTTTTAAGAAGCTGGGCTTGCTTTTCATCTAAGTGAACCTGCCATCCAGAGTAGTGGTTTTCTTTTACAACCAAAGTGCCATCAACTTCAGATTCGCAATTCACTTGAATTAAGCCACCTTTGCCTCGTGCTGCGCAAGGAGTAACGGTTCCGTTCTTGTCGGTAACGGCAGCATAAAATTCATCAGGCTTTTGATATATCCCAATTCCGTCTATATTTGATATTATTTGATATTCTGGATCGGGATCTTCCCCGAATCTTGCTTCTAGAACCGGTCTGGGGGGTTCTCTGTTGCGCCATTCCCAAGTCATAACGCCGGGGCTGATTTTTAAGCCCGTAGAAATAGCTAATTCAACGAAACGCTGATCACCATATGGAGGATTGACCCATTGAGCGCTGTCTGTTTGCAGGGCAGAGAGTATTTTAGTCATATCTCCTTCGAGGACGTGAGTATTTATGGAATATCTGCTGAATGCGTAGACACTCCACAGGCTTGCAACCAGGGGAATAACGAGAATCCACTTTGTGGAAATTGACAGGTTTTCTATTTTATATTGCAGGAAGGGCCATTCGGTGGATGATACTAGGTGTTGAAGCCCATAAGCAGAGAAAGCCAGAAAGAAAGGAACAGACAGCCCAGCAATTACTGGTGTAAAACGAATGTTTGCCAAAAATGGAAAGAAATTTACAAGCCATCTTAAAATGACTGCAGAAGCGATCAGGTATGAAAGAATAATGCTTGCGGTCATATAAGCTGCAATTGAAGGAGCTTTTTGTTTGAGTTTCGCCCAGCCTAAAATTGCAAGTAATACTGGAATCCATCCAATGTAGTTTAGGAACAGGGATGGATAAGGTTCTTTTCCAAGTATTCCACCGGTCGTATAAAAATTCCAGTCATCGATCACCAAGTTCAATGGAATATATTCTAATGGCTGGGCAACATCGAACTCCATTGATGTCCCTTTTTGAAAGTTGGGGCTGAAATGTAGAAAAGGTACCAGTAATTGAGCGGCCAAGAGACATGCCAGTAAAAAGGCAATGGCGTAATCTTTCCAAATTTTGTTTATTGTACCGTTTCTATTTATGAGTAGGAAAAACAGTGCTGGCATAATGCCGATAAGGCCAGCCTGAAAATAGCCCTGTCCTGCCAAAATAGCAGATGCGCCTATGATTCCCAGCAACACGATAAATCTTTGGCCTTTGCCATTGTAGATAGAGAGGATGCTGGCAAAAGTCAGGCTTATTAGTGCCATTGAAAAGGTCATGCCGAAAGAGCCAACTTCCATTCTGCCTGTAATATGTCCTGCGGCTACGGCTATACCAGCGCTCCACAAACGGGCAATTGAGCCCAGTTTGAGTTCATAAGCAAGCCACCATTGGGCAATCCCTGCTATCCAAAAGGCGATTATTAGTGAAAGCTTGGCACCATTAACCACGCCGAAAAGCAGGGTTGTCAGTGCGACAATGGGATGCAGGGCGCTGCCAAAGATATCCGTAAAGGCTGGAACTCCTCCGGCAGTCGAGCTGTTCCATACCGCGCACCAGCCGCAGTCCAGAAACCTTGTCCATAAATGTTGAAATTGGATATATGCACCAAACTCTATCCCTGAGGGTATTGTAAAGGGGTCAAAGTCAAGGTAGGGAAAACCTACGATGACTGCCCAAAAGGCGATCATGGTCAGTTCGATGCTATTGCTATTTATGGCATTTTTTGGAGGTCTCCAATTTTGTACTGAGAGGATACCCTTCGAAATTTTTGGCAACAAAGAACGATAAAGACTGGGAAAATTCAACGCCCGATGAGCGGGGGAGCTTTCCTGAAAACGGTTTCTCCAATACCGTGCAAAAAGATAAACAAGGTACGCATCCACAGCAATTGCTATGGTGGCAGTGATAAATAATGGGTTCATGGGGTCTCCAGGCAAAGGTTATTTATTCATCACAGAACCGGCCGAAATCGCCAGTGTGCCAGATGTGGAAATGGGCATAGCCGCTAGCATTGCGAACAGGGCAAGAACTGCGCCCCCATTCCTGTAGTTGTTGACCAACATTTGTGCGAATTGATTCATCCAAGCTTGTCTTCACCAGAATTACACTGTGGTAGTCGCTGACAATTTCGTAGGCGCTTTCAGGCAGCCTGTTATTTTCGTCAACGTAGAGCGCTTTTAACTGTGCGGGCGATTCGGGGTAGCCATAAACTTGTTGGATAATTTCCAGCCCGTCCGTATTCCAGGATGTATTTTCTACAAAGTAGTACATTTTTTTAGGCACATCTTCTGTTGCGCTAATTTCGCGCACCATTTTGATAAAGAGAGCGCCTTCGCTTTGATATTGGTCAACACGCTGAATGTCGACTTTATATGATTGGTAGAGATTGACCAAAACAATACTGCTCAATATTAATATGAGGATATTTCTCCCTTTTATACTATATAAAGAATTTGCTTTTTCTATAACCCATTCAATGCCATATGCGCAGAACAGACTATACCAAGGTAAAAGCATGAACATGCGCGTAGTTGGGGGGAATTGCCGTCCGTGTGAAGCGCCTATCATGACGACAAAAAAGAGAAAACTGCTCCCAAGAAAGAGCGCAGAACGGTTTTTCTTCCAGGCCAGACCGATCAGGGCCGCCATGCCAAGCACAATGAAAGCGCTGCTGAGCGGGTCGGCAAAAGAAGTTGAGACAAAGTGGGTTTCTTCAATGGTGTACAGGTAAGAAAAGAAGGCATAAAAAAAGTTGCTGATAATATTTGCCAATGGCGATTGGCCCGTGCTGGCAAAATCGATATGTAGCAGCGTTCCGGGGATTTTCTCTTGCCAATATTGCGGCTGGTAGAAGAGTGGATAAATCAACAAGAGCATTGAGATCAACATCCAGCCCCATTGTGTAAGCCGATCTTTATTGACAGGTGGCGCGAAAATGAGCAGACCAAAAATCGGCAGGGGAACGATGTACAAGGCTGCCGGGTACAGGTAAAAGCATAGGCCCATCGCCAGCCCCAAGAAGACAAAGGCCACTTTCCGCCCGGATTTTAATGCCCATGTAAAAGCAGCCAGGACAAGCCCCAGGCCAAAAAGGGCCTGCAAATTGTTGTAGCCGATTTTGGAAAAGGAAATCAGGTAATGAGAAAACCCCAAAAAAATTACAGCGACAAAGGCGTGCCGGCGGGGGATAAAGTGTTTGAAGAAGTAGTAAAAGAAGATCAGCGAGGAGGCTACCATGACCGGGTTGTTGAAGCGCCAGCCAAAATTTTGGTTATCGAACAACTTCATGAACAAATTATGTATGTAGGAAGAAAAATATGGATGTGAACCATAAACCAGTGTTCCATTAAATGTGGCATTGATGAGTTCCCACGCAGTACGGTTTTCCAGAATGCTTCTTACTTCTCCGTAAAAAGCGTACTCGTCACCAATTACAACGTATTCCCAGGCATTAATATTCCAGGTCATTGTTACAAGACTGATAGTGCTGATCCAAAAAATTGGATGAATTTGCCGAAAATGTTTGACCAGGTTGATGCTGGCTATAATGAAAAGTAAATAAAAAATGAAATGTGGGCCGGTATTGCTGCCCCAAAACGCATAAAGCGCTCCGCTTAGCGCTATTATAAAAATAACACTATCCAGTATGAGCCGGCCGCGTCTGACCAGAAAGTCGCGGATTTCGGTACTTGAAAGTTCTTTAACCGCCCATCCTGCCAGGTAAAGGATTAATGCCAGGAGCAGTTCCCACCCGGGAATTCTTTCTTTTATAAACAGGGTTGCCACGGCGCCTATTGCTGCAATTCCAAAAGCGGCAGTCACCAGCCCAAACCAGAGTTTCTTTCTCAAGCCACTAAAAGATGCATTTTCTTGAATATTGCCGACAGTGAAGTTGGAAAATGCCAGTTCTCCGCGCGCGGGCCAGCGAAGAACGATCACCCAAGCCACAATGAGCAGTGCAAAAACGATCAAAAAGAAGCGTGGAAAAGCCAGTTCCCTGAAAAACGGCACCGCCCACCACATCTCGTCGATAGCTGTGATGCTGATTAAGTTTTCATTCCATTTCTCTTGTATGACAAAGTAAACCGGGATTACGATGGCGAAAATTGTTACCAGGAAAAGCAATAGTTTCGGCCAATTTATTGCACCTAGTTTTATGTTTGGGCTGGTGGGCGGATTCCATGCAAGGCTTTTATCCAGGGCCTGTTCCAGTTCGTCAATTCGCTGTTTTAGCGTTTCATTTTCTTCCGCAAGAATAGGCTGTGTTTTTTCTTGTTCCTGCTGTTGCTTACGTTTTTTAAACCAAACGATGACAAAATACTCTAGTACCATGGTTAGAACAATAATGATGACTACGCCAAAAATGCTCATAATGGATGCTACTCCTGATTGAAAATTCTTGATCTCATTTTGTTTTGCGATCAGCGTTTGCTGAAATATTCTTGTAGATCATTTGATCGTGGTGTGAAGTAGTTTAAGAAGCTGACTTGATTATACCGGGGCAGGGACATTTAGTTAATTACTCGACTGTTGTGTTTTGACATTTACGCCCAAGCATGATAATTTAGCAGTATTGCGAAATTTACAAACTCAGGTTGGTGAAAGACTATGCAATTGCCGATCGTAGCACCCGCGCCAATCGTAAGCCAACATGC
>JAKLPV010000035.1 GCA_022013685.1 Anaerolineae bacterium
ATAGATCGTTGTCGAGATGGGGATAAGATCATTCTCAAAGAAGTCTGTTTCATAAAGTTCTTCTTGAGGATTTTGCGGAGAAGATTTATATTCTTCTTGCGATGCGCCAATCAAGTTGATATTGGCATGATTACTTTTATCGAATTCCTTATAATTTTGGATTAGGTGCGCATGTTGATCTGGACTGGCATAAAGAATCTGTTGATATGCTCGTATTACAGTTAGCGGATCAGAGAGAATAATTCGTTGTCCTTGTTCGAGTAACAAAGCTTTATTGCATAATTCCTTAATTTGATCACCTGAATGAGATACAAAGATGATCGATGTGCCATCTTCTTTTAATTCTTCAAGCCGGCGAAAGCATTTGCGTTGGAATCGTTCATCGCCAACTGCCAGGGCTTCGTCAACAATTAAAATATCCGGGTCTACCATGGCTTGAACAGCAAAAGCCAATCGGACTGTCATGCCGCTTGAATAGAATTTTACAGGTTGTTCGATGAATTCACCGATGTCTGCAAATTTGGCAATGGCATCAAAGCGCGCCTCAATCTCATCTTGGCTCAGACCCAAGATTGCGCCATTGAGAAAAACATTCTCTCGCCCGGTAAATTCAGGGTTGAAACCAGACCCCAGTTCCAGTAGGGCTGTGATGCGTCCGTGGGTCTCAATACTACCACTGGTCGGAGTTAAGGTTCCGCAAATTAGTTGAAGCAGGGTTGATTTGCCAGACCCATTCCTTCCGATGATTCCAATCGTCTCCCCCTTTTTTATATATAGATTTATGTCTCTCAATGCCCAGAATTCACGATAGTATACACGCGGTGGTTGTTTGAGAATGTTTAATACTTTAGGTACGATGGATTGTTTAAGCCGGTTGATTGGTTTATCGTAAATGTTGTAGCATTTGTTTAGATTGGTAACCTTAATGGCTAAATCATTAGAGGACATCTGCAAATCCTTTACGTGTTTTATTGAAAAACCAATACCCTCCTGCTGCCATTAATAGCCCAATGAGTAGCATTACCCCGAGTAAAGGCCAGTTCGGCGGTTGTCCGAAAATAAGAATATTGCGGCTTGTGTCAACGATAATGGCGAGCGGATTCAGCATGAGTATTCGCTGATATTGAGCCGGTAGGGCTGATATAGGGAAAAATACTGCGGATAAAAACAGCAACACAGTTGTCAATAAGCCGGTGATTTGTACAACATCACGAATGTAGACTGTAATTGCAGATAGGAACCAGCTTATTCCCAATCCAGCCAGTAATAAGGGTAGCAGGATCAGAGGCAAGTAGATAAAGGTTAGTGGGGTATACCCCTTGAAAAGGATTTGTGTTGCCAAAAGCACAAGGAGACTAACAAGGCTATGAAAGAGAACCCCGCCTATAGAAACCAAAGGCAGGATTTCTAGTGGAAAGATTACTTTTTTGACATAATTGACATTGCCAAGTATTAAAGTGGGGGCTCGGTTTATTATGTCTGAGAATATATTGAAAACAATCAACCCGGCGAAAAGAGTAAGTGCAAAGTCAACTTTGCTTTCATTTTCATTGCCGGTATTCCAGCGGGATTGGAAAACTACTGAGAAAACAAAAGTGTAAACAGCGAGCATTAAGAGGGGATTGAGAACAGACCAAGCGAAGCCTAGCGCTGAACCGCGATAGCGATAGGCTATTTCGCGTTTTGTCATCTGAATAATTAAATAGCGGTAATCATAAATCTTGCGAAAAAAACTGATTAGTGATGTCATTATTTTTGGGAAATTTGATAGACTAGAGAAATTATGAATGTTTTATTTTACTAGCATTGCCTGTATGCAGGCGAGCTAAAATAACAGCCAAGCGACGATCTTCTATAATATCACCAGAAGATATTTTATCTTTAATTTGTTGATCGTCTAATTGATAACTCAAATAAACATCTCCCAAACTTTCATCCAAGAGTGATGAATACCAATAATCATATCTCGAACCAGTCAGATTGTTTTTTCTGCGCCCCGAACCTACATTTCTAACTTTCTTTGTAAATTGTTCAACTGATCTGATTGGATAGTGAAAGGTAATGATGTCTGAGCAGGGAACTTGCTGTTTTATGAATTTGCTGGCAACAGCATGGCCGCCTCGGGCAATCTGTATATCAGGAGTTCCACGATGGATTATTTTGTCCACGATTGGATTTCCTAATACCCACTCATTGGAAAACTGTTTTCGATAAATCATCTCAACGGGAGGAGATTCGGCTTCTGGACGTGCCATTGGAACCATGTCGTGCCGTTTTACAGTTATCATGCCTATTGCTGGCGAAATGGTCTTCAAAACATCTTTCAGTGTTCCGTTTTGGGATATAAAAAATTCGTCTGCATCGCCATTGATTACCCAATCTGCCTGATGCCTAGAGAAGGCTTGCCTGGCCAGGTTGGTGACCCATACATCCTGCAAATAATCATCAGAAGGTTCATAAATATATTGCAATTTACCAGCTTTTTCATATTCTCTGAGGATGTCGGTCGTCCCATCTACCGAATGGTTATCCATTGCAACGATAAAATCAACACCATGGTTAAGATGAAATTCGATATTGTCGCGAATAATATCGGCCTCGTCTCGTATAAGAAGAGTCATAACTATTCGCAACCCTGATCGCTTTTTAAACAAAGATGAAATGATGTTAATGTTTTTCATGGTATTACGGGGAGACTTGAAGGATTTAATTTTTTGTATTGTTTCATCTAATCTATACTATCCCTTTTCTTGACTTAAAAACGGTCATGGCGTTTTTTCTATCAAAAGTAAAACTGCGGGTTGCGATGATAAACGCAGCGCTACAGCCTTCTTTTATACGATCATGTAATTCTATTGCAATTGTATCAACACTTCCTATCCAGGTTTTATGATGCTGAAAGACCTCTTTTTCTGAACCTTCTATATCTACTTTAAGCAAATCAATCATATTAATATCAAATTCTTGAATAATGTTATCCATTGTGATTGTTTCAACACTAATGATATTTTTTAGTTTTAGGTTTTTTTCTTCCAAAATTGCATATCCCCAGTGACCAGTTTCTCGATCAGCCATGTCAATTCTCGTGTTTTCAAACCAAAGGGCTTTGTTAATAGCTTTTATTTGTGGGTAATTCAGTATGTTTTTTTTTAGTAATGCAAAATTGGAAGGCATAGGCTCAATAGCAATAATCTTTGCCTTAGGGTATTTTTGTGAGAAATAAATTGACGAGAACCCAGTATATGCACCTGCATCAATTATTAAAGACGGCTCACTTAAAATGTTCATCTTGTAATCTTGCCGAATAAAAATAGTGTATAAAACGTGAATGTCGGTCGTGTTTAGTCTAATCCAATACTTATCCGAGCCGTACCAAATAGGGATGGTCTTCTGTATACCTAAAGATTCTAGCCAGTATAGAAAATGCCCATATACTGGGCCTAAGGTTTTTATGTATCGGTGAAGTCTGGTATATTCAATTTTACTATCCATTTTATTGTATCCTTGTGTTCGAAAATAAAATACACACTTTTCCTGTATAAAAACTGATGCAACTTATAAACATATGAAAAACTTACAAACCAAGGTAAAAATCCCTGATGGTTAGGGAATCAGCCCAAAAAATAAGATGGGTCAACCTTAAAGTTTATATCTTGGCACACGGTGCACTCTACTAAATTTCCAAGGCACAGAAATACCAGGATAGGCAAGTTCCACCGTCATTTTGATTGCTCCCATGTACATTAAGGTACCCCAAATATCACCTTCCGCTAGCCCAGGACTTATAGAAATATTATTATGCTTGTACATAGCTTTTTTGTGATGGTAGGAAAAGCCGCCATCAGCTTTTTGGACACGAAGCAATTGTGGTAGTTGTTCTGCTGCCCATTGGCCAACTTCTTCTTTACGATATGTAGACCAGCGAGAAGCCGAGTAAAGAACAAGGGCCAAATCAAGGTCATTACAAGCCTCGCCTTTGTCCCATCCATAATATTCTGGGTCACGGGCTGCTTCTAAGCATGTATCGATCATTCGGTTGGGTAATTCATAAGGAACATTAGTTAGATTCCAGGTGCCTCGCAAAAAATGAAAAGCTCGGTTGATCGCCGGTGTATAAGGGGGCAAGACATTTCCCTTCGGCCAAAGTCCGCTGAGTGGATCTTGAGCATTTTTTAATAACTCGAATATTGCATTTTGCTGTTCACTGGAATGTTGAATACCCAGCCGACGATTGTGTTCAACCAATACGGCATAATCCCCGATTGAATATTCATGCAACGCGCTATACATCAGTTGCGTTTTGGCAATTAACTTGTCCGGGAGTAAAGTTTCGAGGTAGCGTACTGGATAATCAAGATGCGCTTCTAATGCCGTGAGCGCTTCGATTACTGTCATTGTAAAAAATGTATCCCCATTTGATAGTTTATCTGGATTGCTGTAAATCTGTCGCTCCTGCCATGTTTGATCAACCACAAGTCCAGTTTCCGCGTTTTGATAGGATTTGAGATGTTGGATAGCTTCTTGGCGTTGGTGTTCATTTAAGGGTAATTCAAGCATTAGCCAAAGTTCTATACCTGCCGTAGCGGCATCTAGCTCATCAATTTCATAGGCGTGTTCGCTGGCTTGAAAGTGGCCAAAGGGCTGCTCTTTTGTTTGGCGCTGCTGTAGAAAATCAGCAACATCGTTTTTGATTCGTGCTAGTATGCTTGTAATCTCATGTTCAGGGATTACAAGCGGTTTGTTCTCGGTTTCCCTTTTCCTGATCTTTAGAATTCGCGCCGGCACTCCACCTACTATTGCAAGAGGAGGCACATCTTTATTTACTACGCTGCCAGCAGCAATTACAGCTCCATGACCAATATTTACCCCATCTAATATTGTGACATTTGCGCCAATCCAAACATCGTCTTCAATCCTAATCCCCTTTTTTGTTATCCCTTGTTTATAGATGGGAATATCGGGATCGTCAAAATTATGATTGGACGGAATAATTACTGTATGAGCCGCAATGCGCACGTCATTACCTATAATTAAGCCGCCATGCCCGTATAAAACACAATATGGATTTATTGTGCAATTATTACCTATTGAAATAGTGCCACCATATGCCAGGATTAAGACGCCCGGATGGAGCCAACAATAGCCTCCGATTTGAATCATGCCACCATTTGCATCCAAGCGAACGCCAGGTGCAATGTTAGTATTTTTGCCAATCGAGATATTGTCTGTATTTCCCCGAGCTCTAAACCACCATTTGGTATATTTAAGCGTGTACGGATTTGATGTTTCTAATGTTTGATGTTTATTGAATTTGGTTATATCCAAGAATCTGATGATACGGTTAATCATATGAATGGATACCTATTGGCGATAATTGAATCTATGTACTTAGGATTTTGAAAATTTATTTCTCTAATTCTACCCTATGACCTGTATCTCAACCAAATTTTCGATCCCGAATTTCAGTTAATTTTAACGTAACGTTTGTGCAACCGGAAGGCAAATTGCTTTAAAACGCAAAACTTGAACTTTTACAATTGAGTGGTAAGCCAGTATGCTCGATGTAACACTGCGGAGGCTTACCATGATCATAGATCAGCCGGATACACTTACGCA
>JAKLPV010000036.1 GCA_022013685.1 Anaerolineae bacterium
AGCCCGTGCCGACCAAGATGATGATCGAAAATATCAGGCAATCCCAGTCGCAACATGACTGATAGCAAAAGCGGAAAATCGTCTATTCGTTCGGTTGTTAAGGTTAGGTCTGGGCTCATCACCCGAGCTTACCAGAAATTCACGATTTCACAAAATTTTCAGCGAATGGAAAGTATTAAAGCTCGTTATATCAAATTCTGGGAACCGCCTGACGAGGCGTGGAACGGCTGGGGTGACTTTTTCGAACTACGGGTATATGGCAAAGCAAAATGACTCATCCGGAATCAGGAAAGCTAGGCGCTGGTCGGGAGGCCAACGCTGACAAGATCATCATTAATCCCTGATAGAAGTATTGAATTTTCATCGGAACTTATCCTGAAATGCAACTGGCTGCTCTTCGACGCAGGCGACACTCTTTTTGATTTTCCTGATTCAGGTGGATGGCCTGAAAGGCAAAAATTCACCGCAAAGACGCCGAGAACGCAAAGAAATTCTAGAAAATCTCTGCGAACTCCGCGACTTTGCGGTGAAAAAGATTTATCCGAAGCCAGGTTATTTGGATGTTTTGGTCACCTTTAGCTCAAATTTTGTATTTTCGGTACTCGTAGAGCCTTGCACACCAAACGGAGTAAAGGCAGGTTGCACCGCCACCCACTCGGCTTGCAGGCTAACAAAACGATCATCAGCGGTCCAGTTGGTTTGCACGTCCCAGCCGGTGATAATTTTATAGTTATTAAATCGCGCGGCCATGAACAGGCCTGTCCAGTAATCGCCGCCGCCCGTGAGTTGCACCATGGTTGGGCAGCCCTTGTTATCTCCGGTTACGGCGACATTAACATCCCCGTTCCAGCCATTGACAATAAACTCGCCCAGGTGAAAATCGACGATCTCCCCATCTTTACCGAAGAGAGGGGTTAGCTTGCCCACAAAAAAAGTCAGGCTGTCGTAATGTTTCAACGGGAAGTTGCATATGCCTGTTACTCTGAAATCCTGTGTCATTTTTCCCTCGCCGGTTAAATAAATCTCCCCTTTGGCGTAGGTGGGAAACAGTTTTAGCTTCGGAATGTTGGCGTTGGTATGCAGAGTCGAACCTTCTGCCGTAAAAGTTAACTTTGAATCCATCGTGAGTTCAAAAGAACAGGTTGCTCTTTTGTTTTTCAGGTCATCGAGCGCTTGCTGGCCGTGCTTCTGCACAAATCGTTCGGCAAAAGCCTCTGCAAAGCTGCTTTTGGGATTGGTTAATCGTTCCACCAACTCCTGGGCTTTGAAGTCATTTTGTGTCAGGCAGCCGCCTTTGTTTTTATCCAGCAGCTTTTTGGCTTTGTCCACCAACAGGTCGAGAATCTTGTCGTTGAGTTTCCTGTTGAATTCGTATTTGTCTCCGCCGGCGTTGAGGTACTCGCTATAAACATCCAGCGCATCCATCAGCTTGCTCAAGTCATCGGCCTGGCCCGCTTTTTGCAGGATTGCTTCTCCTTCCAAACCGAATTCGACGACTGCTTCCGGCTGGAGAGGCGCCAGTTCATCCAACTGGCTCACCGCCAGGCGCTGCGCTGCGCGATTTTGTGATTTGGATGCTGGTTTCTTGCGGATTTCCGTTACATCTTTGGCTGTGCCGCTGCCTTGCCCGTAGCCGCCGCCATTCTGCAATTTGGCAAGATCTGACCACGGAGGTATAAAATCAGCGACTGCCTGCAAGCTGGCAAGGTGTGCGCCAGCGTTACTTTGCCCGGCTGAGGCGTCGAACGGGTAGAGATGAAATTCCTTCCCTGCGGCTTCGAACGCAAAAGCCAACATCAGCGGCCCGGAAGCAGTGGGGAAATCTACGGGCAGGGTCATTTTCAACGTTGCCGGAATATCGAAAACCAGCGATTCTGGCTCAATGAAGACGGCCGCCATTAATCCACTGCTGAGCGGCAGGTCGGGGATGGCGGAAATCGGCCTGAGTGTGATGGTCATCTCAAACCTGAGCGCATCGGGCGGCACGCTGAGCGTGTAAATTACGCCGTTGCTGCCCGTCACCGACACCTCGCCGCCCTGCGGGCCGATCACGGCCTCTGCCAGAATTGGCTGGGGTGCAAACATGGACGGGTCGAAATTTTCAGGGTCGAAATTTTCAAGGTCAATCGAATTGGGGTCGAAGTTGTTGGGGTCAAAACTAAGGGCTGGCGCACTCATGTCAAATTCGGGGCTGACTTGAAGCGGGTCGCTTACTTCATCCTTTGTTTGAATGGAGATTTCCTTGCTGTTTTTCTTTTCAGCCCCGGCCAACCCGCTTAAGCGGTAGGTAAAGCGGGTGGTGGGCGGAACATTATCATCCTCGTAGGAGGTCTGGTCTGCGGGCAAGGTTGCTAGCGGCATAAATTCACCCCCAATCTGCACTTCGATCAGGTATTGCTCCGCGCCGTTGATGGGCTCCCACTTGAGCAACACGCTACCCTCGTTGGTCGCTTCTGCCGAGAAGCCATTGGCTTCCTGGCTGGATGGGAGTGGCGCTTCAGCGCTTGCCGTATCAGACGGCGCCGGGTTGGTTAGAAAGTTACAGGCTAACGATACGGTAGTTAAGAGCAGAAATATCAGAACAAGTTTTTTTCTCATTTTTTTCTCCAAATAAAGTATACATCTTTGCTCTAAATTATCAATTTTACGATTGGATTACCAAATCGGGTACAATTTTTGAACAAATCTTTTACTTCCCCTGGAGATGATCGTGAAATATACCTGGCTGTTTTTTGACGCGGATGACACCCTGTTCGATTTTCCAAGAGCCGAGGCCAACGCCCTGAAATGGACTCTGGATGAATCCGGCATAGCTTTTTCCCCCGCCTATTTCGAGATTTACGCTCGCTGTAATCTTTCAGTTTGGAAGGAATTTGAACGCGGCTTGGTGACCTCGACCGAGTTGCGCACCAAACGCTTTCGCCTGTTCTTTGACGAGATCGGGATCGCAGGCGACCCGCAGGCCGTCTCGCCGCTCTACCTGCGGAATCTGGCCCTCGGCGCTGACCTGCTCCCCGGCGCGGAAGAAGTTGTCCGCGCCCTCAAACCCCATTTCCACCTGGCGCTGGTGACGAATGGCCTGGCCGATGTCCAACGCCCGCGCCTGGAGCGCTCAGCCCTGGCCGATTGCTTTGAAAAGGTTTTCATCTCTGAAGAAGTTGGCGCGGCCAAACCGTCTACGGCCTATTTTGACGCCGTGTTCGGCGCGATTGGCAACCCGCCCAAAAACGAAGTCTTGATCATCGGCGACAGCCTGAGCTCCGACATGCCAGGCGGCCTGGGTTACGGCATCGACACTTGCTGGTACAACCCCGATCGAAAAACAACCGATTTGCCGGTCACATATCAGATTTCCCGGCTTTTGGAACTCGTCCCAATTCTAGAATGATTAAACCCCCAGGGTAGGGTGCTCATTCTGCCCACTTTTTTTTGCAAGAAATTTCTTGCGCAGAAGGCTCGGATTATGATAAAATCCGAGCCTGTTTTTCGAATATTTGTTCTGTTTATTGGAAGGCCAAAATATGCCCCAGGAAGCCATACTCGTCGAACAACTCAGCAAAACCTATCAGGTGCCCGAGCGCGAAGGCGGGTTTTCGGCTGCCGTGCGCAGCTTTTTCAAGCGCAAATACAAAGATGTCAACGCCGTCCAAAAGGTTGATTTCCGCATTCAGCCCGGTGAAATCGTGGGGTTTCTCGGCCCGAATGGCGCCGGCAAAACAACCACGCTCAAAATGCTTTCCGGGTTGCTGCACCCGACCGGCGGAACAGCCCAGGTGCTCGGGTTCACCCCTTGGAAGTTGGAACCCGCTTACCTGCGCTCGATGACCCTGGTTATGGGCCAGCGTAACCGCCTCTCGTGGGATATCCCCGCCGCCGATTCTTTCCTGCTCAACCAGGCCATCTACCGTCTGCCCGATGACGAATACAAGGCCACGCTCAAGGAACTGGATGAACTGCTCGAGTTGGGTCCGCTGCTCAAGAAGCCGGTCCGCAATCTCTCGCTCGGCGAACGCATGAAGTGCGAGATCGCCGCCGGGCTGCTGCACCGTCCGAAAGTGCTTTTTCTCGACGAACCGACGATCGGCCTCGACATCACCGGGCAGGTACGCATCCGCGAATTTTTGCGTGAATATAATCGCCGCACCGGGGCCACCATCATCCTCACCAGCCATTACATGGCCGATGTGACTGCCCTCTGCGAGCGCATTATCATCATCCATCATGGTCATCTCAAATACGACGGCGGCATCACCAACCTTTCTCGTCGAATTGCGCCTTTCA
The DNA here is from genome assembly GCA_022013685.1 of Anaerolineae bacterium. Lineage (GTDB taxonomy): Bacteria > Chloroflexota > Anaerolineae > Anaerolineales > Villigracilaceae > UBA8950. The sequence goes on from JAKLPV010000036.1 coordinate 4,282, forward strand.
AGCTGATCGGCGTGATGTTGGCCGATGCGAATGGACACGATCTGAGCGTTTATGGCACACCGGTCGATAACGAAGAAGATGCCGACAAGCGCTACATCCAGGTGCAGGCTGTGGATGTGGCCAGTGTCACCGCCCGCATTCTGGCTGACCTGCCCGTTCACGATATTACAATCACGGACCCGCCGATCGAAAGCGTCATCGAGCGGGCGTTTAACGAGTGAGCTATGTTAAAAATCTACCAACGCCTCTGGCAAGTTAACTGGGCTGAACAGTGGCAATACCGCGCCAACCTGATTATGTACCTGCTTTACTGGCTGGTTTCTCCGGTGGTTTATCTGGCTGTCTGGACGACGATCGCCACCAGCCAGGGCAGCGTCGGCGGTCTTACGGTCAACGACTTCGTTGTCTATTACATGACCCTGCTGATCGTGGACCAGTTGACCAGCGAGATCACCATCCATTTGCTGGCTTACAAGATCCAGGACGGCACACTTTCCGGTGAGTTGATCCGGCCCATTCACCCGATCCTGACCAATACCCTGGTCAACAACCTGGCCTTTAAAGTCTTAACGCTCATGGCGCTGATTCCGGTCTGGACTGTCTTGTGGTTTTTGTTCAGCCCCGATTATTCGGCGGTCAGCCTGCAGAGTATTTTGATGGCGATCCCGGCCATCCTGTTGGGATTTTCGGTCAGCTTCCTGCTTGGCGCGAGTCTGACCTGTGTTGCCTTCTGGACGACGCGCGTTTATTCGCTGTCAGAGTTCTACTGGGCCCTGGCCGTTTTGTTTTCGGGGCAATTTGTCCCGCTGCAACTGATGCCAAAATTGATTCAGGATATCGCCAACTACCTGCCATTTGCCATGTTCAAATATGTCCCGATCCAGATCATCCTCGGGCGGCTGGACGGGCCGGAAATTGTCCGCGCCTACCTGGTTGGGGTTGTCTGGCTGGTGATTTCGCTGGCGTTATTTAACTGGATCTGGCGCGAAGGCGTTAAAAAGTTCTCAGCAGTGGGAGCCTGATCCCCCTTGCGTCCCCCCATTTTGCAAAATGGGGGAGGAGTAAAAATGAATTTTTTCAAACTGATCGGCGTTTTCCTGAAAATCAACATCCAGATGTCGCTGGCTTATCGCGCAGATACAGTCATCAATATCCTGCTCAACCTGATGTGGCTGGGCTGGGAATTGCTCAGCCTGAACATTATTTTTAGCAATACTGAAACGCTCGGCGGCTGGGGACCGGGCGAACTGGTCGCTTTGCTGGGCGTCTTTCGCCTGGTCAATACGCTCATGGCGGCCCTGATCTGGCCCAATACCGAGAAATTCAACGCCAGTGTGCGCGACGGTTCGCTTGATTACACCCTGCTCCAACCCGTTAACAGCATGTTCCTGGTTAGTTTCTCGCGCATCACGGTTTGGCGCGTCTGGGACCTGGTGCTGGCGTTTATCCTGATTGTTGTCGGCATCAACATGTCTGGGGATACGGTCACGGCCCTCAGCCTGCTCAGCTTCATCTTCCTGACCGTTTCAGGAGCTGTTGTCATCTACAGCCTGTGGATCGTGCTGATTGCGCTGACATTCTGGTTCACCAAATTTGACAACAACGTCACCATTTTGCAGGCCCTGCTCGATTCTGGTCGCTACCCGGCCACAATTTACCCGGTCTGGCTGAGAGCGATTGTGACCTTCGTTATCCCGATTGCTGTGGCGACAACCGTTCCGCTCCAGGCCCTGCGCGGGGATTTGGGCGGGCAGCAGATTCTGCTCTTTTTAGGGGTTGGCGTTGCCAGCTTCGCCATCGCCTCGCAGGTCTGGCGGTTTGGCGTCCGGCGTTATAGCGGCGCGAGCAGTTAGTTGGGAATGAAATAGCGAGCCAAAGGGAGCCAGTGAGAAAATTCACTGGCTCCCTTTTTTGTTGCTTGTTGCTATATTGACATCCGATATATCGCGTGGTATTATATCGTTATACGATATATCGTGAAGCGATAAAGGAGATTGATTTGGCACACAATATCACAAAATACCTGCCGCTTTCCGAATCCACCGCTTATATTCTCCTGGCTTTGGCCGAACCGTTGCACGGTTACGGTGTCATGCAAATGGTCGAGCAGATCAGCCAGGAGACGGTCAAGCTGGGGCCGGGAACGCTCTACGGGGCGTTCACAACCCTGGAAGGTGAGGGGCTGATCGTCAAGGTCGGCGAGGCCGATCGGCGCAAAACGTATGCGCTGACTGACAAGGGCAAATCTGTGCTCAAGGAGCACATTCGACGTTCTGAAATTTTGGTTAAGAATGGAGCAATAACGCAGGGCTGGTAGCCCTGAAAGGTGAACTATGACAACAATGAAGCAATTCCACTGGTTTTGGGCCTGGGACGATGAGAAGGAAGAAATCTGGCTGCGTGAAATGGCCCAGAAGGGCTGGCATTTTCAGTCGGTTGCCCTGCCGGGCAATTACATTTTTGAACAGGGTCAGCCGCGCGATGATTTCTATCGCCTCGACCATTTCGTTGACAACAAAAACAGCAAGGCTGATTACCTGCAACTCTTCCTGGATGCCGGTTGGGATTACGTGGGCGAAATGAACGGCTGGCAATATTTCCGCAAAACAGCCGTGAATGGTGAAATCCCTGAAATTTTCACTGATAACGAATCGAAGGCGAAAAAATACCAGCGTATCATGCTCTATCTGGTTATTTTCTTACCTATTTACATGAATTTCATCTTTCTCAGCCGCCGGAGCGAGTATGAAGGGATGGTGGTTCTGGCATTGTTGATGTCCATCTTGATGGTTTTTTATGTGTATGCCATGCTGCGTTTGATTATGCGGGTTAGCCAACTGCGTAAAAAACTGTGACATACCATTAACTGGAAAGAAGTGGCGTTGCAAGCATTTGATTGCAAGGGACATGGCGATGAATTTATAGCCCTTTTCCATCTGAAGATAAATGATTGGCGAACAGTAAAAATCGGCCAGCAGGGCAACTGCTGGCCGATTTTTACTGTTCGCCCGTCAGGAGCTTGATCCGCTCCATTGGCGATAGCTTGTCATTATCCGCCAGGATGCTTTTTATCTCGTAAATCTCATCGCGCAGGGCGGCGGCGCGCTCGAATTCGAGATTCTTGGCGGCATCCTTCATCTGGCGTTCCATCTCGAGCAGCATTCTTTGCAACTCGCCGTGATCGGCAGCTTTGGCCTTTCTCCCGGCCCGATACTCAGCCTTCGATTCGCCCAGCCCGAGGGCTGTTTCGCGGCCTTCTGCAGAGAGCGAATCTGTGATGTCGCGAATGGCCTTGTGGATGCTGACCGGCACGATGCCATGTTCCTGGTTGAACTTGACTTGTTTGGCCCGGCGGCGGTTGGTTTCATCCAGTGCGTATTTCATCGAATCGGTCATCCGATCAGCGTACATGATGACCCGGCCCTGCACGTTACGCGCGGCGCGTCCGATGGTCTGGATCAGCGCCGTCCCGGAACGCAGGAAGCCTTCTTTGTCGGCATCCAAAATGGCGACCAGAGAAACTTCCGGCAGGTCGAGGCCCTCGCGCAGCAGGTTGATGCCCACGATCACATCGAAGACGCCCAGGCGCAGGTCGCGCAGGATGCTGATGCGTTCCAGCGTTTCCACCTCCGAGTGCAGGTAGTGGACTTTTATCCCCAGCTCTTTCAGATATTCAGCCAGGTCCTCTGACATGCGCTTGGTCAGCGTGGTGACGAGCACGCGCTCGCCGCGTTCGACCCGCAGCCTGATCTCACCGACCAGATCGTCGACCTGGCCCTGGGTGGGGCGCACATCCACCTCGGGGTCGACCAGTCCCGTTGGGCGGATGATCTGTTCGGCGATCTGGTCGGCTTTGTTCATTTCGTAAGGTGCAGGCGTGGCCGATGTGTATATCGTATAGCCCATCTTTGGCTCGAACTCGTCAAACTTGAGTGGGCGGTTGTCCATCGCGCTCGGCAGGCGGAATCCGAACTCGACCAGGGTTTCCTTGCGGGCGCGGTCGCCATTATACATGCCGCGGATTTGCGGCACGGTCATGTGGCTCTCATCGATGATCAGCAGGTAATCGGAGGGCAGGAAGTCGACCAGCGTCCAGGGCGGGGTCCCGGGGGAGCGCCGGTCGAAGTGGCGCGAATAGTTCTCGATGCCTGAGCAGTAGCCAACTTCGCGCAGCATTTCCAGGTCGTAGCGCGCCCGCTGTTCGATGCGTTGCGCTTCGAGGTGCTTGTCGTTGGCCTTGAAGAAGGCAATCCGTTCTTCCAGTTCCGCTTCGATGTCTTTGATGGCTTCCTTGGTTTTGTCCTCGGCGGTCAGGTAGTGCTTGGCCGGGTAGATGTCGACTTCGTTCAGATCGGCGGCGATTTCGCCGGTCAGCGGAACGAATTGGGTGATGCGCTCAACTTCGTCGCCAAAGAAGCTGATCCGGTAGCCGAATTTCTCGGCATAAGCCGGGATGATTTCCAACGTCTCACCGCGCACCCGGAAGTTGCCGGGGCGCAGTTCCATGTCGTTGCGCTGGTATTGGCCATCGATCAACTGGCGCATCAGCGCGTTGCGACGATAGATTTCGCCAACTTTCAGGTTGACCGAACCGCGCAGGAATTCGTCCGGCGAGCCCAGGCCGTAGATACACGAGACCGAAGCAACGATGATGACATCCTTGCGCGAGACCAGGGCCGTGGTGGCCGCCAGGCGCAGGCGCTCGATCTCTTCATTAATATCGGTATCTTTTTCAATGTACAGATCGTGGCGCGGAACGTAAGCCTCAGGCTGGTAGTAATCGTAGTACGAGACGAAGTACTCGACCGCGTTGTCTGGGAAGAAATCCTTGAACTCGGCGTACAGTTGGGCTGCTAGGGTCTTGTTATGAGCCATGATCAGGGCCGGCATTTGCAAGTCCTGGATAACCGAGGCCATGGTAAATGTTTTGCCGGTGCCGGTCGCGCCAAGCAAAACTTGTTGCTTGTATCCCTGACGCACGCCTTTGACGAGGGCGCTGATTGCATCTGGCTGGTCGCCGGTTGGTTTGAAGGGGGCTTGGAGTTTGAAGGTCATATCAGTTGGGGGATGGGTTATAGGAACGAACGTTCTATGAATTGTACCCCAAAGGCGCAAGAAAAACCAGTTGCTGCCCTGTTTTGGGCCTGCCTGGCAGGATTTGCGACAAAGAAAGTGAACAGTTTGTTACCGGGTGATTAAATTCCCGCGTTGCTAAGCACCGCCGAGAGCTGCGACAGTTGGTGGGTCAATGCCGGGTGGCTGATTTCAAAGTGTTCAATGGCTTGCGCCAATCGTTTTGTCAGCGGCGAATCGGACTCTTGCGATGCTCCAGAGCGCTCAAGCAATTCCTGGATGTCAGCGGCCAGGTGGGTGAGCATTTCCCGCCCTTGTTCGTCAAGTGTCTCTGTTTTGTGGATTTCGTGGTCAATCTGCTCAAGCATTTCGCGTAGTGATTGATTTTGCATTTCGGCCTCCTTTCAAAGGGGTATTGCCTGCCTCTATTGTACGCTTTTTTTGGTTCAAATCAAAGTTGCCGCGTATAATTAGCTTAGTCATTAATGAAAGGACTCGCCCATGCAAGCAGTACAGACATTCGCAAAACAGGTTATCGAGAACGTTGAGAAAGTCATCATTGGCAAACATGATGCAATCGAGTTGATCGTCGTTTCACTGTTGTGCGAGGGGCACGTCCTGCTCGAAGATGTGCCGGGTTCGGGCAAAACCATGTTGGCGCGCTCCATGGCGGTCAGCCTGGGCAACAGTTTCAAGCGCATCCAATGTACGCCCGACCTGTTACCCAACGACATCACCGGCGTTTCTATTTTCAACCAGAAAAGCGGCGAGTTCGAGTTTCGCGCCGGCCCCATTTTTGTCAACATTCTGCTGGCCGATGAGATCAACCGCGCCACACCGCGCACCCAGTCGGCCTTGCTTGAAGCGATGCAGGAGCAGCAGGTGACGGTCGACGGCGTTACCCGTGAACTGCCGCGGCCCTTCCTGGTGCTGGCGACCCAGAATCCGGTCGAGTACGAGGGCACTTTCCCGCTGCCCGAAGCGCAGCTCGACCGCTTTCTGATGCGGCTCTCGCTCGGTTACCCCTCCCCGCAGGATGAGCGTCAGATTTTGATCAACCTGTGGCGCGAGCATCCGATCACCAAACTGGAGAGCATCGTCGACGGTAATGAGATGCCCGCCCTGCAAAAGCTGGTCTGGGATGTGCATGTCGATGAGACCTTGCAAGACTACATTGTGCGCCTGGCCGCTGCGACCCGCAGCCATCCCGACCTGGCGCTGGGGATCAGTCCGCGCGGCAGCCTGGCGCTTTTCAAGGCCGCCCAGGCTCTGGCGGCAGTCCGCGGACGTGACCACGTCTTGCCGGACGATATCAAGTATCTCGCTCCAGTCACTTTGCCGCACCGTTTCATCGTTACCCCCGAAGCCGAACTGCGCGGACGCAATGCCAAAGCTATCCTGGATGATGTGCTCGAAAATACTGTACTTGACCTGGGGAAAGTGGGATAGGGATATGGAGTCAAAAGTCTGTTGACTGTTGATGCCTGATAGCGGGAGTCGTTGGACCCCGGAAAACACTAAAATGATCGCTCCTTACCTGTATCTCATCATCCCCCTCGTGCTGGTCGCCGCTTTCATGAGCGACGATTTTTCCTTGACGCTGATATACCTGCTCGTTGGGGCGTTTTCGCTTGGGAGTTGGTGGAGTCGTAGATCGCTGAAACAAATCGAGGCGCGGAGAGAACTCAATAGCCACGCGTTTCTCGGTGAAATGATAAAAATCGACCTTAAAGTGTGCAACAACGGGCTGATACCGGCTGCCTGGGTGGGATTGCATGATAGCCTGCCTTTGGCCCTCGGTGGAATCCGGCCTTTTCAACGCGTGGCAGGTTTCGGGGTGCGCGAAGAAGCGCACTTCGAGTACACCATCGAGGCTCGCAAACGGGGGTATTATCCGGTTGGCCCGTTGACCATTTCTACTGGCGATCTATTTGGCATGATCGATCGGGTTGAGAAGGAAATCCCCGAACAGTTCATCACTGTTTATCCCAAAATTGTGCCCTTGTCGAGTGTCAAAATCCCCTCGCGTTCACCGCAGGGGACAATGCGTCATCACCAGCCGCTTTTTGAAGACCCAACCCGCGTATTTGGCAAACGCGAGTATGTGGCCGGCGATTCCCTGCGCCGTGTGGACTGGAAATCGACCGCAATAACTGGGCGGATGCAGGTCAAATTATTTGAGCCTTCGATCTCGCTCGAGACGATGATTTACCTTAACTTGAATGCTGATGATTACAACTTTCATGGGCGCATCGATTCGACCGAGCTGGGCATAGTGATTGCGGCTTCGCTGGCATCCTGGGTCATTCAGAAACGTCAGAGCGCCGGAATAAAAATCAACGGCCATGATTCGCTTGCCATCGATGGCTTGCCGCAGCCTCTTCCACCGCGCAAGGGTAAAGGTCACCTGATGCGTATGCTTGAATTGTTGGCCCGCGCTGAAATAACGCATGAATCCCCACTTGCTTCTCTTGTTCAGCGCGAACGCTATTTGTTGCCCTGGGGAACAACCCTGCTGGTGATTACCGGGCAAGTGCAGGATGACTTGCTCAATGAGCTATACCTGGCTCGCCGTGCTGGCCAGAATGCCATGTTGATCCTGTCTGGCATGGTTTCGCATGTTAAGGATATTCAGAAAAAGGCGGCCATTTTTGGCGTCCCAGCCATTGCTATCTCGAAAGAGAGCGACCTTGATATCTGGCGCGGGTAGAAGATGAAACCATCCTTTTTCAATGTTGATGCGCGAATCAATGAGAAGGCCTTCAGGCTCGCCAGTCGCCTGCTGGTAGCCGTTATGCTGGCTTGTGCCGCCCAGACGTTCGTTGTTTTGCTCGGCCAAATTTTCATCGGTTGGAATCCCTGGTACTTGAGCCTGGCAGCCTTGCTGGTAGCCCTGGCTCGCCTGGGCAGTTATCAGCGCTTGAGAAAACTCGACCCACTTGGCGGGGAATGGTTCCTGTATTTAGGCGCTCTCTGGCTGGTTATCTTGCTTGGGTTGCGTTTGATGGTTGGCCTGTCCTATGGCTGGGCGGCTTTCCTGGCAGAATTGCCGCGCTGGCCCGAAGGGATTGATGTCATTTTTCCTGGTAGTTTTGCGCTGGCAGTTGTGCTTGCGCTGGTTGTCTGGTTCCTGGCCGATTATTTCGCCGAACTGCTTGCCAAATTGGATCTGGATTTTGTCCGTTTGCAGCACGAGTTTCCCGATGCACTTGAACTCTCCCAGCCGCCGGTGCGCCAACGTATCCTGACTCTGACCCTGAGCATCGGAATTTTCCTGGTCATCCTGACCGCCATCATGCGCATCGACCTGCGCGCTGCTGGAAACGCCGAACTGGTTATACTGCAATTGGCACCCCTGGCAGGCGGGGGCGCCAGCACCCTGATTTACTTCATGCTGGGCCTTGCGCTCTTCAGCCTGACCCAGTTTATGGATCTGCAAGCCCGCTGGGGATTGAACCATGTGCCGGTCAGCGGCGACCTGGCCGGGCGTTGGGCGCAATACAGCCTGGTTTTTCTGGGTGTGCTGGTGCTTGTGGTCAGCTTGCTGCCGACCAATTACAGCATGGGCTTCCTGTACGTACTTGGCTATGGCTTGAGCATCATCCTGCAAGTGCTCCTATTTATCCTGCAGCTTGTTTTTGCCTTATTCGTGCTTTTTATAAACAGCGTTTTTACACTCTTTAATCGAGAGCCTCCACTCGAAGAAGTGCCCATGCCCGAGCCTGAGGGGCCTGAATTTCTTCAGATGCCCGAAACGCAGGCAATCGATCCGAGCGCCGCCCCGCTTTGGATGGAGTATTTCAGGCAAGCCTTCTTCTGGGTTGTGCTTCTGTCTATCGTTATCTTTGCCGTGCGCCAGATATTGCTCCAAAATGAAGAACTGGTCGCTGAATTGAGCCGCTTCCGCTTTTTTGCGCTGCTGGCCGACTGGTGGAAGCGGCTGCGCGAATTCTTCGTCCGCGCGAGGACCGGGGTGCGCGAAGCGGTCCAGGCCGGGGTGGCTCGTTTGCGGCAAAGGCGTAGCCCACGCCAGTTGCTTGAAGGATGGATTAATCTACGGCGACTTGACCCGCGCAACAAGATTTATTTCTATTACCAGGCCTTTCTGCGCCGCAGCGGCGAAAGCGGACTCCCCCGCAGCCTGTCACAAACACCATCAGAGTTTGCCCAACGCCTTGACAACGCCCTACCCGAAGCCGAACCCGATATAGAGACCTTAACAACTGCTTTTATCGAGGCCCGCTATACTCGTCGGGAGATTGCGCCCCAGGCTGCCAACCTGGCCCAACGCACCTGGCAACGCCTGCGCAAAGCCCTGCGGTTACGCTAACCCGGTAACATTTATCTAACTCACCTTACGCAGAGATAGCGTAAACTTGGCGAATGAAAAATGGCAAACTACTTGATTTATACAGCGAGTATCTGATTAGCGCCTTCGGGCAAACCACCGCGACCGGATTGGCTTCAGTGCTGGATGGCGAAATCAGTCACGATCAAACCCAGCGTTGGCTGGCAGGTGAAAAGCAAACTTCTGCTGACTTGTGGCGGATTGCCAAACCACACGTGCGCAAAATTGAAGATGAAAACGGTGTCATGATTGTGGATGATAGCATTGCCGAAAAACCATACACCGATGAAAACGACAGCATTTGTTGGTACTACGATCATTCTCAACAACGCAATGTCAAAGGCATCAACTTTGTCACTTGCCTATATCACAATCGCGGGGTCTCATTACCTGTTGGGGTTGAACTGGTTCAGAAAACAGAACGGTATCTTGACCCGAAAAGCGGGAAAGAAAAACGCCGTTCAGACAAAACCAAGAACGAGATGTATCGAGATTTGATGCAACAGGCCGTGACAAATCAGATCCCGTTCAAATATGCACTCAATGATATCTGGTTTGCCTCGGCAGAAAATATGAATTTTGGCAGTACCGCAAAACTTGCTATGAAGAGTTGGGTAAAAGATTGGCCCAACGCAGTTCCAGTTTTTTGAGTTGATAACCGGATTGTTTTTGAGAACGGGTGTGCATTTTGAAACGGTCGCGGTGCTGGGTAATGCGTTTTCGCTCCTTTACAAAGTCCTGGGTATCAATATGGCTAAAAGCCAGGATTGTGTTTTGCAAAGAATGTGGGCGATGGAGCAGTTCCCAGGCTCCGGTGCGCTGAATGATGCGGCGGGTCAAGCCCTTTTGTCCGGTTGTTCGTAGCAGACGCCGGTTGAGATCGCGGAAATCACTTTCTCGATCATTATTGGTGCGAGGAGAGCCAGGAATGTCGTAGCAGTGGAACAATCCGGGAGCATAGCTGAAGGTGGTTTTGAGGATGGTTTGGAAAAACGGCTGCAACTCGGATTGCTGGTTGCTGATGGTTTCAATTTTCACCAGGTAATCAAGCAGGTCATCTTGTACTTGTGCCGATGAGCGCAGAGGTTTCCCTTGCGGGTCTAATAAATCAGCAATCTGTGTAAGCCAGCCTGCTACCTGATGCAGGTGTTTGTAAGTCGGTTGAACCTGTTGAAGCGTTAGGCACAACCCTTGGTAGAGCAATTCTAACTGAGGGTGTGAATGATGAGCGATCAATCTTTCCAGGCAATCTTTGACTTCTGTCAGGCGCTCAAACATTTCGATGCCTGCCAGACAAATGGGCGGGCGACCCTTTAGGGTCAACAAGTACCGAATTCGCCGTGAAATGTCTTGCAAAACGGCTACTTGTTCCTGTTCAACAGAAGGCGGAGTAGCCTCCACCGGCGAAGGAATTACACCGGTAACGGTCAAAACGCCTTCCTTTTCAACCTTTTCCTGGCGTACCAGCGGCCCAATCTCCTGGCGCACACCTTGTCGCAGTTCGATTTTCATGGCTTCGTCTGCCTTGTGGATGGGTTCTGCGACATTGCCAAGATAATGCAACTGGCAAAAACAGTGCTTGGCATGCTTGAAGACCCTTGGTATCGCCGGAACCAACCCACGCTGTTTATCACTCATCACCAGGGAAATTGGCAGGCCCAGATCGGCAATCGGTTGGAGAAAGTTCATAAAAGCGACTTCATCTTGCTGGCTCATCCAACCGCTACGCAAGGTAATCCCGCTGTGCAACTCTCGCACGAGCCATAATTGCGCTTCACCACCTTCTGGTGCTAAGGAATGCCGAAAAAATAACTTACTCTTTTCATACCAGCTTTTTTTCTTTCCTGTAGAGCTTTTGATTCTGTACATCAAGTGGGGCGAAAAAAGCCCATTTTGATACCTCTTTAG
>JAKLPV010000037.1 GCA_022013685.1 Anaerolineae bacterium
ACACGGGTTCCTTCAACATCAGCGGCGGATTTTTCGTCGCGGTGGGCAGCTCGGGCATGGCGCAGGCCCCCAGCCAGTCCTCGACGCAGTATTCAGTGCTTTACAACTTCCAGGCAGTGCAACCCGCCAATGCGCTGGTGCGCATCGAGACTGCCGATGGTCAGGAAATATTAACCTTCGCCCCGACCAAAGACTACCAATCAGTGGTGTTTTCATCCCCTGACCTGCAAAATGGGAAGCAGTATATCGTTTACTCCGGCGGAAGCTCAACCGGTTCCGCAAGCGCTGGTCTGTATTCCGCAGGAGCGTACAGCGGCGGCAGCCAGATGGAATCTTTTACCATCTCTGGTATCACCACGTTACTTGGCGCGCAAGGCCGCTTCGGTGGGCCAGGCGGCGGGGGCGGGCCGGGTGGCGGCCCTGGCGGCGGGCTAAATCCGTAAAGGTGGTGTGCAGCAAAGTTTTTTATGCCGGGCAGATTCGCTTGAACCTACCCGGTTTTTTTATTCATCCGAATATATTTTCACAGCCTTTTCACAGCCCGCTCTTGGTTTTCTCACAGCCTTGAATTTTAGAATGGCAGTTGTAAATCGGAATTGCACATTCATCCAAGGAGTAACTCGTGTCCAACAAAACCAACCTGATCATCGACCTGACCATTTTTACTGCCTTCCTGGCAGTTGCCAACCCGCACCTGACCGGCAACACCATTCACGAATGGCTCTCCCTCGCCTTTGGCGCGGCCATCGTCATCCATCTGCTCTTTCACTGGAAGTGGATTGTCAGCCTCACCACAGAATATTTCAAGAAGGTCTTCCACCGCTCGCGCCTGAACTACATCGTTGACCTGTTGTTCTTCGCCGCGATGGTCGGCGCCATGCTCAGCGGACTGTTGATTTCGAAAGACGTTCTCTCCACCCTGGGGATTCAGGTTGGGGAAGTCAGCCGCGGCTGGAAAAGCATCCACAAACTCGCCTCCGACGCCTCGCTGATTTTGCTCGGAATCCACTTTGCCCTGCACTGGAAGTGGATTGTCGCCAGCGTTGGTCGCTACGCCGTGAACCCCATCGCCAGCCTGTTCCGCCGCGCCGATACCCTGCTCGCCCAGCCGGTGCGAATCGACGACGAAAATTAATCGCCATCCTCCCATCCCACAGGGGCGGGTCAGGGAAGCTGACCTGCCCCACTCACTCCCGGAAAGAAGTCAGCCATGAAAACAATTTTGAGAATAGCCATCATCCTGCTCGTCGCGGCGGTTGTCGCAGGCGGATTTTATCTCGTCGTAAACAGCACCTCGCTCGTTTCCAGTTCTGGTGAGGAGGGCAGGCAGCCTCTGACCATGACCAGCGCTGAAGGAACTCGCCCGGAGGAAATGCCCGAGCGCGGCGGCGATGAACACGGCGCATCACTCACGCGCGGGCTGGCGGGCGTATTCGGCTCACTGCTCAAGCTGGCGGTCATCGTCGCCCTCGTTCTGATCGTTGAAAAAGGGGTCAGCCTGTTTGGGAAAAAACCGGCCGCCAGCCCGGCCTGAGGAGCCTGGCCGTGAAACCCAATCTTCTCACCCCATTCCTGGTCCTGGCGCTGCTCCTGAGCGCTTGCGGCGCAGCCACGGAAACTCCCGCGGCAGAGATCGCGCTTGAAAAAATCTACACCTCCGTTGCCATGACTCTCTCATCCCAGGAGGCTGCGGCGGCCGCCACCCCCACACTCCAGCCAACCTTCACCTTGACGCATCAACTCACCGCGACCTTGATATCGACCTTGCCCCCGGTTCAAAATTCAACTGCGCCTGTTGTAGCTGCCAACACAAATAACGCTTGTGACAATGCAGTCTATGTCAGTGATGTGACCATCCCTGATGGAACGGTGCTGGTTCCCGGCCAATCCTTTACCAAAACCTGGCGCTTCCAGAATACCGGAACCTGCGCCTGGTCAACTTCTTACTCCATCATCTATGTCAGTGGCGATGCAATGAGCGGCGCGGCAACAGCGCTTTCCGCCGCGACCAGTTCCGGCAGCACGCTGGATGTCTCCATCGCAATGGTCGCGCCCGGCACAACCGGCACATACACCGGTTACTGGAAACTGCAAAACGCATCCGGCGCGACGTTTGGCGAATCCGTTTTCGTGAAAATCGTGGTGTCAGACAACGAAGCGACGGTTACTTCCACCCCGACTGCCACGGAAGACTCATCGGCCTATACCAGCACACCGACCGCCACCAGCCCTGCCCCAACCGCGACCCCTGAGCCAAGCGAGACATCCGAAAGCGCGCCCTGATGAATGATTTTCACAGCATTTTCACAGGATGTAATTTTAGAATCACAACATCCAGAATCGGTCACTTCCTGAAAGGACATCACCCATGCAAAAATACCTGAAGATATTCCCGCTCCTGCTCCTGGCGGCGCTCCTGCTCAGCGCTTGCGCCGGGCAGGCCAACGCCCAGACCAGTGTCTCGTTCCAGCCGGTCACGACCATCACGCTTGGCACGAGCATCCAATCGAGCGGCACACTCAGCGCCGGGCAGTTGACCACCCTGGCCTGGGGAACCAACGGCGTCATCGAGACGGTCAACGTCGAACCGGGCAGCCGGGTCAAAAAAGGCGATGTGCTGGCAAGCCTGCGCCTCGATTCCGTCCCGGCCAGCATCCTCCAGGCGCGCGCCGATCTCGCTTCCAACGAGGAAACCCTGGACAACTTGAAAGATAACGCCCTCAGCCTGAACCAGGCGCAGTTGGATGTTGTCACCGCCGAACAAACCCTGGCCGATGCCGAAAAGACCTTCGCCTCGCTCGATTATCCGCGCGCTTCTGATGCGCTTATCATGAATACCGAAGCCCAAATCCGGCAGGCAGAACAAAGCGTAGCGCGCGCCTCTGACCGCTACCGGATGGTTCAAAATTTATCGGATGGCGACTCGCGCAAAACAGAAGCAGCTTTGGCCCTGACCAACGCCCAACTCAGCCTGAACGAACTGAAGGCCAAACTCAACTGGTACACCGGCACACCCGCCCAGACCGACTATGATTCGGCCCGCTTGAACGTGGAAAAGGCCAAAATTCAACTGGCGGAAGCCCAGAAAGAAGTGGAACGCCTGCAAAGTGGAAAGCCTTCCACCGAATTGGCGCAGGCCGAGGCCAGCGTGGCCAGCGCGCGCGAGCAGGCCAATGCGATGTATATTCTCGCGCCCTTCGACGGCGAAGTGATTGTGCTGTACGCCCAACCGGGCGAGGTCATCCAAAACGGCGCAACTGCCATGGGGCTGGTAGATTACAGCACCCTGAAAGTGGAACTCGCCATTGACGAATCGGAAATCACCCAGGTCAAAGCGGGCGACCCGGCGGAAATCAGCATCGATTCGCTCCCCGGCCTGATTCTGACCGGCAAAGTGACCCTGATTGACCCCATCGGGCAAACCGTCAGCGGGCTGGTCAAATATACCGTTATCGTCTCAGTCGAGCGGCCCGATTCATCCATCCTGTTCGGCGCAACCGCCAACGTGATTGTGACCACCGGCGAGCCGCGCGCCCTGCTGGCCGTGCCGGTCGGCGCGGTGTTAAGTGACACGGAGGGTGAATATATCTTGCGGGTTGGCGCGGATGGGCTGACGCAGCGGGTGGATGTGGAAACCGGCGACCTAGCCGGGAGCCTGGTTACGCTGGTGAAGAGCGGCGGGCTGAAAGAAGGCGACCAGGTGCAGGTCGGCGGCTCGTCCACCTCTGGCACTACTCAAGACCAGCAGCGAAACCCGGGCGGAATGATGCCCTTCGGAGGTTGATATGGCGCTCATCGAACTACGCAGCCTGACCAAAGTGTTCCAGATGGGTGAAAACGCAGTTCACGCCCTGGCGGGCGTTTCACTCGACATCGAAAATGGTGAAATGCTTGCCATCATGGGGCCGTCGGGGTCGGGCAAAAGCACGCTCATGTCCATCATCGGCTGCCTGGATGTTCCCACCGGTGGCTCGTACAGCCTGGACGGGCAAACGGTGGAAAAACTCAAGGACTCGCAACTGGCCCAGGTTCGCAACCAAAAGATTGGCTTTGTCTTCCAACAGTTCAACCTGCTCTCGCGCACCAGCGCGCTTGAAAATGTGCTCCTGCCGCTTGGGTACAGCGGACTGGGGGCGCGCGCCAGCCGCGAAAAAGCCCTCAAAGCGCTGGAAATGGTCGGACTGACAGACCGCGTCCGCCACCACCCGGCTGAACTCTCCGGCGGCCAGCAGCAGCGCGTGGCGATTGCGCGGGCGCTGGTCAATGAACCGGCCATCCTCATCGCCGACGAACCCACCGGCGCGCTCGATAACAAAACCGGCGAGGAGATCATGGGATTGTTCCAACGCCTGCACAGCGATTTTGGGCAGACGGTCATCCTCGTCACCCACGATCCCTTTGTTGCCCGGCATACCCGCCGCATCGTGCGCCTGTCCGATGGACTGATCACGTCTGATACAGCCAACCCAAACCCCATCGCCGCCGGTACGCCGCGCCCCGAACTGGAGATGTGACCATGCTGCTCACCCAGAACATCCTCACCGCCCTGCGCAGTCTCATGGCAAACAAACTGCGCTCCGGGTTGACCATTCTCGGCATCGTGATTGGCGTGGCGGCTGTGGTTGCGCTCATGGCTATTGGCAACGGCGCCACCAGCGACATCACCAGCCAGATTCAGAGTTCCGGCACCAACCTGCTCTCGATTCAATCCGGGCGGACGCAGCGCCCGCAGGCCGGGGGAGCGCCGCCAGCCTTTTCAGCGCTGACCTACAAAGACTACCAGGCGCTCAATGCCGCCCTGACCGATATTGCCGGGATTGCGCCCGTCTACCAGGCCAGCAGCACGGTTGTCTTTGAAAACGACAGTTACAGCGTTTCTGTGACCGGCACGAGCGAAGATTACCTGAAGGTCTATTCCTACGAAATGGAGCGCGGACGCTTCTTCACCACCAACGACCGCCAGAACAACAAACAGGTGGCTGTGCTGGGCGCAACCACCGCCGGGGAACTGTTCCCAAACAGCGAAGCCGTCGGTCAGACGGTCAAAATCGACGATGCGCGCTTCACGGTGGTTGGCGTTCTCAAAGCCAAGGGCAGTTCCGGCTTCAGCGACCCGGATGACATCGTGCTGATTCCGCTCGAAACGGGTTATCTCAAGCTGTTCGGCGCAAACGCCATCCGCAACGGACAGAAAACGGTCAGTTCCATCGCGGTATCGGCAGCCTCTGCCGAGGCAGTCGATACGGTCACAGCCCAGATCAACTTCATCATGCGCCGCCAGCACAAAATCGAACCCGGCGCCGAGGCCGACTTCCGCGTCCAGAGCCAGAGCGACATGCTCGAAACGCTCAGCACCGTCACCACCACCCTGACCACCTTCCTTGGCGCAATTGCCGCCATCTCGCTGCTGGTGGGCGGGATCGGGATTATGAACATTACCCTGGTCTCGGTCAGCGAGCGCACGCGCGAAATCGGCCTGCGTAAAGCGGTCGGCGCGCGCAAAGACCACATCCTGCTCCAGTTCCTGGTGGAGACAATGACCCTCAGCCTGTTGGGCGGAATCCTTGGCATTCTGCTGGGCGTCGGCATTGCCCAAACCGTCAGCGCGCTGGGGCTGATTAACTCGCTTGTAACGGCCTCTTCCATCCTGCTGGCTTTCTCTTTCTCGTTGGGGATTGGCCTGTTCTTTGGCCTGTACCCGGCCTACCGCGCCGCCAACCTGCACCCCATGGAAGCCCTGCGCTCAGAATAGATAGCTTGCATAAATGCTACAACAAGTCCTCCCGAAGGACGCCGGGACGGTGTGAGCGGAGCGTCCTTCGACTACGGGCTGCGCAACCCTTCGACACACTCAGGGCGCTTAGCCCTCCGCTCAGGACAGCGATAACTTAAGCTAGGAAGCGCAGCGGTGTCCTGAGCTTGTCGAAGGGTCGAAGGACGGTTACAAGTAAAATACAATTTTTGCAAGAAGTCTAATAATCTTGCGAGGTCAATATGCAAACTTCTCTCCCAAAATCACTGCTAACCATCACCATCCTGCTTATCCTCCTGGCGCTGGTTAGCCTGGCAACACTCTTTTTGAGCAGTTTCGGGGCGAATCCCGCCGGACGCCTGCCCGGAGACATGCCGCAGGGGGCTAATTTCCGACCCGAAAATGGGAATCTCCCGCAGAGCGGGGAATTCCAGGGCGGCGAACGGCAGCCCGGCAGCGGGACTTTCCCGCAGCGTTCCGCCAGCGGCGCATTCAATCTGTTCAGCCTGACTCGCGCGTTCGGTTTGAGCGGGCAAGTGATGATCTATCTCAATTATGGCGCAGCAGTCATCGGCGCGGGGCTGGCAGCGCTGGCAGCCTTTTGGGTTTGGAAGAAAAAGAAGGCCGGGCTGAACCTGGCCCTTGTGCTGGCGATCCTGTTCCTGCTCGGGGCGCTGCCGGGCGTCTTTTCCGGCTTGCGCATGATGAACGCCGCCGCCATCCTGCGTTATGCCCTCAACATTCTCAGCGCGGGCGCTGCTCTGGCCCTCCTGGCGACGGGCATCCTGCCCTCGGTGCGGGATGAAGTAAGCTAACAGACAAAGCGGATCAATGACATTCGTTTGAAGCAGCGAACCAAAACCCCCGCCCAAAATTGGCCGGGGTTTTGGCGTATAATATTTGTTAATCGTTAAATAGCTTGTCAGCGTCTTCTGCCTGTGGGTAGGGATCTTGCTCTTGCCGGTTTTGCCTGCCTTGATAAGCGGCACAAAACCAAAAGAGCCAACCAGGCGGGGGGTATTGAGATTTTGCTCTATTCACTATTTTTTGCTACGCTATCTACTCCAGGCATGTAAAATATCAAGGGCAAAACCATTGAATGGTTAGATGAATACAGCCCAAAGTAATTTAAGCCGCTGCGGGAAAATCTATAATTGGGTGGCTAACCTCCTAACACAATAAAATACAAATATGAATTATCAAATAGAAAACCTCCGCCCCGATGAATTTGAAAAACTTGCTTTCTACCTCTTGGATGATATGGGATTCAAGAATTTAGAATGGAGAAAAGGCGGTGAAGGAGTTTCTGCTACTGATGGTGGACGAGACTTGTCTGGAAAATACGCAAAAGTTGAGCCCGACGACTCGATAGTTTTAGAAAACTGGTGGGTTGAAGTTAAACATCGCTCAAATACTCTAAAAAAATCCACTGTTCAAAGTATCATACTTAATTCTGCTGCCCGCAAAGATGTTGATGTTTTTGCCGTTTTTACAAACAATGTAATCTCAAATTCGACACTTGACTGGATTAAGGAATTCCAAAACACTTATCCAAAGCCAAGGGTTGTTGTTTGGCAAAAACATGACCTTGAACGTATTTTACGAAAATATCCCAAAACGGCTTCATTGTTTTTTCTGGGTTCACTGACATTGCCTGAACAATTAGAAAGTATAAAGCAACGGTTTTGGAATAACTTAGGCTATCCAACAATAAGCGAAGTTGAACTCTTTTGGAAAAACTTCTCATCATTATCTTGGGATGGTTCAGAATTACTGCCTTTCATACTTGCCGATTATGCTATGGATGGTATCTATCATAGAAAATGGGGATTTGTGATTGATGAAGAATTATTAATAAAAACGTTATTGGTTGGACTTATAAATGTGCCTTTTCTAGTAGTACGTTCTGAGCAGCAGGGGCAAGACCAAAGGCCATTCATGCGGGGAGTAGAATACTTGTTACAAATCGCTTTGATTCGTCTGGATTTGAATAAAGTAGTTGACTTGCTACTAAACATGTATAACTACACTGAGTTTTCGAGCCCACGACCCACAGAATTATACAATTTTATACTCCACCCGCTTATCAGCAATATTTACAGCAACTTAATTCGCAACTGCTCGAAAGACTGCGAAAGATATGGTATCAACAGTTCTATATCCGATGAACTTGGCTATTCTTATTTTCACAAGTTTGTTAGAAATGATGAAAAAGAGAATGATGACACAGAACCATTTGTACTTATTAGCCTAGATACATATAAATGCAAATTAGATTTAGTTCCAGTCGAAGTACATTGCCCCATAAGTGAAGATGTACCAGAAAACATTATAGAGAAACCTGTGCTAACAAGATTTCTTGGCATAATCCAAAACGTGTTACAAAAACGTATTGCAATTGTTGCGGATTCTTCAAAATAACCGCCACCTAATTATGGTCGGCGGGGCAATTGCTCACCCCGCCGTCACTCCCAAACCGGACGTGAGACTTTCGTATCATCCGGCTCCTCAGATAACAGGCTCTTGTCACGAGCACCCTTCGACTGCACTCAGGGCAGGCTGTTGGGGATTACCGTTCACCTGCACAGCAACAAACGCACACCGTCCCGGCGTCCTTAGGGAGTGCGGCGCAAGTGTCACGACGTGCGCTATTTACAAGCAGCTTTTTGGCTTCGAGTTTTTTCTGCTCCCAGGCAGAGTCCACGTTTGCAGGAGCATGCGGGGCAAGCCGCAAACCTTTGGGTAGACACGCAAGAAATCTTAACATCTAAAAGGCAGAGTTCCGGTGCAATTCCCAGAAGTTTATATAAATCCAGCAACAGAAGGCAGATGAACACCATCAGCACTTCTACAATCTAAAGGGACTATTGAATTTATCGTGGAGCGAGAGTATTTCAAACATGAGATTGTCTTATTTCATATTGCGGCAGAAGGTTTCTAGTTCAACTTAGCTAAGCTAGCCTTCATTACCAATAAAATTAGAAAAAAAGTGGTTAGTAAAAAATCATTCTTCCCAAAGATTGGATGAATCTAAAATGTTTTCAGCCTATGAAATACTTCTATTTATTCTCATACTATATTTATTGCCTGTTTATGTGTTTTTGGCACCAGCCTTAATAGTCGACTTATTTAAATCAAAAAAAATCGAACAGCGCATCCTTTCTATTACAGCATACACGATAAGCCCAATTGCGCCACCTGTCATTCTTCTGATAATATCTGTGAATTTTTTTGTTTCATTAATTAGGCCGTTTTTTGCCTTATATTTCCCACTTTTAGCAAAGAGAATTGAAGGTATACAAAAGAAATTATTCGAATTGCGAAATCAAGCTCAAGCTTATTACAATAACATAAAAAAAGATATCTCATCAGCGAAACCACCTCACTTCCAGCAGCAGGTGCTTGCTTTTTCATATGTGAGCCTATATATAACCCAGTTGATGTTAGTAGGCGGAGTCACAACCAGGCTAGCAGGCGATTTTACAACAGATGCCCCTCCGCCTAAACACAAAAAGAAAAGAAAATCAAAAGGCAAATAAGCATGTTTGGCGAATTACCGAAGCTCTTTGAACGCAACTTCGTGATGGCATTCTTCCTGCCATTTGTGATATTTGTTGCCATGGTCACAGAAATTACCAGCAGTTTTGGCTATGGCCAAACCTTGCTGGCATCCATGCAATCTGATTTGATCATCGGCACCACCCTGTTTGGAGTGATCTCCTGGCTCGGCGGCATTTTCCTGTTGGTCAGTAATCACGGACTGTATCGTTTCCTGGAAGGCTACGGCGATTGGAATCCGCTCAAGCTGATTGGCAAATTGCAAAAACGCAAATACAACAAACTCCTGGAAAAGATTGATGAACTGGATGACCAGTTTCGCGAACAAAAAGAAACCTTTCCACGTGAACAGCGCAACAAACGCAGCCGCCTGATGCGCGAACTGGCTGAACGCTTTCCTGACCGCGAAGACCTGCTCCTGCCAACTGGCTTTGGCAACATCTTACGCTCGTTTGAAACGTATCCACGCGTTATGTATGGAATCGAATCAATTGATGGCTGGAGCCGCATTCTGGCGATTGTCCCCAAAGATTATCGCGAACTACTAGACAACGCCAAAACCCAGGTCGATTTCTGGGTCAATGTTGGTTTTCTCAGCATTGTACTTTTTCTCGAATATATTGGCTTCGCCATCTACGCGCAGTCCATGCCCGATTGGTGGATCGCGGCGATCATTCTGGTCATTATGCTGATATCTCCCCACTTTGCCGAGGAATCTGCCATTGGCTGGGGCAATTACATTAAAGCCAGCTTCGATGTTTTTACCCCCAAACTGCGAGAATCCCTGGGCTTCACCCTACCTATCAACCGCGATGCCGAGGAACGCCAGTGGGTCGCCTTCAGCCAAGCTATCATCTATCGTCTTCCCGAGCGAATGCCGGAATTAAAGTCCGAGACAGATGAGAAACCAGATCCCAAAAAAGCCGCGAAATTGTCCAAATAAAGAGCATTATCGTTGAGGGTTTTTACCCTTTTTACATCAGATTGGATTTCAGATATAGGCTACACATGTTTACTTATGGACAGGGCGAATAAACAACGTACACTGGATGAATGGCAAAGCAAAAATTTACCCTTGCAGAAAAAGAACAACAGCGGTTACGGAAATTGGATGAAGAAGTAGGACTTAACTTTAGCTTGTCTTTGTGGAAAAGGTACAATTACGAATATGCTCCTAATATCATAGTTGACCAACATATCTTTGTTGGCAAAGTAGACTCAGAAAATTCCACAATGATATTAGGTGAAGGGCAAGCAATGAATTTCTTCAATTACCAAGACACCAAAGAATTAAAAATCGGTTTTGGGTTTGAAAATATTTTGAGCGAATACGACGACTTACGGAATAACGAAGAATTACAACCACATTCTTGGTAAAAATCAACAAACCGTTAGTATGAAAAATAGAAATGAGTTAAATCTCTCTGCAATGGAATTGGTGGAAGCCTCTTCCAAAAGCCTGAAAACGACATCGTGGGTATGGGGCGGCCTTACGGTGGATATTTATGAAAACCGTATGCTCAGAGAACACGATGACCTTGACTATCTCACTTTAAATCTACATGATCTAATTCCAGGATTTTCCGAGTTGTTCGCAAGTTGTGGTTGGCAAGTCAACCTGCTGGAAAATGGCGATTTGAGATTAAAGCGGGAAGATGTCAAAATACAGTTGGGGCATGTGGAAATCTCTGATAAAGCCCGATGGACCCATAACGGTGAAAAAGGCAGCATTTGGTTTCCGTCAAATTGGTTAAATCTGGAACCAGTAAATTTTTGCGGTGTTGAAATCCATGCAGTAAAACCAGAATTTCAATATGTGATGATTGAACGCCCACAAATGCTCAATCCGAATTGGAAACATAGAGACAAAGATATTTTGGCGCAAGGATATTTACGAAGTTATATTGAAAGCAATGGAATCCGCCCACAAAGTCTGTTTGAGCAAGTTTGTCACACGGTATAAAAAGCGGTGAAGTCTTTAGGTGGTGGGCTGCCCAACAAAACGTCCCGCACGATCACCGGGATAATGCACTGGGCAAGCCGTTGAGCTGCTAAGCCAAATCGAAAAGCCAAAATAATGAGTTTTGCAAATTTGACCTTGCTTTTTAGCATACTTGTACCGTCCATATTTTTAGGAATGGTATTAGGTTTATTCTCATGGTTTTTACTTCGACTTATAGAAAAACTATTTCATTGTAAACCTTTGAAATCCAGTTTTTTCTTGACGGGTTCGATGGGTTTAATCTCTTTTCTAATAGTTGTAATGCTCTATGCGTATTCCATCATTTATTTCACTTATCAGCTATCAATTCCAAGTTCGCCAATTGCTACAGAAAAACAACTATTTCAGGATGACGTTATAACCGAAGCATTCCAGAAAAGCATTGTTCCTCCTATTTTTCACCAACCTTGTACCCGAAAACCAAAATTAGTATGTGAACTCGCAGAAGGTGTTTCACTTAAGTTATGGGACAGAAATATTACCTTTGATGATGTGCCTTTGTTGGCGGGTTTTGTTTCAGCATTCATCAATATCTGTTTTCTAATTTTTGGAGATTTTACCCTTCCGAACATAAAGCCAACGTTTGGAAACGTATCACAGAATTAATCAGCATCTATTCATAAAAGCCGCCCGCCACGGGCGCAAACAGTAAGCCCCTACCCAAAAATCAAACTCACGGCTATAATCTTGCTTCCTTCAGGGGAAATCTTCGCCACAGCAGCAAAAGATTTCTCCCTGCGGTCGAAATGACAAACGTTTGGGGTATTCCTGAACGATTACCAAAAATCTTCAAAACCGCTGGTTGACGAAACCGGGTTTGTGTTGTAAAATCGGCTTCGCCCTGTGAAAAGGAAGGGCCCATAGCGCAGTTGGGAGCGCGTCTCAATGGCATTGAGAAGGTCGAGGGTTCGAATCCCTCTGGGTCCACCAGAATAGTAAAAAGAGAACAGAGATTAGAGAGTAGTTTTCGGACAAATCTCTAATCTCTGTTCTCAAAATAGGTAAAAGCCACGGCAGGAGTAGTAGGTCATCCCGTCAGCGAGTTGGGACGTGTGCCCCGCAGGGGTAGAGCGAGGTGAAAGCCCAACATGGCGCCCAGCGGGAGCGCAAAGACGTCGCCTTGAGCGAAGTCGAAAGGCCGAACTCGCCTGTTATCCATCAGATGGTGGAAGGCTGCGCTGGTGAACCAGGTTGAAAGTTCAAGGTTACAAGCTGAACGGTCAACCAGTAGTCAGCGCCGGGTTGGCCCGTTATAGCGGCTAAAGAGGTTGCGCAAAATGTCATTTTGCGTTACAAACCGGGTGGTACCGCGGAGAGCGTCCAATTTCTTCGTCCCAGTGTGGATGAGGAAATTTTTGTTTAAATCTGGTTTATGGGCAAAGGTGACAGTCACTTTAAAAGTGACTGTCACCTCCAATCGAAAGAGGAGGCTGTGATGAAGAAGATCACCCAAACCATCAAGAATGTTGTTCGAAGTGTGCACAGCCTTCTTGGCCGTCTTCTTCGCGCGCCCGCCGCCCAACCCGCGCTGCAAGCGATCCCTGTTCATGCGCGCCGCGTACTTCGACGCAAATAAGCGAAATATATAACCAAAAATCTGGAGATTTTTGACTCCATAAAAAAGCAGGAGTAAGAATGAACAAAGCCTATAACCCCAAAGAGATCGAACCCAAATGGCAGGCCAAATGGGAAGCCGACGGCCTGTATCACGCGAATATCGACGAGAGCAAGCCCAAGCACTACGCCCTGACCATGCTACCCTACCCGAGCGGCGACATGCATATCGGACACTGGTACGCGATGACGCCATCCGACGCGCGCGCCCGCTACATGCGCATGAAAGGCTACAACGTTCTCTTCCCGATGGGCTTCGACGCCTTCGGCCTGCCCGCGGAAAATGCCGCCATCAAAAGCGGAATCCACCCGATGGTGCGCACGCGCGACAACATCGAAAAGATGCGCGGGCAGCTGCGCTCGATGGGCGCGATGTTCGACTGGCGGCGCGAGATGGTCTCTTGCGAACCGGAATATTACAAGTGGACCGAGTGGTTCTTCATCCAATTGTACAAAAAAGGCCTGGCCTACCGCAAAAAATCGCCGGTCGATTTCTGTCCGAACTGCAACACCACCCTGGCCCGCGAACAGGTCTGGGGCGACGACCGTCACTGCGAACGCTGCGGTACCCCTGTCATCAAGAAAGACCTGTCGCAGTGGTTCTTCAAGACCACCCAGTACGCCGACGAATTGCTGCATTATGAAGAAATCGATTGGCCGGAGCGCGTCAAGACCCTGCAAACCAACTGGATCGGCAAGAGCGAGGGCGCAGAAGTGCATTTCGAGATAGACCGGGATTCGATACGCGATAACTCGAACGTCGAAGCACCGAATAACGAATATCGAATAACCGTCTTCACCACCCGTCCCGACACGTTGTGGGGCGCGACGTTTATGGTCTTCTCACCCGAGCATCCGCTGGTCGATAAGATCTGCACGCCTGGGCAAAAAGCCGCCGTGGAAGCCTACAAAACCGCCGCCGCCCGCCAGAGCGACATCGAACGCGAAGCGACCGACAAGGAAAAAACCGGCGTCTTCACCGGCGGATATGCGATCAACCCGGTCAACGGCGCGAAAATC
>JAKLPV010000038.1 GCA_022013685.1 Anaerolineae bacterium
ATTTTCGCCAGTATTGCTATGGTATGATTTGCCATGGTAATGGGCTCCAGTGAAATCTATTTGCGCAAAAAAATAAGATTATCACGTTTTGAACCCATTACCTTCTTTTTTATCCAGACCAGTTAGCGGAAACTAAAGTTTTAAAGAAGATTTTTATATGCTTTCATCGCTTTAGTTACAACATTTTCCCAAGTGATTGTCTTAGAAAATTCTAAGCCATGCCTTTGGATTTCCTGTCGAAAAGTTTCATTTGTTAGAATATTTTCTATTGCGTTGCGAATATCATCAATATTCTTGGGGTCAAACAAATTGTCTATCCTACCCGCAAACTCTGGAATGCTGGAAGTATTGCTTGCGATTACTGCAGCACCGCATTTCATGGCTTCTATTACTGGCA
This sequence comes from Anaerolineae bacterium, assembly GCA_022013685.1. Lineage (GTDB taxonomy): Bacteria > Chloroflexota > Anaerolineae > Anaerolineales > Villigracilaceae > UBA8950. The sequence goes on from JAKLPV010000038.1 coordinate 398, forward strand.
ATCCTCCACCTTCATAAAGACTAGCGTAAATAAATGCGCTACAGGTATTGTAAAGTGTACATAGATCATGATTATTGGCGGAATAGATGATCTTGATTTCTGCGTCTGTTTTTTCTGATAAATATTGGCTAATTTCAGGATGAGTTTCGATATGTTGTGGTTGCGAATTGGTGACAACAACCAATATAAATTCTTTCAAAACATTTTTGGGTAAAGATGAAAAGGCCTTTAATAAGGCTGGCAAATTCTTCCTGTAATCTGTGTTACTTACCGTAAGCAAAAATTGTTTGTTAATATTAAATCGTTTTTTTACACTTTCTTGTAGTGTACCTTCGGGGACGGGTAAGTTGTAATAGTCATCAGATGGGGCGATACCAATATTAATAATCTTTTTTGGCGGAACATTGAATAGATTAATTGCATCCTGTCTGGTTGCATCAGAGATGGCAAGCATCAGGCTTGCGGATTCCATAATCTTGGTTCTCTCAAAATATTGTTTCTTTTTAGTGGGTGAACTGAGATATAAGTTTTGGTATATGTAAGGAATGAAATCATAAATCGTTACTACTGTTTTTGCAGGTAATCTCTTGTTCGGAATGACTGTGTTTTGTTGCGATTCAAATGGGCTGATGATGTGAAATATATCTGTATTTATATAATGTAAGTTACACAAGCCAATCCATTTATTTATTGGATTCCAGTCGTTTCCGGGGAGGTACATGACATTTTTTGAACGAGAACCACTAATATTTTCCCAATTTGTGGTTTCTGGATATTTATTTTGACCGTTGAATAGTAGATTATATGTGTTTTCTGGATATAACTGAAACAATGTTTTTAGGTAATCGTAATTATACTTTCCAATGCCGCCAATTCTATTGGCTGACTGAAATGCTTGCATATCAAAGGAAATAATCATAGTTGAAATAACTTGTCTGGCGTATTGTGGGTGGCTAAGTTTATGTGTTGACTTTCTTCTCTAAGCGTCAAGCTTTTCTCAATTATTGTTTCTAATTTTTTCATCATGCTCGATTTTGAAAAATTGTCCAGCACAAACTTGAATGAGTTTTGGCTAATTGTAGTCCAAAGAGTTTCATTGGAATATAACAGCAGTGTTTTCTCTGCAAATGCCATTGCATTCTTTGCTATCAATACTTCCTTGTGATTTGATAAAACCAATTGGCTTGCTATTAGTTCAGAAACAACAGTGGGTATCCCGTATGACATTACTTGCAAAAGTTTTAGGGGAATGCCAGCTGCAAACCTTGTCGGGACAACATTTACCCTACATTTGTAAAAATAATCTTCCAGGTTTTCGACATATCCGGTCACTTCAATTTTATTAGATACAAGTTGTTTTACAGCTTTTGTAGGATTGGCTCCTACAATATATAACTTGCAATCCAGCTTCTCTAGTATTTTTGGAAAAACATCTTTAGCAAAGTATAAGGCAGCATCTTCATTGGGGGAACCTTGCCCCGCAAAGAAACTTCCTAAAAACAAGATCCCATGTCTTTGGTTAAATGGAATGCGGTTTTCTTTTATATCTTGAATATGCCCCCATACTTCTATATTTTTTTGGGAACTTTGTTGCAGCATAGCTTCTTTTTCTATTGAAGAAACAGAAATGACCATATCTGCTTGCTCCAAAAGCCGCATTTCTTGTTTGGCGAGATTCTCAGTGTTTTTGCTTGCTATATTGCTTATAACCTTTTCTTTTGACTGTTCTCGTGTATAAAAAAGGGCTTCGGCATCATAGATAATTGCTGAATTGGGAAAGTTTTCTTTGACTGGGGCATAAAGTTTTTCAAACACTTGTGGGCGGCTAATCAAGACAATATCATATTGATTCTGCCTTTCGCTTATAAAAGATTTGGAATTCGCATATTGCCCCCAAAAAACCTCTATCCCTTTTTCTTGTAATTTGCTTGTTTCTGGTTGAACTTTGACTGGATTTCCAACTGGAAAAAAAGTTACAGAATACCCAAGTTCAGATAAGCATGACAACATTTCGTAAAGCCTTGGGAATCCAGACCCATAGCGTATTGCCGGTATTAAATCATCTAAAACAAGAATTTTTGTGCTGCGTATTTGATCTTTCTTGTTAAATTTTTTTATAGTGTGATCAGTGCTTATTTTATATGAATCAAAGTTTTTGAATTTCTCCGGGTCTTGGTGTTTGATGATGGCATTTGGTTGAAAAAGTATCTTGCAATCATTCTTTCTCAAAATGCTGGTTATAGAGTTTTGCCCAGATGTGTCCTCATCACAAAGTTTATCTAAGTCATTCTTGCGCATTAGCATGCATTCTTCTGCCGGCATATCGATAGCACTAACATACGAATATTCTGGTTTATCTGCTGGTTGTCCAAAACCACGAATCCTGATTATGCCATTAGGCGAGATATCGCTCCCTGCATAAAGAAGTGTTTCGTTGTAGATGTCAACAATTTTTCCTGAAACAGCAACGCACTTTTTTTCATGGCTCAGTATAGATACCATGGATTCGAAGTATTTATCTGTTACGATGCAGTTACTATCCAGAAATAAAACATATTCACTTGATGTTATTCCCCCTCGAATCAGTTGATAGTGTTCTAAAAGATTGGTAACATTATTAGGGTTTTCAATGACAACAATATTTTCAGTATTGCTTACACTAGAATTCTTGATGTTGTTTGTTATAGCAAAGATTTTATATGTTTTTTTTGTATGTAACCAAATGCTTTGTAAGCAAATGTAATTGTTCTGATAATTTTCGCCAATATTAACAATAATTGCAATTGAAGATGTATTAAATCTGGGGTATATAATTTTTTTTTGCCAATTAAGACTAATTAGTAAAAGCTGTTTATCACGTGATATGCGCACTCTTGATAGTTTAATGATAGACATTAGTTTATTCATAAGATAGCTACCAGTTTTTTTGAGAGAGCTTTTCCATTTTCCCCCCAAAAAAAAATCTAATATTTCGAGTCTCTGAACAAAAAAATGCTGCCAGGTTGTTTGTTTGGGTAGTATGCAATTTACTATAGTAGAAAGATTTTTGATGATACGCTTTTTGTATTTAATTAATTTTATTTGAATAATCATCCAATTTCTCTTCATCATTGTTGAGAATAATCCTAAATTGACATCATGTACCTAAGAATTTCTGGAATATGATGTCTTTTTTGCTTCATAAACAGTTGCCCAAGGCAAGGAATTTATTATATGTTTATTTGCGACCCAGCCAAATTTCTGAAGTGTCGCTAGGAAATATTGTTCAGAAAAACCTAATTCCAACCAACCGAGCTTTCTTATTGCCCACAACGATTCCCCATCTAATCTTATGCCCCAAGGAATAGGAAAATCGGAAGTTATCGGTTCTGATGCAAAATACACCTTCCCACCTTCTTTGACCGCATTGCCTAGCCCTTTAATTAGTCTTAAATGATCGGAACAATGATGGAAGCTTTCAAAAAATAAAATTGCCTCTACTGGTTCGGCTATCTGTTCAATATACAGAAAATCAGCATTTATTACATTTATCTTTACTCCGGTTTGCTTAGCTCGACGGTCTATAAGATCGCAGAAATTCTTTTCAATATCAATAGCTGTAACATCAAACCCCATCATGGCTAAAGCTAATGTTGTATTTCCCCAGCCTGGCCCAAATTCCACAATTTTTGCACCTGGTTTTATATCCATAGTACGGATAAGATGCGCAATTGCTGTCAGATGATTACCTACGGTTTCGCAACTTTTTGTATAGTAGGGAAATGGACTGATTGTAGCCGAATCTAAATTAAATACAGACTTTTCGTTGTCTGTTGAATACGTTCGCCCGGAAATCCTGTGATACAGTTCAAATTGAATTTTTGCATATTCATCAGAATAAGGATTGTTTGGAACCCGCTTGCTAAATTCCATGTGAAAAGTGGGAAATAATTTTCGCAATTCATCATCTGAGATTTTGTGAGCAGCGTCGAGTTTGTATAGCATTTGGTCAAGTTCGGCCAGTGTTCGTATTACTTGCGTAGATTTTTCTTCTACAATTGCAGCATGGCTAATAGGCTTTGATGACAATCGACGGCGCAAAGTATTAAATATTTTTGATAAAAAGGTCATTATTTTTCTTCTTTCAATTACTTCATTTTGAAATTACTTTTTTCGATACAAGGCTTGTATCATTCCATATAACCGTGCGGATAATTGATAATAATAATGAGTCCTGCGCCATCGATTGGCGCGTTCTTCGACTCTTTGAACAGTTGTAGTATTTTTTTCTATGTTATGAAGGATTTCTGTTATACCACGCGCAATTTGGTCTGGGAAAACTCCGGGTAATCTCAACACTGCAGGACTCACATCATCAAAGATGGCTAGGGGGGTGACTGCTACTGGTCTTCCTGTTGCAAGCCCGTAGCGGACGGCAGCACTGGAAGATTCGCCGGTTTCTTGATAAGGAAATACAATCAGGTCAGCTTCAGCAACCAAATCAAGACTTTCCTTATCCGGAAGATATTCTGTAGTCAAATTTACATATTTACCGATGTTCAATTTTTCAATTTGAGCGCGAGCTTTTTGTATCAGTTCGGCTGATGCCGGAACAGGATATTCAGCATTTACCATCAACAATTTAACTTTTTCCCCAGATTTAATCATTTGCGCAAATGCGTCAATTAATTCCAATAAACCTTTATGTGGCAAGAAAAAACCATAAGAAGCAACCATTTTTTCTTTACGAGCAGCTTTTGGGCCTGGTGTATATTCGAGTACGCCATGTGGAAATAGGGTTACATTGTCAATAAGCCCGATATCTTTAAGATTGTTTAAGTCATTGATGGAATGCACCAATAAACGCTGGCATCGCGCTAATGCTGGCATTAATGTTCGCAGTTTTTTGCCGGGGATAGAATCTGGGTCTTGGGTTGAATGAAAAATTATAATTACAATTCGCCCGGCATCGATCTGTTTTTCTAAGAATACATTTAATTTTTCGAAATCAAAAAAAACATAATTAAATTGTATTACGAGGGTCTCTAATTTTTTCTCATCAATCAATTTGCTTAATTGGTTTAGGTCATCTTTTTCTGGGCGTGTATCCTGGTGCCAACAGCGTGTTATGAATGCATGGTCAACACCGGTCCTGGTATCTGTATGTGCTGCTAATATATGTATCTTGTTCGGCATACTGCGTAACAGATGTGCGGAATATGTTGCAATTCCGCATTTGGTGTTCCATGTTGTAATCCATCCAATATTTGGGTGTGGCTCTTCAGGAATCGATGCCCAATTTCTAGCCGATTCCACCACTCTCTGGGCTACGCCAGCCCAGAGAAACTTTTCCAAAAGGAGGCGACGGCCAATATCCGCCTTTTTTCCTCTTTTTTCCATTGAACAAGTATATGCTTCCCGCATTTTTCTAGCTAAATCTTCACTGTCCGGTTCAGCCCACACCGAATCAAATAATTCAAAATGGGTTTGTGCTTGCTCAAATTTATAATCTATCAGCCAGGCCGTTTCATCATTGCAAAAATCTAATTGTCCTCCCCATCTGGTTGTAATAACTGGTAGGCCACTTAGCATGGCTTCGGCAAAGGGTAATCCAAAACCTTCCCCCCGGCTGGGTCCAACCATTACGTGGCATTGTTCATATAGCGATTTAAGCTGACCATCTGTCAAGTCTTCTTCAATGATAACAACTTCAGGAAAGTGATGGTTATTTTTTTTTCTATACGCCAGCAACTCATGAATTTGATTATGAGGATTCTTAAATGTTTTGATGATTAAGGATACATCATCGAAATTGGTAAAGCATTGCCCGTAGGCATCTAATAAAATATCTGCGCCCTTTCTAGGGAAACAGGATGATACATGAAGAAAACGGAATTTCTTCGCTTTTATCTGAAAGTTTTTGTCAGGGATTACCCTTTCCCAGTGATCTACCCCGCAACTTGATACAGACAAGGGTATGTTTACGCCATGGTCTATTAGCGTCTTTTGAACATGATTTGATAGGCATGTAATTCCTTGCAGATAATTGTTAAATTCATGAACCCATTCGCCAGGGAATCCTGATTCTTCCCATGCGTAATGATGCAGCAGGTTAATACGACCCTTCATATCTGATACATAAGGCGGATAGATGTTGCGAGATACTACATCGGCATTTTTATCATCTATTTTCTCGGCACGCTGATACATTTGAGCGATATCGGGGTTTTCCGCTAGATATTTCGATAAAATATCTTTTTCAGGGATATAAAATCCGGGCTGATTTGAAGACCACACTGCAACTTCGTGACCGAGTTTTGTTAATGCGCGCGCAGTTTCTCGATTCAGAAGCGAGAGACTGTAGTTATCGTGAAAAGTTCCTTCAATTCGCCATTTGAGTTTTTCGTTTAATAATTCACAGGCTCGCAGCACTCTATCTACAGTTTTTTCATTGTCAAAGATAGCCCGGGCAGTATTGATCAGGTCATCATTGGTTGGGCCAATTGGCGTATCGGGAATTTCAGATATGGCATTTATGAGATTATCATAATGCTTCTTGTCTGGTAAGAAAAAAGAGCGATTCTGATTTGAATTGGGGGCAATTGCCTCAAATGCAGCTAAAGCACGCTTCGCGCTTTCTTTCCAGGAAAATTTCTTGGACTGTTCCAATCCATACTCACGTAATGAGCGACGAAAATTGTCATCGCTTAAAGTCTCGGCTATTTTTTTTGCAATTAATTCGGGTTTTGTGGGGTCAAACAATGCATCTTTTCGCTCAATGACTTCTGGTATGCTGGTTCTATTGGAACCAATGACTGGCGCGCCACATGACATGGCTTCGAGGGCTGGCAAGCCAAACCCTTCGTGTATAGATGGGAAAACAAAGAGTTCACAGGTACTATATAATTTGACCAAATCGTCATCGGGTACATAATCCGCAATAATAACCTGATTTTTAAGGCCGAATTTTGCCGATTGTGCTTCCAGCCATAATTTCTGGTCTTGTGGCGCTTTTCCTGCGATTAGTACCTGATAATTTTTAAGAAGGCGGCTGGGAAGTAGGGAAATTGCTTCAAATAGATTGGGTAAATTTTTTCTTGCATCGAATCCGCCGGTATACATAATGAATGGGCGGGTAATCTTGTATTGTTGAAACAATAATTTCTTTTCATCTTTGCTAACATTAACTTTTTTGAATTTGTCGCTAGCTGCTGTGGAAATATTTACAATATGCTCAGGCGCTATACGGAGAGAATCGATACATTCTTGGCGGGCATATTCGGAAATCGATAAAAGAATATCTGCGCGTTTGAGAAATTCAATTTTTTCATAATAACGATTCTTTGTTTGTTGATCGATCAAATAAGTATCTCGGTTCAACAAGGGGATTAAATCATACAGGGTTACAGCTGTTTTCCCGGGCGTTTCCCATAGCCCTACTGATGTTACTGCATCATCAATGAATCCTTCAATTAAGCTGGTGACATATACAATGTCGGGCTTAAGGTTGGCCAAGAAGGCCTCCCGCAACAGTTGAGCAGTTTGCACACGCCATGTGTTTTGAGCGCTATTAGTTACCGGGGCAAGAGCGCTAAATGTTAAAATTTGGCTTTGGTGAACCAACCCATTAAAGTTGCTTTTGATGGTATCGAGTGTCTCTGGAAAATTGTTATTAAGTACTACCCAGACATCATGAGAATCTGCCTGTTGTACGATTTGTTCTGTTAATGCCATTGAATAGCGTCCGATTCCTCGGAAGCGGCTTTCTGTTTGTGCTCCTTGTAAATCAATTAGTATACGCATAATACGATTATTCTCCGGCTATCTGATCCGCGGAATTTGTTCGCTGTTTGTTTTCTATTGCAACGACTAAGTCTGTGTAAATTTTCTTGACTGGTGGTGACATGGGCATAGGCTGTTCGTAAACAGGGATTTCAGACATAACTTGTTGGATCCCATATACCTGTGACTTTAATCGGTTTTTGATTTCGGGAAAGCGGTTGACAATTGCGATGGCTATTCGATGTACCTTTTGATGGGTTATAGCCCACAAGGATATTGAGCGAATAAGTTTCCGTACTATTATTTTAGGAAGTGCATTTAGCGGCAACAAGCGTCGACTTTGCTGACGAATGTAACGGGCAATTTCGATTATTTTTCTTATCGGAGCAGTGATTCGCCAGAAGCGACTTTTGTAAACTGCTTCTAGTTCTTCTCGAAGACTATTGCGCTCTTTTTCTGTTTTTTCTAATTTATTTTTTATTATTTCACGTTCCAAATAAATCAGTTCAATATTATAAGTTTCAAAAGCAGGAAAATCTCCATCCGCATAACGTTGATGTGCGATATCGCTGGCCCATAGCAACAGTTCATCCAGTGAGCCTTCTTTCACGCCAGTGAAGAGTTCCTGAAGGTCCCTTCTCAGCAAATATATGAATAGTAAATTCCTTATTAATTCTTTTTCTGTTGGGAAAAAATCTAAATTAACGGGATGAAGACCAACGGAAGCCTGATAATGTTCCAAGAACAAGGCTTGCATATATTCGGTGTATCCATTTAGTTTTTCAAGTAGATCTAATGGGATGTGGTGGTCATGTTGTTTGAGCAATAAGCGCCATATATATATGCCATAACTACAACAAGCCACGGTAAACTTCATACGCAGTTCTATATTGTCTATTATATCTGGATGCTGCCAGTATTTTTTTGTATATGTTCTTAAGTTGTCCAAAAAACTTAGTAAACGTCCTGGGCGGGTCTCTGACCAGCGATAGTACCCTAAATATTCGTTTAGAAAATGGATATTGGTGTGTTCTGCTATTCTGGCAAATGTGTCGGTATCCCCTATCGCTCCGGAAGAACCAAAGTTTTCATCCAATCCGCCTATTTGATAAATAAGTTTTTTTTGAAATACTGCTACTGAATTTGCAATCGGGTGAAAAAGAACCAGTTCTTCCCACGTTGGGGTATAACTTTTATTTTCAGGGACAACATCGAAATTAAGAAGATTCCCATCAGAATCAATGGCTTTCATGTTTGCCAGAACTAGCCCGATTTCGGGATTTTCCTCGAGTATCTTTATGTTTTTCTGTAAAGTTTCGCCGAACCATATGTCATCTTGATCTAACAAGGCGATGTATTCACCTTCAGCAATGTTAATTCCAGCCTGTCGAGCGGCCAAGGTTCCCTGGTTTTTTTTCTCAATAATTTTTATCGATGGAAAATTGGTTTTGATGAAATCTAGTGTTGTGTCGGTAGAACCATCATCAACAACGATAATTTCATAGTTTCCATAAGTTTGCAAAAAAACGCTTTTCAGCGTTTCCTGGATTGTTTTTTGCCCATTATATGTGGGGATGATGATACTAACTTTCTTCATCAAGATTATTCTCCAGTGGTTCTTATACGCTCTCTATTTGTTGAGTGGCTACGAAAAGCAAAGGTAAGTATTTTCTACTGTTTTGTTCTCTTGCTGCGCGGGCCAGGAAAGAATAGCCAGATTTTTCGCATAACTAGAAGAATTTTCCATGCTTTACTTGCTATAATCTCCTGAAGTTGCGCATCCCGTTCCGCAAGTTGTGCTAAAGCTTGGCTGTATTGCGCATCGATGATATTTATTAATCTCCAAGATTGTTCTTGTAAATTAATGTATTCTTTCCATTTTGCTAATTTGGCATAAAAAATTGGATTGTTCAGGTAATTTTTAGATAAATGCCCTTTTAATAACTCTAAATATATTTGTGAAACAACATTTTGGATAGATAAATTATTTACCAAGTCTTTTGTCGTAAAAATGGTGTGCCTTAATCGCGAATCAAGAAATTCATTTTTGAATTCATATAATTGTTCTGAATCTACAGAAAGATTAAATGTATCGGCAATGTGGCGGATAGTTTTTTCTGGGTTTTCCATCAACAAATCATAGTCAACTAAAATACGTTTTTCGTTTTGGCTTTGATCCAGGCTCGCAACGATGTGGTCCAGCCACATCAAAAGACTTTTTTGGTGTGGAATTTTATTTCGTTTGTGCAATGATTGACTGACGCTTAAGGGGTTTCTTACGGTGATAATATAGCTTACATTTACATTAAGTTCGATAAAAACTTGTTTCCAGAAAAGCAGTAGCTTGGCAAATCTGGGATCTTTTAAACCGAAAATCTGCACATCCTTCATCTTGTTTTGTAGCAGATTTATAGCGTGATAGAAGAATCCGCGCTCTTTTAATTTTTCTACATCTTCCACTGTGATAGGTAATAAATCATACCAAGTACTTGACAAAGAAGAGAGCATTTCATCGTTTAGATTTAGTATATCGATATCTTCCCAAAAACCCTTCTCATTTTCTCCTTCCATGCCTGAAAGTAGATTATTACCCAAGTCCACTCCCATGACTTTCAAGGCGCGACTCATAACGCTTGTTCCGCTGCGATGCATACCAAGAACCACAATTAGCAGCTTCTCACCTTGGTTCATAGAATCAGTTTTTTCCTTCTTGAAAAATTTTAAACTCTGGATTCCCTGTTGTTAAGTCAACATAACCAGAAACCCTGGTTTTTGCTTTAGGTAGCACTCTAAACATCATGGCGTCTACGACTTTATACATGATTGTAGGTTCATTTGTTGCCCAAATTCCAGCGCCAGCAAAATAAGTATTTGGTGTCAGCACCATTTTCATCTTTTGGGCAAAGCTGAAAGTTTGACCGCACTGCACATTATGAATAAATTTTCCTCCACCTGGATAAATTTGATGGCTGACTACAGAGCCAGAAATGGAGCGTATGCCAAAGGCAATATATACAGCTTCTCGCTCTTCTAAAAATGAGCCCTGGATTTCGAACAGATACTCTTGCCCAGCAAGAAGATTGTTTACATCTTTCCCTTCTTCGTTATAAATCTTTATACTGTCTATTTGTGCTCC
>JAKLPV010000039.1 GCA_022013685.1 Anaerolineae bacterium
ATTTTCGCCAGTATTGCTATGGTATGATTTGCCATGGTAATGGGCTCCAGTGAAATCTATTTGCGCAAAAAAATAAGATTATCACGTTTTGAACCCATTACCTTCTTTTTTATCCAGACCAGTTAGCGGAAACTAAAGTTCTATACATTCTAAAAAACGATGTTGTAAACGCCGAAGCGACTCTTGATAAACTTCAAGGTAGCTTTCCTTCAAATAGTGCAGGTGGTTATTTTTCTAATCTGGCGTCCGTGTTTTTGCAAGATTACAAATCGACGCTAAATATTCAAACTTCTTGCAGTAAAGCCATTAAATATGTTCAGGAATATCCACTCCCAACGGAATATTTAGGAGATTGGGATCATGGTGTTCATAGCATAAACTACACACCTGAAGCAATTTGTCCTTTTAAGTGATATCTGCCGCAAAATGAACGAGCCTGAAAATCAAACCGCGCCTACCGATATATGCACCGATATATGCAGCGGTGAATGAAAGCAAAGATTAGATCATCACGCAAGGCCCAGCGCCCAACACCAGAAATAAAAATACCCCGTTTTCACGGGGTATTTCTGACTCTAGCAAGCTAGAGTTTGTAAAAGCCTGTTGGCGACGGCTTGACACAATCTCCCAGCAACATAATGAAAAAGGTCAACCTTTCGGTTGACCTTTTTAGAACTTCCACCTTGCGGTGGGAGATACTGAAAAGCCCGGCAGAACTGATCACCAGACAATTCCTGCTCTGGCTTGTTTTGATTCTCAAGTGGCAAGTTTGCATGATTTTCTGGTTGAAAAATCGCCATTTTTCCCGACTCAATAACGATTTTTCTGTGTACAATTATCGTATCGATTGGTATTGTCTGGGCGGGGCACTTTTTTAGCAGAACCAAAACCTTTAATCTCCAAGCCCCTTGATCAAGGGCGAACGGCTTAATCCAACTGGACAGATCCCGAAAAGACTGGGACGATGTGCGGCGGCGCTTAACTGCCTTCCTTTAGTCTTCTCCCCTTCCGCCGCATCAGTCCTTAATTCGTAGGACGGCTAAACATTGGAATAATAAAAAAGGAAAAAATATGCCATACGAAAGTTACTTCGATTTAGAAGACCATCTGGTCCAACTCTTCCAGAACAAGAATTTCGAAGAGGCTCTGAATATCATTGCCCGAGAAGGATCTAAGTTCACAGAAGAACGCCCCGTGGTTGACTACTGGCACATGTGTGCAGCAGCACGAGTGAAAAACTATCCGCTTGTAATTCAGATTGCGGAAAATGCTTTTGCCAGGGGGATGTGGTATGGTGATGGCCTTTGGCGAAAAACCCCATCATTTGAATCTCTGCAGGGCGATCCAGATTTTGAGCGCATCGTTATGGTATCCAAGACAATGCAGGAGCAAGAAGCACCCATAAACGAACCCGTGCTTCACATACATTTACCCGCAAACCACTCAGAAACATCGCCATTGTTGGTTGCATTACACGGCAATACAACAACTGCCCAAAAGACCATGCCATTTTGGCAAGAGAGTATTTTACAAGGATGGGTGCTGGCATTACCTCAATCCAATCAAGTTCTGTTCAAAGAAGCTTATGTTTGGAATGATTTAGAAATTGCTTTTGCCAATGTGCAGGAGCACTTTGCTCAAATACAGACCCGAGTGCCACATGACAAAAAACGAGTGATTATTGCAGGTCATTCAATGGGCAGTTTGGTGGCCTGCCAGATGTCTCTGGCAGGAATTTTGAACGTAAGCGGATTTATCGCAATTGGGCCAGTGATTCCATATTTGGATGACCCAGAGAAACTAACACAATTATTAGTTCAAGGACGAGAACGTAATTTGCGCGGATATTTGATCGTTGGTGAAAAAGATGATAGCTCTTATATAGAAGGAAGCCAAGCTTTCTTCGAAAAACTGCAATCTGCCGGCATTGAGAGCAAACTAGAAGTTGTTCCTGGTGCAACTCATGACTATTCACCTTTATACGATGCGGCCTTCTTACGGGCATTGAGTTATGTGGGTAGGTCAGAGTAGAAGCGTAGGGCAAAAGCCGCCCACCGATATATGCACCGATATATGCAACACAGCACCTCAGGACACGCAGTGTCCTTTCGGGAAAAATGATGGCCCGCCGTCTTGATTGGGTGCACCGGGTTCGCCCACACTTTCGGGGAATCCGCCCCCAACCCCGCGAGAACACCGGGGCAAGCGGCGGATTCGGCGTCTGCCGCCACGCGTCCCCGCCCTTGCGGGTAACGTTCATCCGTTGGGCAACTCATGGGTGAAAATTTTCAGTGAAAATCCTTGTCTGTCCTTTATCAAAAGTGATAAGCATGGTTGATATTCATGCGCCAGAACGGATCGTTAGCTTGCTTGATCCAGATTATGCGTTCCCAGAAACTGGACCTGCATATTTCAACCGTCATCTTCGACTTTGTTTCAATGATATTCATACATCTACCCAAGGCCAAGTTTTACCTACAGCAAAACATATAGATGACCTGCTGACTTTTATTTCTCTTTGGAGTCGCAAATCACCTATTCTCATTCATTGCCGCGCTGGGATTGGTAGGTCTACCGCTGTTGCGTTCATAACAGCATGTCTTCACAATCCAAATACTGACGAGTTGGAGATTGCAAGCGTGTTACGTCGCGCTTCTCCACTTGCACGACCAAATGAAACACTTATACAGTTAGCAGATGCCGCGATGAATAAAAACGGAAGGATGAGCAAGGCAATTGCGGAGACTGGCCGCAATCTATCTTGGATTGAAGTTATCGAACACTTAAAAAAACACGACGAAGGTGTGCCATTTGAAATATCAGCCTCATTCGGGTTCGCACCACAATGAATGTGAATGACGGAAAGATCAGTTCAAATTCAAAACCGCCTTTCAAAACCTGCCCAACATCGCGACCCCAAGCGGCGGATTCGGCGTCTGGTGGTTTTTTCCGCCACATCGTCCCAATGTTCCTACGGGAAATCTCGCTCTTGCCGATACCCACAGGGCAAGCCGCCTGCCGCTTGGCCGCGCGATTACGATAGTTCAAGGTGTCAAAAAAGGATCGCTATGCTGACCACCTACGAGGATTTTGTTGCCCGTGTAGAATCGTTGGGTTTCATGGCTCTCTCGCCCCTTTTGCCAGGGTTTCCGTCTCTGGGCGGTGAGACTCCAGAAAGTCTCTGGCATACTGGCCTCGACACTGACCCCTGGCGCTGGAAAGATCGCGCCTCCGAAGAGAAGCGCCTAGCTTATGGCTGTATTCTTGGCGGGCATAAAGGCTTTATTACCCAACGCATGTACCCGATTTTCTTTGCCGCCTTCCACCCAATGCCCGCCATGCCAGAGCGCTGGGCTACTGGGACAGTCAACCAAAGAATCTTCCACCTTTGGCAGCTTTTTGAAAAAGAAGGCACACTTAACATCAGTCAGTTGCGGCAAATTCTGGGTGTTAGCCGTAAGCAGGGTGCCAGTGCGCTAGATGCATCCATCCAACAATTGCAGCACGAGTATTACATTACAGTAGATGGTAACATCCGCAAGGTCAGCTCAAAAGGCGAATTTTACGGTTGGCCGGTCATCCGTTACAGCCGGGTGATGGATTGGGCACCCGCTGGATGGCTGGACAGTGCCAAAGATTGGTCTGTAGTGGAGGCCAGGGAATTGATCCTAGATGATGGCATTTCGATGTCGGACGGTGTAAATCGCAAGGATTTAGCAAAAAAACTTGGTTGGCGGTGAAAAGCGGCCCAACACCGTGTCATCAGGACACGCAGTGTCCTTTCGGGGAAAATGATGGCCCGTCATCTTGATTGGGTGCACCGGGTATGTAGGATTCTTCGGCATCTTGGAGCATTTTTCCCTCGCTTGTCAGCCAGGACAGGTTGGCTTTGAGTTTTTCTTGCTCCCAAGCAGAGTCTACACCAGCACCAGCGCCAGTAACGCGAACCATTCTGCGCACATCACAGAAGGAAAACTAACTATGGACGTGGGTCTAACATCAGCGGAAAAAAGGTTAGTTGAATACTCGCAAGCAGCAGTTGTGAAATACAACAAAATCCGTCACGCGAATGGCGGGATAGATACCCTGTATGCTTTTATTCTTTCTGATAAAGAGAAAATATACGATGGGGCAAGCTATGAGCCAAACATCGTTCACGCAAGTGTTTGTGGCGAAAGGTGCGCAATCGCTAATATGGTTCTGCAAGAGTCATATAAAGCGAAAATCAAAAGCATTGTCGTGGCAGACCCAGTTCCAGATGTTCAAGAATATGGGACACCGCCTTGCGGAACTTGCCGGCATCTGATCTGGTCTCACGGGATGCCAGAAACAACTGTGATTTTAATGCAGTATATTCAAGGCAAAGAAGGTTGGACGTTTCCTAAGTTGCAGAAATATACAATAAAAGATTTCTACCCACTTCCTTATGAGCCGGAAAAAGGACTTTGGGACAATTGGCGGCCTCAGTAACTCATTCACAAAAATGTCGCCCACCAATATATGTAGCGAATCATCGAAGAATCAAGTTTAAGTTCGAAACCGTCTTGCAAAACCTGCCCGCACTTCCAAAACACCGACCCCCAACAGCGAATTCGGCGACTGATGGTTTTGTCCGCCAATTCCCGCCCTTGCCGGTAACGCCGGTCCGTTAGGCGCTTCGTTCATCCAATAAACAACCATGAGTCTTACCGCTATTGTTGCTCAGTTCCCAGTAACATTATCAATACAGAGAAATCTGGAAATTATAGATTCTGTTTTGGAACAAACAAACGCTGGTGATTGGGTGATATTTCCCGAAGGTTCATTATCTGGGTATTCAACTGACGCCACATTTCTAAAGCAAATAAATCACCAAGAGCTGATAAGAGGCTTAAGACACATCCAAAAAGAATCAGAACGACGGAAAATAAATGTTTGGGTCGGTGCTTGTATTAATAATGATGGTAAGTGGTTCAATACCGCTCATGGTTTTTCCGCCGATGGCAAAACGCAGGTTTATCGCAAGATTAATCTAGCCAATCATGAACGCGGTATCTTTTCGACAGGTAATAATCTTCCCGTTTTTGAGTTGAATACGCCAGATGGTAAAGTTATAGTTGGAATTCAACTCTGTCGAGAGTTACGCTTTCCTGAACAATGGGGATGGCTTGCTCGTTGTGGCGCACAAATCATTTTGCACCTAAATAATGCGGTCGATGATGATACATTCCAACCTGTTTGGAAAAGTCATCTTATTAGCAGAGCGGCAGAGATACAACGGTTCGTTTTGAGCGCCAACAATGCCGCACCAAAGCAAGTTAGCCCTACAATCGCAATAGCCCCAAATGGGCAAGTCTTGGGAGAAATCGTTTCGGCTCAATTAGATATTCTGCGGGTTGAACTCGATTTATCCAAAGTTTCTAATTGGTATCTTGACCAAAGCCGAACCGATGTAGTTGCAATCAAATCAAATAATACTTAAACCAGGCCTACCGATATATGCACCGATATATGCAGTGGTGAATGAAAGCGAAGATTAGATCATCACGCAAGGCCCGTGCCCAACACCAGAGTCAGTAAAAGCCTGTTGGCAATGGTTTGAGACAATCACCCAATAAAAGAAAAAAGGCCAACCTTTCGGTTGACCTTTTTTAGAACCCTCACCTCGCGGTGGGAGATTCTGAAAAATCTGTTGGCGACGGCTTGACACAATCTCCCAATTCCATGCTTGCGCTTGTGCCACACCACTTTTCCCGATTTTACAGCCGAAACTACCGGCGGAAAACCCTGCTTTGTAGCCTTTTTCAGCTAAAATAAAGCTACAAATAGTAACCTTGCGTATAATACTAATATCTACAATAATTGGCGAAATAGCCGCTAAACACATAGTTGGGCAACCCCGTGCAAAACATGAATATTCTTAATCGAATTTACGAGACATCAAGAACAAGTATTTCCGACTTGCCTGTTGAGTTGCTTGAATATCTTCCTAAATCG
>JAKLPV010000040.1 GCA_022013685.1 Anaerolineae bacterium
ATATCATGACTAAATTTCTCAGTATGGTCGGCGTAATTCGTGAGCGTATAATTTGTTTGGCTCACCAGCAAATATTGGCAATACGTTAAGCGGGTCACTCGTTCTGTTTTTGGTATCATCTGCTAACAATAACGGCTTTTTACTCAGCCGTCAATTTTTCTGTCTTGCGTAAGTACTACTTCAAAGTAACATTTTCTCTTGATGCATTACGGGATTGAAATCAAGCCGCGGCAGCTTCGTCCACCAGCCAGAGCAGGTCGCCGTTTGGGGGCCGGATGCGACCCGCAGGCAGGTCTGCGCCGCGCCGGATCTCTGCCAGCTTTTGGGCTTTGCCTGCGCCGGTAACGAGAAAGACCACGCGCCGGGCAGCGTTGAACACACCAAAAGTGAGAGTCACCCGCGAAACGAGAGGCGGCGGAGGTGATGTATGTTCCACCGCCACCGCCCAACGGGCCGATTCTGCCAGGGCGGGGGAATCCGGAAACAGCGAGGCGGTATGCCCATCATCCCCCATCCCCAGAAGAACCAGATCAAAGACCGGCGCGCCGCCAAAAAAGGCCCGCAACCCGGCTTCATAGTGAGCGGCAGCTTCATGCGGCGCAAGTTCGCCCTGAATACGGTGAATGTTCTCTGCGGGGAGCGGAACCCGCCTGAGCAGGCTTTCGGCGGTCATGCGGTAATTGCTGTCAGCATGATCGGGGGGTACGCAGCGTTCATCGCCCCAGAACAAGTGGATGTCCCGCCAGGGAATGCGGCCGGAAAACTCAGCAGAAGCCAAACGCTCGTATAACGCGCGCGGGGTGCTGCCGCCGGAGAGCGCGACCGAAAATCGTCCACGCGCAGCGACAGCTTGCTGAGCAAACAGTTGGGCGGCATGTTCCACCAGCAAATATGGGTCGGGAAAAACGGAAATTCGTAGCATAGGACAGTTTTATCTGGTCAATTGTACCGGATTGTTGCGCTTATCGAAACGCTGGGGCCAGATGATTCCTGAGTCGCCAAGCTGAGCCTGTCGAAACCTTCAGGGCAAGCGGGGATACGTATCAATTATGTATTGGATTTTCAAGAGGTTTTGAAAGAGAATTCTTTTCAGGTTAGCTGCTAATCAGAAGTCATTTTTTTCCTGATATGTTTTCGCCAACAAAATAAAATGTCGTCGATCAGGGTGAGGGGGGCACCCTGATCGACGACAACGATATTGTCCTGTATTTCGATTAAAATGTCAAGGAAATTAGAGAGAAATTAAAGAGATTTTGAAGAGGAGAGCCTTCCCCGGCAACAGTTCCCCTTACAGTGCTGTTGCCCCGGCGCGTACAAAATATGCAAGGAAGGCTCTCCTTCCACCCGGCAGTCTCTATGCCCCTGGTGCTGTCGAGGTGGTCCCCTTGTGTGGTGATGGTGCCGTGAATGCTCCATCTCCCACATCATCATTATCGCCTTATACTCGCTGCGCGGAAATAGACCACTTTGCTAAAAACATAGGCGTATGTACTGGGTTTTTAAAAAATGTTGAATCTCCTAAAGCTTTCTGCTACTCTTTTTGCAAAGGAAAAAACTATATGCAGCCAAGTGGGAAAATCAATGTAATTATTTTGGATGATCACCAAAGCATCGTAGATGGCTATGTTCTGCGTCTCAGTTCGAGTCCAAAAATCGAGGTGGTTGCCACTCTGGGGTATGGGGAAGAACTTGAACCGGCTCTGGAAAAAATCCCGACAGATGTTTTGATTCTGGACGTAAGTGTACCGATTTCTGCAGATAATCCAACAAATTATCCAATTTTGCATACTATTCCCCAACTCCTGCAGCTTCATCCGGGGTTGAACATCCTGGTCATTTCAATGTTTGCTGAACGAGGACTGATTCGCGGGGTAATGGAGGCTGGCGCCAATGGTTACATCCTGAAGGATGATCGGGCCACTCTCATCGAGCTGGCCAATGTAGTACAAACAATTGCCAGCGGCGGCATTCACTTCAGCCAAAAAGCGCATCAACTTTTTCTCAATTACCAACTCACGCAGACCGGAGATGCCTTGAGTTCCAGACAACTGGAAGCACTTTCGCTATGCGCCGCTTACCCGGATAAGTTGACAGCCGAGCTATCGAATGAAATGTCCATTTCAAACTCAACCTTCCGCAACCTGCTTTCGGGCGCATATATCAAGTTGAATGTAAGCACGCGTGCGGCTGCTATTTTAAAAGCCCAAAGCCTGGGGATCATTACGCCAATCTCGCCAACCTGGTCAACCGTGGGTTAACCGGCTGCAACCCCAACAAATTGAATACATTCCAACCGGTTCGGCAATTTCATTTGCCAGTTTTTAGTGGTTGCTGAATCATTATCCATTTTTCTCCTTTCAAAATACTGGTCGGGTGCTTCCGGCCAGTATTTTTGATGAATTTAGTGATCACCATTTACAGGGGCAGAGTCATCACATTCCATTCAGCACTAATAATTCAGCTATACATGCTTGTACAAATTAAGCGGACTTGCTAAAATGAACTCACCTCCTTTCTTCGATATAAGTGCGCTTGCGCGTTCGCCATAAGAATTGGGAGAGATCCTGCCTTGCAAGGAGATTACATGAAAGCACTCAAGACACAACTCTCCCACGTAACAGAGCAAGCCCTGCCCTGGGCCGTACTGGTTGTTTTGTTGCTTTATACCTACGTGAAGTTTTTTGAAGCTCCTTACCTCGGCTTCAGATGGGCTTCCAGCAGTGAGGTTGTCATTTTATTTA
>JAKLPV010000004.1 GCA_022013685.1 Anaerolineae bacterium
GCCAAAGAAGAAGGTCAAAATGTCAAACGAAAACAGAGTATCAGCAGTTAGAACGTCACAAAACGAACCCGAACGAGAACAGCGCATCTTTACATTCAAGGCTACCCAGCTGATCTGGCTCTTGTTCGGCATCCTTGAAGCCCTGATTGTAATTCGCATTGGGCTGATGTTGATTGGAGCAAATCCAGGCAGCCCGATCGTTGCCCTGATCTACGGCTTTACGGGCCTGTTCCTCTTCCCCTTTACCGGGTTGATTGGCTCACCCACAGCCGGGAACATGGTGCTCGAACTTTCATCGCTGTTCGCCATCTTGATTTATGCGCTGATCGCATGGGCAATGGAAAGAGTCGTTTGGTTGATTTTTTACCGCCCTCGTGGACCGGTTGTAGCTGTTACTGAAACAACCACCAGCGAGCAGCACACAAACCAGTAATTCAAAAAAACTGGCGTGTCCTCAGTATTCACTATGCGAAAGCGCCAGGCTTAAGAAATAAGGAGAAAATGTCATGAATCACGATTATGAAGAAAAACTTGACCACCGCAACAATACTGCATTAGGCGTTTTAGTAGGGCTGCTGGTCGGTGGATTGGCTGGCGCCGCAACGATGCTGCTGTTCGCGCCGCAATCTGGTAAGAAAACCAGAAAACAGATCGAAGACAAAAGCATCGAACTGCGCGATATGACAACCGACCTTGTGGAAGATACCCTGTCACAGGTACGGTCAAAGGCAAACAAGTTCATGGTCACCGGGCGTAAGAACTTCAAAGAATTCAAACACCAGGGCCAAGAACTGGCGCTCGAGCAATTGGATCACGTATCCGCAGCCGTCAAGGCTGGCAAAAACGCGGTTCAGAATTCTTAGCGCCAGGCGCAAAGGACAGGTTGCGTAACGTACCGTCAAAATCAAAAAGATCAAAGAAAAGGATAAAAAATCATGAAACTAAGCGAACCTAAAATTGTAACATTTTGGATTGCCGTAGGCCTTGCACTGCTCGGTGTGTTGGCTTCACAAGGAATGATCCCCGGACTGGCCGCTTACGCTTTCGGGCTGGTAGTCGCAGGCTTTATTTTATTGGCCCTCGGGAACTTGTTGAAAGGGCTTTAGCACCTATGAAACACCGCCTGCTGGGTCTTATCGCTGTAATTGCATTCGTTGTGCCCCTGTTATCCCTGGCCGCATGTACCCCCATGACTCCAGTGGCATCTAACGATCTCTACCTCTCATCAATGGAGTCGCAGTCGAGTCTCGCCACGCCACTTTTTACACCTTGTGAGACCTGCCCCGAGGCAACACTTTCTGCCTTGTTGACCCAGGAAAAAAGTTACAGCGATGCCCAGGCGGCAGCTACTGCCGCGATTATGCGCGCCAATGCACAGGCAACCTTGAATGCATCGGGCGCAACCTTGAGCGCGGCCCTGACTCAGCAGCAAGACAACGCCAACATCATTGCAGCCCAGGTGGCGGCGACGGAGGCCATTGTGAAAGCCAACGCCCAGGCAACCCTGATTGCAGCCGGTTCGACCCAAAGCGCCGCGCAGACTCAGGATGCCATCCGGCAAACCCAAATGGTGGAACTGGCTACAGCCGACGCACAAGCTACGCTGGTTCAACAAAACATAAACCAAATTGCGGACAGCACCCAAACAGCCGTTGCCAATAACATCGCCACGCAGACCCAGGCGGCAGCGGCGACCTCCCAATGGTACACAAACCAGGAGCGCCAACGCGAAGAAGAAATGCAAGCTTCCCTGTGGCTGTGGTGCCCGCCGATTTTTATCATCGTCATCACGCTTGTGGTTCTTCTATTCCTGTGGCGCTGGATGACAATTCGAGAAACACAGCAACGCCTTGATGTGCCGCCACCGCCCGAAGTGATCGTCATCAAATCAGAACCGCGCACGCTTGAAGATGTTTCCATGAACCAATATCCGGTTGTAAAACGCCCAGACAATATTGGCCGCTGGCTGGATGAAGTAAAACGCAAGTTAGTGACCACTAAAAAGGATAACGATGATGTCTCTGGCCGATGACCCACGCCATTTTACAAGAAGGATGCGCCAGATCAAGGCAGCAATCCCTAATATCCTGTCGCAGTGGGGATTACTGCCAAAGTTTAAACGCTGGCGGCTGGCCCAGGACCCAGACACAGGAACGGTGGTACTGTTTGGCATACTGGATAATAAATACATTGCCACACATACCACAACACCCTTCGGCGATTACTTTGATCCGCGTTTGCTGCATGACCTGGCAACAGAACTTCGTGTGCAAGTCATCCCTTCAG
Organism: Anaerolineae bacterium; assembly: GCA_022013685.1. Taxonomy (GTDB): domain Bacteria; phylum Chloroflexota; class Anaerolineae; order Anaerolineales; family Villigracilaceae; genus UBA8950. The sequence continues at coordinate 2,287 of JAKLPV010000004.1, forward strand.
CGAACGATGGCCTGCGCTATGCCTTCATCCTAGAGAGAGGCGAGATCGATGTTCAGCCGCCTGTAAATGCGCGCCCGACCGACCAGGATGGCAATCAAATAGAAAGGCGAGTTGCGCCTCAGCCAAACGTGTTAATATCAATTGGTAAACATACCATCGAACATCAAAAGCTCGACAAGTTTTTGAAAATTGCCGCAGCAATTGAGGCAGCAAAAAACACTGCCACTCAACCCCCGCCAGAGGTCTTATTGATGAACGAATTAGAATTCAACCAACTGATGGCAGAGTACGAAAATGAACGCAATAAGATTAATTCCCGAAGACCTGCTTCGTCAGGTTGATTGGGGCGGATGGGGCTAAAAGAAAACCAGACTTCCCGCCTGGGAACCTGGTTAAATATCGATTTTATGCTTGGGATCGGCACAGAATACAAAACAAAGACGCATCGGTGGCTTAAAAGCCCTGCCCAGATTCTATACCCGTCCCGGTCACAAACACGCTTTTTATAAGAGCACAAACGCGCAACATGATATTGCGCGTTTGTGTTCAAGAGCATTATACAAAGCCACCCCCCAACCGCAAAGACTCAAGAATCATGTGACTGGCCGTCATGCGAATTTCTGGATGGATGCGGGCAAAATCACGCAATCTCGGCCAGTGCGGCCCCAAAACAGCGCGGATTAACCAATCGGGGGCGTGGTTGCGCTCGATATCGACCCCGGCATCGCCAACGTGGAAGTGCCAGCCAACTGGCGCTTGAATGGCCACTCCACAATGCCCTTGCGAATGCCCATGTAACGGCACCAGCCACATCTCTAGGTCGAAAGGCAGGCGGATGGCGTCGAAATCAAACCATTTTTCCCCGCTTGATCCGTACAAAGCCCAATTTTGCACCCTTTCGATGTGCCGCCGGACATAGGCCAGTTCAAACGGGCTGCGCGGCCCGTTCACAAAGGCTTCATACTCGCGGCGATGAACGTGGATCGTCGCCTCTGGGAAATCCGGCAAGCCGCCGCAATGGTCGAAGTGCATATGGGTCAGGACGATATGGCGCACATCTTCGCGCCGGAATCCCAACCGCCAAATCTGGTTGAGCGCCGCTTCCTGCGGATCGAAAGGCATTTCAGTGATGATTCGAAATAATCGCGTGATTCTGGTCGGGTGAGCGTAATCAGCCAACCCCAGGCCGGTATCGACCAGCACCAGGCCCTGTCCGGTTTCGACCAGCAGGCACAGCAAGCCGGTTTTCATATCTCCCAAACGGGAATTGCAGGTGAAGCAGTTGAGCAGGTGGATGGTCACATTTTTTAGTATTAGGACTTACGCAAGACGCATTTGAACGTCGGGAGATTTGATTTGTTGGCGTAAATATTCATCCAAAAGATCATATTTGACGCGATAAATGGTACGCTTGGTTTCAACAGCCACTTGTTTGAGACGAACCCAAA
>JAKLPV010000041.1 GCA_022013685.1 Anaerolineae bacterium
AATAAGCACGCCCAGTTTACGCGTGCGGAGGGCTATTTGGGCTTGATGGCTCATGGATTATCCTGTGTTTTATAGAAAGTTATTCTCATTATACACGCTGCCAATGCTTTGAAAAAGAAAACAAGCGCTCCGTTGCCTGGCTAACAAGGTTACCGGCGGCGAAGCATATCACCCAGATTAGCGCCAAAAATTTCAGGAGGCAATTTGAAGCCAGATGCTTCAAGACGTGGTGTAAACAACGGGCGAATGCCAGTTGGTTTTAACTGTCCAATCACCTTTCCATCAGTCGTCACGCCGGTTTGTTCAAATTTAAAGAGGTCTGTCAGTACAATAGTGTCGCCTTCCATACCGGCTACTTCGGTAATAGCGGTTACTTTTCGCGCCCCATCTTTCAAGCGAGTTTGCTGGATGATCAAATCGACCGCCGATGAGACCTGCTGGCGAATTACCTTTAGCGGCAGATCCATACCAGCCATCAAAACCATCGTTTCAAGCCGCGCCAGGGCATCGCGCGGGGTATTGGCATGCAGGGTGGTCAGTGAACCGTCATGGCCGGTGTTCATCGCCTGGAGCATATCCAGCGTTTCGCCGCCGCGGCATTCGCCAATCACGATCCGGTCAGGGCGCATTCGCAGGGAATTGCGCACCAAATCGCGGATGCTCACCTGCCCCTTGCCTTCAACGCCGGCGACTTTGGTTTCAAGGCGCACAATATGATCCTGCTGAAGTTGAAGTTCGGCAGCGTCTTCGATGGTGACAATACGTTCATTAGATGGGATCATGGTCGAGAGTACATTCAGCAGGGTGGTCTTGCCGGAGCCTGTACCACCTGAAATGATGATATTCAAGCGGCTGATAACGCAAGCGCGCAAGAACTCGGCCATTTGAGGGCTCAATGAACCGAAATCAACCAATTGCTGAACTGTCAACTTGTCTTTACGGAATTTTCGGATGGTGATGGTTGGGCCATCGATCGCAACCGGCGGAATAACAGCGTTGACGCGCGAACCATCTGGCAGGCGGGCATCAACGGTTGGGCTGTCGTAATCTATACGGCGGCCAAGCGGCAGGATGATACGGTCGATAACACGCAACACATGAGCATCATCATCAAAGGTCACCCCTGTTTTGGCCAATTGCCCCTTCTTCTCGACGTATACCTTTTTCGGGCCATTGACCATTATCTCGGTTACATCCGGGTCATCCAGCAAAGACTGAATCGGTCCATAACCCAGCACTTCATTGAGGGTCTCCTGGGTCAACTGCTGACGTATTGAGGCAGGAACTTTACTGCCCAGGCGGGTAAAAACATCTTCCAGTTTTTGTTTGACAAAAATTTCGCGTTTGTCAAATGGCGGGTTATCTGTTTCAATCTCGCGAGTCAACGAATCGATAACAAAATTCTTGAGTTTGAGCAGATCGGGTCCAGAAAGACCAGATGAACCCCCGGTAAGAATGGTTTGCGCCATGATTATTTTTCCCCTGAATAAGCGGTATCATCGCCCGGGATAACCCAAACAATTTGAGAGCGGGCAACGGTTATGAATTCAGCCTGATCGACAACAGAGCCATCTGGCCCAATAATTTTTGCATCGGTAACAGCTAGGAATGGTTCAGGTCGATCCAATTCATCCTTGACACGCCCATCCAGGCGTACATGAATCGCGCCTTCAATGCGGTGGGTTGTTGTCTGAATAATTGCCGAAATCGCAACCTTGGAAATAATATCCGTGAAGTATTTGCCACGATCATTGAATTCAACTGACATAATCTTAGCTCCTTAACATTAATAAAACCAGGCGTTACTCAGTGTCCCCAGGCGGCATCAGGTAGCCCAGCCCCGAGCGGGTTACAATATGGCGCGGGTTATGAGGATCCTCCTCCAGCTTTTGCCGCAGACGGGCGATGCTAACCCATAAAATTTCCTTGTCTTCGCGATATTCTGCTCCCCAAACGCTGGTCAATATCTCTTCAGCGCTCATCACTTTGCCAACATTATGAGCAAATTGCAATAAAAGCCTGTATTCAGTAGCAGATAAAAAGACAGGCTGCGTGCTGCGCCAAACTTCGGCGCGGGCAAAATCGATACGCAGGTTATTATGTTCAAACACTCGGCTCTGGCTGATATCCTTGGAAGCCTGGGAACGACGCAAAACCGCGCGAACGCGGGCAAGAAGTTCGGTAGCCGAGAAAGGCTTGGTTAAATAATCATCTGCGCCCATATCAAGCCCGCGCACCCGATCCTGTTCTTCGCCTTTGGCGGTCAACATAATAATTGGCACATTCGAGAACTGGCGGATACGCTGGCAGGCAGAAAAACCATCCAGATTGGGCATCATCACATCGAGCAAAATTAAATCAGTCGGGCTGTTGGAAAATATCTCAACCGCTTGAAGTCCATCCTGAGCGCTAACAACCTCATAATTTTCAGTGCGCAGGTTGGCTTCAAGTAAACGCAAATATCGTGGTTCATCGTCTACAACCAGGATTTTTGTTGTCATATCAACTCCTATCGATCTACAGAGGATTCAAGAGGCAAATCAATGATGAAGGTCGTGCCTACTCCCACCTCAAACTGAACAAAAATTACCCCCTTATGTGCCTTCACTATCTGTCCGCAAATAAATAATCCAAGACCAGAGCCGGATGTTCCATAACCCGGCACACGATAAAACTTATCAAAGATATAAGGCAAATGTTCTGGAGCTATCCCAGGGCCCTTGTCGATAAACTCGATACGTTGAAAATTTTCATTCAGACTAACACGCACATGCACCGGTGAATTTGGCGCATATTTGGCGGCATTGCTAAAAAGATTATCAAAGACCTGAATCAACCGTACCCCATCCGCGAGAATCTGCAAAGGAGATTGAACTTCGCTGGTTATCTTCAAATCTTTATAACGTGCCTGAATGCGCGCAATTGAATCTCGCAGCAAGGCATCCAGGCGAACAGGTTGGAAATTCATTGCCAGGGTTTTACTTTGCAGCCGGGCCGATTCAAGCATATGGCCTATCAGGCTGGTAAGATGGTCGGCCTCTTCGTCAATAATGGTTAAGAATTCGCGGCGGGTTTCTTCATCCCAGTTTGTATCAGGTCTGAGCAGGGTGGTGGAATAGCCCTTGATAAAACCCAGGGGAGTACGCAGTTCATGAGAAATCGTTGCGATAAAATCTTCCTGCAAATTTATTTGCCGCCGAGCATCCTGCAAAGCGGAAACCTGTTCATACAGTTGTTTGCGCTCAAACATACTGGCAAATTGAGCTGCCAAAAACCGTGCGTCTGAAATTTGCTCATCTGTATAGGTTGGGCCGCCAAAACGAGTAAAAACCAACACGCCAATAATGCCATGCGGAGTTCGCAAGGGAAGACCCAGGAAGTAAGGAAAGGAGAGGCGTTGGTCTCGAGAAGCGGTGGAATCGGGTGTTTTGATAAGAATCTCGCCATTATTGGTGACAGATGTGGCAACTTCCAACCCCCAGTCCAGGTCGGCTTCAGCTGATTTTCCACGCCCCATTGCGCGAGCATAAACAATTTCGACAAGGTTAATTCGGTCATCTTCCACCAAATAAAGAGCCATATTATCGAACAAGAAGAAAGACCGCAACGAAGCCGTCAAAATATCGAGGGCTTGCTTCCAGTCTGCATTATGCACGATAGATTCGGCGATGACCACATAATCTGGTTTTTGCTTATTGGTCATGGTCATTCCTGTTGATACGTCTTTGGAACTGCCAATAAGAGCGGAAAAGAGAAAGTCGTACCCTGATCAGGAGTAGACACAACGCTGACCAACGAGCCATGCGCTTCGACAATCTGCCGAACCAGCGCCAGACCAAGACCGGCGCCGCCATAACGACGCGTTGCCGAGCCATCCAATTGATGAAACGGCTCGAAAATCTCTTTTATCTTTTCGGGCGCTATGCCGATGCCGGTATCGCAGATATTCAGCATCACCATATTTTCGTTGCGCAGCACCCGCAAGATAACAACTCCTCCGGTAGGAGTAAATTTAATCGCATTGTCGAGCAATTGCGAGAGCACCCAGCCTAATTTTTCATCGTCGGCCTGGACCGGGGGCAACGACGACTCCAGTTCAAGATTCAAGACAATACCACGGTCGACTGCTTTTGGATTACTGCGGGTCATAATCGGTGAAATTAACTGGTTCAGATCGACAGGCTTCAACTGCAAAGAAAGTTCACCTCGCGACGCCAGCGAAAACAGGATCAGATCATCGATCAGGTTTTGCAAACGACCCGTTGAACGCAGCGAAACCTCCAATGATTTCTTCTGGTCATCGTTAAGTTCACCCAGGGCCTCAGTGTGGAGTAATTCAAGATAGCCGCGAACATGGGTCAAGGGTGTGCGCAGTTCATGAGAAATATTAGCAATAAAATTGCCTTTAAGTTGATTAAGTTGTGAAAGTTGCCGCAGGGCTTCTTGCAAATCGGCAGTTCGTTGTTGGACCCGCTCTTCAAGGTTATGATTCGCTTTTACCAAAGCCGAGCGCAAACGGATAATTTGCTCGGTAATAGCGCGATCGAGGACTGCACGGTCGAGAAAACCCAATTCCATCAGGGCCTGTCCAATCAGGCAAGGTTTACCCAATTGACCCTGGCCAGCTTGATATTTCAGCGCCTGTTTAAGTTGTTCCTGCGTCAACAAACCCATTTCGACCAACTGGTCGCCCAGGCGGGGAACAAGCACTTCAGGAGTGATCGGAACTTGCTCATTCATAAGTTTTCTCAGGCCTGCCAGACCCATTCGCCGCCAAGCATTGTGGCCACGGGCTGCATGGTCAGCAGAGAATCTGGCGCACAGGTGAAGGGGTCTTCTTCCAGCACGATCAGGTCGGCGTAATAACCGGGGGAAAGCCGGCCCAGACGGTCTTCCATCCCTGCTGCGTAGGCTGCGCCGGTCGTAAACCCGGCCAGCGCTTCAGCCATGGAAAGGCGCTGTTCGGGATACCAGCCTTCGGGGCCGGGGCTGCCGTCGGCGCGGCGGCGGGCAACAGCGGCGTGCAGTCCCAGGAACGGATTCGGCGATTCGACCGGCGCATCCGAGCCAAAGGCCAAGGATGCTCCCGCCTCGAGCTGGGTGCGCGGCGCATAGGCCAGCTTGGCCCTTTCGCCCCACCAATGGTCTGCGGCCAGCATATCCGAAACAGCATGAATGGGCTGCATGGAGGCGATCACGCCCAGTTCTGCCAGGCGGCCCGCATCGTCGGGATGAATGATCTGG
>JAKLPV010000042.1 GCA_022013685.1 Anaerolineae bacterium
ACTTCGTATAGGCGAGCATTGTCGATGGCGATGGCAGCCTGGGATGCGATGATTTCAAGCGTTTGGATTTGTTCGGGGCTGAACGCGTTGGGCTGGTAGCTTTGCACCGACAAAATCCCAGTTACTTCATTCCCACGAAAGAGGGGGATTCCTAGATATGAGAGGGCGTGTTGTTTTGTGGTGTGCCGCAAGCGATGCTGTTTGTGGGTTGTTTTATCACTGCAATCAGGCAGATGAATGGTGATCTGTTTTTTGATAACTTCACCGGTAATGTATTGGTCCAAGTCTTTCTCCAGGTGGATATGCGGTCGTTCTTTGCCATTATCATTAAATTTGATAAATTTGACTTGGTCATTTTCGGAATCGTAGAGTCCGACTACAAATACATCTACCGGGGCCAATTGTTTGCAATTCTCCATTAAAGAGTTGAGCACAACTTCCAACTCGAGTTCTTTGGTGAGGGAGTGCCCGATTTCGTATAGAACTGATAGTTGGGATGTACGCCGGCTTGCATCTTGTTCCGCGCGGATTCGTTCTTCGATTTCCTGCTGGGCCGCCCGATAAAGCCGGGCATTGTCGATCGAAATGCTGATGCTGGCAGATATTGTGTTCAGCAACCTCACGTCATCATCGTTGAAGGCGAATTCTTTTGTGTAGTTTTGCAGGCTGATAACGCCAACAGTTTGCTGCCCTGAAATAATAGGAACGCCAAGCCAGGTTTTTGGGTAGCCATATTCGTTGGCAAAAACAGGTTTGTGGCCCATTTGAAGAGCCGTTTCTCTGAAGTTGTTCGATATCAAAAGCGGCTGACGTGTCTTAAGAATGTGAGAGACGAGGCCCTCTCCATATTTAATTTGCGGAGGCGTAACCCGTTTTTTATCGATTGTCCAGTATGGTATTTCAATAAACTCAGAATCGTGATTATGCAGGGCGATCAGCACAGAACGGGCATTGAAGGATTGTTCCAGTTGTTGACCGATTAGTGAAACCAGCGAATTCAAGTCAAGCTGAGATGCAGCAGCCATGCTGATGGTGTTGACCATCAGTAATTCTTCCAGGCGACGGTGCAGGATTTCATCTACTTCTTTGCGTGTGCTGATATCTTCTTTGATCGAAATATAATTTACAACCTGCCCGTACTGATCAAATAACGGCGCGATCAGGGTTTCTTCCCAATAGACCTCCCCATCCTTGCGACGGTTGAGCAGGTCTCCTTTCCACATCTGCCCGGAATTGATGGTTTTCCACATGTCTTTGTAAACACTGTCAGGAGTTTGGCCCGACTTAAACAGGCTGGGTTTCTGCCCAATTGCCTCTTCAGCCGAATAGCCGGTCAGACGCGTAAAGGACGGATTGACATATTCAATGATGCCATCCCGGCTGGTAATCAAGACGCTATTGGGACTTTGACTGACTGCGCGCACCAGGTTTTGTACCTGTTCCTGCTGGCGCTTTTGTTCCGTAATCTCACGCAGCAGCAGAACGTAGGCGCTGACTATTTGACTGCCCGGATTACGAGCCGGGTTGACGGTTAGCTCGTAGATTTTTATTTTATTGTCTTTCGAAAGGTCGATTTCCCGGCGCAAGATTTCTTGCCCTTGAACATCTATGCGGATTTTATTCCATTCTGGAATAAAATCTGAGATATTTATCCCGATATCGGCGTCGGAAATCTCGAAAAATTTTTGAGCGGATGTGTTGGCGTCGCTGATGCGATCAGATTCATTTACAACCAGCATCATGTCGCTCACCAGATCCAGGGCAATGTCACGCGCCATTGGTGCTGTAAATTTCCACTGATAACGATAAATTGCCCAACCGTTCAGCAACGCAGTCAGCATCAAGGCGTGCGGTGCATAATTGTAGCCTTCCTGCAGCTCCAGCGTGCCTGCTGCGAGCAAGATAATCAGCACAGCCGGGATGGTCTGCCCAACGCTAAGAAATAAGGTTTGTTTGAAGTAAATACCTTTGCTGTTAAGCAGTACGTTGAATTGAACGCCGAAGATTATCAAGGCGATCAGGCTTGAATACCCCCATAATACCCAGAACCAAACCCCATTGCTATATGTTAGCGTACTCAGAAACTCAACCCCGTCCAGTTTATAGCCGCTGCGCAGATATTTCTCCAAACCCGGCAGCCAAACAAACGCCAGATTAAGAGCAGGGATAAAGGATAAAAGTCCAATGCGTTGCCTGGAAAGCCAGGCTGAACGTTGCGTGTTTTCAAGCGCGGCAACCAGTGCGGCGATTGTTGTGAAAGGCAAAATCGAGAGGCGCAGACGCATCAGAATAATTTTAATTTCCAGTGTTGTGCTTAAGACATCCCACCCTGCAAGCAGGGTGAAGATTCCCAGCGAAAACATGGCAACACTAAATGGAATAGCGGCAGTATTGACCTGGCGGCGATGAAGACTATACCCCCCCACGAGCAGAAACAAAATGGATGTCACAAACAAATGGAATGCCAATAGATTAGCTATCATTAAATAGCATTATAAGCATGAATGGACTTTCGCGACCGCAATTGTCTCTAACCCAGGCTTTGCAGTTTGGTAATTTTCCCGTTAGCCCGTGCCAAATTGACGGTCGCCTGCGTCGCCCAGACCGGGGACAATATAGCCCTTTTCGTTCAGGTGATCGTCGATCTCCGCCAGGTAAATCGGCACGTCAGGGTGTTCGGCCTGCATACGGGCAATACCTTCTGGCGCGCCGATCAAGCCGACAAACTTGATCTTTTTGACGCCCCAGCGTTTGAGCACCTCGACGGTTGCAGTGGCCGACCCGCCGGTAGCAAGCATCGGGTCGAGGATCAGGCAGACCGAAACGGTCGGTTCAGTGGGTAGCTTGTTGTAGTACTCGACCGGGCGCAGGGTTTGTTCGTCGCGGTACAGGCCAATGTGCCATACTTCTGCTTGGGGCATCAATTCCCATATCCCCTCGACCATGCCCAGCCCGGCCCGCAGGATCGGTACCAGCCCGACTTTTTCTTGCAATTCATAGGTGGTCATGGTCGCCAGTGGAGTCTCGATTTCACGCGGTGTCACAGCCAGGTCGGCGGTCGCTTCGTAAACCATCAGCGCGGCAATTTCCTGTACCAATTCGCGGAATTTCTTGGGCTCGGTGTTCTTGTCACGCAGGCGGCTCAGTTTGTGTTTGACAAGCGGGTGTTTTGATTCATAGATGTTGGACATGGCGCGCTCCCTGTGAATCCGCAATCTCTCGATTTTGGATTCGAAGTAGTAGAATTTTGTCAATTATAGCCTTTTCTTGTCTTTGCATGCCGCTTTCGGGTACACTTGAAAAAAAATGGAGGTTTGGTATGGAATATCGCAATCTCGGCAAGTCTGGATTGAAAGTTTCGGCCATTGGGCTGGGTACCAACCGTTTTGGCGCGCCGCACGTTCCGCAGGCTGCGGTCAACGATATGCTGGATGCTGCTCTCGATCTGGGGATTAATTTCATCGATTCTGCGGATGTTTACACCGGCGGGCAATCTGAAGTGACGCTTGGCAATGCGCTCAAGGGTCGCTGGGACAAGGTCGTGCTGGCGACCAAGTTCTTCTGGGCAACCGGCGACGGTCCCAACGACCGCGGCGGTTCGCGTTACCATATGCTGAACGCTGTCGATGCCAGCCTGCGCCGCTTGCAAAGCGACCATATCGACCTGTACTATCTGCACCGCTGGGATGTTTCCACGCCCATCGAGGAAACCCTGCGCGGGCTGGACGATCTGATCCGCATGGGCAAGGTCCGCTACATTGGCGCGTCAGATTTGGCCGCCTGGCAACTGGCCAAGGCCAACCTGTTAGCTGAGTTCCGCGGCTGGACGGCTTTCGCCGCTCTGCAATCGCACCATCACATGCTCGAGCGCGATGTCGAGCGCGAGGTTTTGCCTTATTGCGCTGCGCATGGCGTTGGGTTTGTGCCTTATTTTCCGCTCGCCGGCGGATTCTTGACTGGCAAATATCACCGCGGGCAAGCCGCTCCGGCAGGTTCGCGCGGCGAGAGCAGCGATTATGTCAAAGGCTACATGACCGACGCCAACTATGACAAGATCGAAAAGCTGGAATCCTGGGCCACCGGGCACGGACGCAGCCTGGGAGATCTGGCCCAGACCTGGCTGCTGGCCCAGCCCGCGGTTTGCTCGGTCATCTCGGGCGCGACCCGTCTGGAACAGATTCAGGCCAACGTCCGTGCGGTGGAATGGAATTTGAGTCAGGCCCAACTCGAAGAAGTCAACCTGCTCCTGCAGGGCTGAAGCGGCGACCATGCCTGAGAAATTCCCACTTGCACTGGTAACGGGTGGCGCACACCGTCTGGGACGCGCCTTTGCGCTGGCCCTGGCCCGCCAGGGCTACGCGATTGCTTTGCATTACCATACCTCGGCTGAAAGCGCCGTTGCCACTGCCGCTGAAATACGCGCCTTGGGCGTTCCCGCCTTCCCGCTTCAGGCCGACCTGACCAGTCCTGCTGAAATCGAGAGTCTTTTCGATGAAATTGACAACCTGCTCGCCGACCTTCAACATTCATCATTCAATGTTCTTGTCAACTCTGCCGCCCTGATGCCCCGCGGCGATGCCCAGTCCCTGACGGCCGCCGGGTTCGATGCCGCGATTGCACTCAATTTGCGCGCGCCTTTTTTGTGCGCCCAACAGGCGGCTTGTCGCATGGAGTTGGGTGGATTGATCGTCAATATTTCTGATATTGGTGCAGCCAAAGCCTGGACCGGATTCCCTGCATACACCGTCAGCAAGGCCGGGCTGGAGTCGCTTACTCATATCTTGGCCCGCGCCCTGGCCCCCGGTATCCGCGTCAACGCCATCGCGCCGGGGCTGGTCATCCCATCGGACGATATGCCCGCGCAAGAGTGGGAGCACCTCGTTAGCCGCCTGCCGCTCAAACGGTCAGCAGCGCCCGAAGAGATCGCCTCGGCCCTCGAATTTTTAATCAAAAACGAGTATATTACCGGCCAGACCATCCGCATCGATGGCGGCTACTCGCTGATTTAGAAAACCTTATCCCTTTTTAGGTGTTTTTAAGATTTGTAAAATCTGTGGACAAGCCCTTTATCGTTAGGAGAAACCATGCCCGATACCCCCACATTCCTGGCTGAAAAACTCAAGACCGAAGGCGAAAAGATGTATGCCTTTTTTACCGCCCTGAGCCCTGACCAATGGCAGCAAACCGTCTATGGCGAAGAAGGCCCCTGGACGGCGCGCAGCATCCTGGCGCACTTCGTCAGCGCCGAGCATGGCTTTCTCAAGATATTTGCTTCCATCCGTGATGGTGGTCCTGGTGCGAGCGACGATTTTGATATTGACCGCTTTAACGCCAGCCAGCAGGCCAAGTTGGCTGAAATAACCTCCGCCGAACTGCTGGCCCGTTATGTGCTTACCCGTGCCCAGATGGTTGAATTCGCTACCGGTCTGGATGAAGCCGACCTGCAAAAAACAGGCCGCCACCCGGCGCTGGGGATTACCTCCCTCGGCGAAATGCTCAAAATGGTCTACCTGCACAACATCATGCACCTGCGCGATTTAAAGAAAGTTATAGTCTGAACACTGGATACTAAAATGCTGCCCCTCCTTCGCCCCGCCCATACCCTGTTGCTCGCCCTGACCTATCTTTTGGGCGCATCCCTGGCGCGTTACCTTGGCGCGGATTTTGCCATTTTGCCCTTCCTGCTTGGATTCTTGTGGCTGGCTTTCCTTGTCACTGCCATGAACTTGCTCGATGCCGCCTACCGCAATCCGGCCCAACCCTACCTGCCCGAGCAAACCCCACGCCAGCGCGATGAATTCCGGCGCAAGCTGGTGCTGCTTGCCATTGGCTTGCTGACCCTGGTGGCCGCCCTGACCGTTCCGCTGCTTGTCCTGAGACTGGCCCATTCGCTTGCCCTGGGTTTCCTTTTTCTGGCAGCGCTGGCGGCCCTGGCTTACGCTGTTCCACCGCTGCGTTTGGCAAACCGTGGCCTGGGCGAGTTTGCCCTGGCAATTCTGGTCGCCAGCCTCTCCCCGGCCCTGGCTTTCAGCCTGCAACACAGCGAACTGCATCGCTTACTACCCATCTATCTTTTCCCGTTGACCTTCATGGCCCTGGCCTGCTTCCTGGCGCTCGGCTTCCCGACTTTCGCCACTGACCAGAAATATGCCCGTCAAACCCTGCTCATCCGCCTCGGCTGGCAGGCCGCCATCCAGGCTCACAATGGGTTCTTGCTTGCTGCCTATCTCCTGCTTGCTGTTGCACCTTTTCTGGGCGTGCCCTTGGGCTTGATCTGGCCGGCCTTGCTGACCATGCCCCTGGCCGCCTTCCAGGTTTACCAGTTTAGCCGCCTGGCTGATGGCGCAAAACCGCTCTGGCCGTTGCTGACCTCGACTGCCATCGCCTTGCTTGGCCTGACGGCTTACCTGCTGACCCTGACCCTCTGGTTACGTTAATCCGATACCTTGAGCCAGTAAACCTTCAATGTTAAGCGAAAAGCCTTTCCCATGCCCGAATTTTTGACCCTGCTCCCGCCCGATTCTGCCCGCGAGAAACTGCTCTCGCAACTGACTCCCCTCGGCCTGAGTTCCGTTATCGAAACGGAATCGGCCCTGGGCCGCGTTAGCGCCGAGGATATTCTTGCGCCGCATCCGCTCCCGGCTTTTCCGCGTACGACGGTTGATGGATTCGCCGTCAGGTCGCGCGACACCTATGGTGTATCTGAGTCGCTGCCGGGTTATCTCAAACTGATCGGCGAAGTGCCGATGGGGGACACGCCCGCGTTCGAGGTGGGCCCCGGCCAATGCGCCATCATCCATACTGGCGGAATGCTGCCCGCCGGGGCAGATGCCGCCCTGATGCTCGAATACACCCAGACTCTGGGCGATGAGATCGAGATCATGAAGTCGGTTGCCGATGGTGAGAATCTCATCCGCATCGGCGAGGACGTGGCCGAGGGTCAGCTTGTCATCCCGCGCGGCACGCGTTTGCGTCCGGCGGAGATTGGCGGCCTGATGGCGCTCGGAATCACCAAATTGCGCGTAGCCAATAATATCCGTGTGGGAATCCTTTCCAGCGGCGACGAAGTCATCCCGGCGGGTGAGACTCCGCGGCCCGGTCAGGTGCGCGACATCAATGCCCATACGCTCGGGACGCTGGTTGCGCAGTCGGGCGGGGAGCCGCTCCAGTATGGCATTATCCGCGACGATTTTGAAATTCTGCAAACTGCCGCCGCCCGCGCCCTGGACGAGTGCGATGTCGTCTTGATCACAGCCGGTTCATCGGCCTCCACCCGCGATATGACCGCCGATGTCATCAATACGCTTGGCGAGCCGGGTCTGCTGGTGCATGGCATCAACACCCGCCCCGGCAAACCGACGATTTTGGGTTTGTGCAACGGCAAGGCGGTCATTGGCCTGCCTGGCAACCCGGTCAGCGCGCTGGTCAATGGTTATATGCTGGTTGTGCCGCTGATCGAGAAACTGCTCGGCCAACTGCCGCGCCCGCGCCCGGCCATTCGCGCCACGCTGACGGTCAACCTGGCATCCCAGGCGGGCCGCGAAGACTGGTGGCCGGTGCGCCTGCGCCCGGAGGGCGACTCATTTGTTGCTGACCCCATCTTCGGCAAATCGAACCTGATCTTCAGCCTGGCCGCCGCCGATGGCCTGCTCAAAATCCCGCCGCATGCCACCGGGCTATCCGCGGGGGCGGTGGTCGAGGTGCTGTTGATTTAGCTTGCCGGGGGGTTCTGTAAATCGTTCCAGATTTTTTCAGCAACTTCGACTGCGCTTAGCTTGCTGGTGTCGACCTCGACGCCGATAAAGCCAGCTTGCGTTGCCCTGGCCTGGATGTGTTGCAGTTCGACGAAGCGATCCAATTCCCAGCCGAGCTGGTCACGCGAGCGGGCGCGGATGCGCCTCGCTTGTTCCTGTTCGTTACAGGTCAGCCAGTAGACGTGAATGGATGCGTCGAGTGGCCGGAGCAGGTCGAGTAAATCCCCCAGCGATTCCGGCGACTCGAAGACATAGTTGATCACGAAGTTGTCATAACCGTTTTTCTGGTGGAAGTTGACCAGCAGCGCCAGCGTGCGATACAGGTGGTCGATGCGCGCATCGTCATAAATCTCGAACGGATGCACATCTCCAATATGATCGCCGTCCAGGTAAACCGACTTGTCAAACTTCCAATGTAATTCCCTGGCCACACTGGATTTTCCGACTCCCAGGGAACCATTGATGATAATGATCATGGGCTTGCAAGGCCTTGCAGGAAAATTTCGAAAATTTGTCGGAACTTTTCCGGGTGGTCCATGTTGGGCAGGTGGGCCGCGTCTTCGATGGTGACCTTGCGGGCAGACCCTATCTTCTCAATCATATAATCGGCGGAGGCAAGCATATAGGCTGTGTCATGGACACCAACGATGACAAGAACCGGTATGCGCAGATCCGCCAGACGGCCAGATGCCGGAACCTGCGTGTTGGGCAGGCGTTTTCCTAGCTGCATAACTTCATAGGCTAATGCCTGGCGATTCATTTCGAATAATAATTTTCGCATTGGCTGATTTACCTGTTCAGGGGTTCGGCCCACGCCATCGAACCAGATTTGGGTTTCGAGTTCAGACACAAGGTCCAGATCGCCGGTGTTAAAAGCTTTCTCCACTTCGGCAAATTTTGCGGATACTGGAACATTTAATTCCAACCCGCTGGGGCCTGAATCGACCATAATCAATGCTTTTGCCCTGGATGGCTGGGTCAACGCAAAATCCATTGCCAGACCGCCCCCCATGGAGCAGCCCATCAAAATGAGCGGTTCGTGGAGTCCCAAAGCATCGAGCAACGCAACCAAATCGCCCATGTGGCTGAACTCGCCTTCAACGGGCGCGCTTTTCCCGAAGCCGCGCATGTCGTAGCGCACAACTCGATGGCTGCGGGCAAAAAACGCAAACTCGTTATTCCACTGACGACTATCGGCCACTCCGGCATGGATCATCACCAGGGGCGTTCCCTGACCGGCAATTTCGTAATAAATCTGCGCTTTATCGATTTTTACAAAGCCAGATTTTGCCTGGGTAGTTGGCATATCAATCCTCCGTTTAACAATGGTTTTGCAAGCGAACCTGGGGAGTGTTACTTATGATGATTACGGTTAGACCCGGACCAGTTGACTCGTTGGATGGAATTTTTCCCAGGAAAACCAGTACTCATCGGAAAGGGCAACAGGCTCCAAATTCGATTCGATCTCACCGCTAATATACCTGCCCCTGATGTCCCAAAGCGTGCTTGTGGAACTATCGGAGAGTGTTTTTTCGGGGTTTAAGGTTAGATTCAGGGGACTGCCGTCTAAGCTGCCTTTAAAGCCATTGACTGTATTGCTGACCCCGACAAGAAAAATATCCAAGGCAGAATTTTTAACGATGCCGCGCTTCAGCAATTCTTCCTTGAGATAGGCAACCTGCGGCCTGGCAATCTCATCAATGATGCCAACTACATGCGTCCTCGGTGGAAATGATTTATCGTGCTCCTGACTGGGCATCCCTGGCGTTATTTGGCTGACCATGATCTTTTTCCAGACCCCTGGGATGGGCAATTGGAATTCCCTGAAATCATTTTCGGTAACCTTCACCAGCGAAGGGATCGGCTTAAGTTTTTTTACTTCTGACCAGGGTAGGATCTGAAAGGGAAGCATGGTTAACGTATGCTGGTGTAATTGGCCTATGATTGATTCGAATGTGGCCTGCTGAAAAAATGTTTTTGTTTTTCTGTCGGCCACGATCATGTTTGCGTTTTTGAACGAGCCGACAAACAACGGTCCGATATCGGTCACGTCGAAGGGGATAATGCTGCGGCACATGGCGCAGTAGGTCAGGGCAACGATGCGCTTCCCGAAGTGGTCATTAATGATGTGATGGTGAGTAACGTAGTCCAGCGGGTAAGCCTTACAGACGCCTTCATATTAAACAATGGCGAGTTGCATATCGTCCTTGAGCGGCAGGCCAGATGTGTCTTCTGCCATGGCCGGGAAGTCGACTGCTTGAAACGCATTTTCCTGGTGCATTTTGTAGCTCAAGAGTACTGCCAACCCCATCAGAAAAACGGGAGGAATGCCCCAGGCTGGGAAAGTTCCTGTTCGACCGGTCTCCCAGGTCAGCCAGGCGAGCGCTCCGGTAGAAATTGCCCACACGATCGGCTTCCTGATGAAGTAGTGATAATAAAGCCATTCGACCGGGAACGGTTTGATGATTGCCATATAAATGGCGGCGGTACCTGTTGCCAGGGCGATTAGTGCCAGTAAATAGAAAAGGAATATCATTTTGAAGACTCCGTTAGGAGTGCTATGAAAAACCCTTACATGGGGTGAAATTGAACCTTGCCAACCGAAAGTGAAGGCGGTAGCAGACCTTACAACTCAGGAAACTTGCCGCCAGAGCATGCTGCTTCCGGCAG
>JAKLPV010000043.1 GCA_022013685.1 Anaerolineae bacterium
AAGGCTTCGCCGGGCAGATTCAGATCCAGATACAGGTCGCTTTCTGCCAGGTCAGACATCGCCAGATTGACTTGCAAATCCAGGCTGGAAAAAATGGCGCGGGCGCGCTCAAAAGTTCGAAAGGATTCGGCATAGTTGCCGCGCGCATATTGCAGCAAGGCCAGGTCGTAATCCACAGAAGCGGCAGCTGTGCGCAGATCAGCTTCTTCAAAAACCGGACGGGCTTGTTCGTGGAGGTGTTCGGCAGCGAGAAAGTCATCCAGCATCGTCAGGGCAGTTGCCTGGTTTATCTGGTTCATCGCGCCATAGAGTGTTTCCCCCAGAGATTCAAATGCTTCGGTTGCCTGTTTGTAGTCTTCCAGCGCCTGGGCATATTTTCCTTGCTGATAGTGCAGGTTGCCCAGGTTCATATCCACTTTCGCCAGCGAAAGCACATCCCCTTGTTCGATAAAAACCAGCCGGGCCGATTGCGCCAGTTTTTGGGACTGCTCGAACTGGCCTAACTGCATCAAGGTGAACATCTGGCCGATAGCCGTGCGGGCCGCTTCGAGCGGCTTTCCGGCGGCGTTAAAAAGTTCCGCCGCGCGTTCATAGCAACGCACAGCGGATTCGTTTTCAGCAAGGAAGTCGTAGGCATTGGCCTGTGTCCACGAGGCTAGCGCCCGGGCTTCGTCGCTTGATAACATTTCAGCGATTTCTTCTGCGATCAGGCCCAGATGAAGGGCCTGGCGCGCATCATCCTGTTCCAGGAGATCGGCGCGCTCTTTCAGTGCAGACACCGTGTCTATCTGCAAAAAGCCTGGGTGCGCGCCCAGCAAGAGACGCCGGGCCTGCGCATCAGCCGCAGAGTACAACAACTCGATCAATTCATCTTTAGTCATTACTGAGCTCTAGGCTGTTAATGGAAACTTCCTGAGCGCCAAGATCAAAGACCAGATCATAGATTCCCGAAGGAACCTGTCGAAAGGCGAACTGGCCAAACGAATCGGTTTCCACCCCTTGCAGCATTCCACCGGTCTTGTTTTGCAAGGTTACAAATGCTGTTGATAAATCATCGGTCTTTTCATCTGCAAGTACTTGCCCAACCAGGCTGTGCTCGCCGTGTTCCGGCGTAATCTTCAAATCGATATCGACATGCTGGGCAGTGTATAACATCTGGTGTGTTCGCGCCGCGCCGCGTGAAGCCATTGCAGACAGTTGCAAGCGGCTGTCGAATTGCAATGTTGCCAGTGCGCGCAAAATAGGATGCGGCAGCGTATTTTTTTGCTTTCGATGGATGGCAATTGCTCGACTCAGAACATTTGCCGGAGGGGCAACTGTCTTGTCTTTTGCAGTCATATTAAATATAGTATGCAGTTGCGCCACTTTATTCTTGCAGACAGGGCAAGGCAGGGAAAGATGCTTGTCAACCTCTGTTTTTTCAACAGGGCCGAGTTTGTTCTCAGTGTAGTTCAGCAGGGTTTCATAGTTCGGATGTGTCATAGGCACCAGGTTTTTGATAATTTATTTGGAGTCAGTTTCATAATTATATAGAGAATTGCACCTGCCAAAAAATACATCAATTGTGCTGCCTTACATTTCTGAAAACCCCATTTTTTGCAAAATACTCGTCAGTTTTTCCAGGCAGCGTGCCCGGGTGGGGCCAATGCTTCCTTCTGAAAGGGTAAGTTCCTGGGCGATTTGAGAGTAAGAGGGGCGAGGCTCTGCGTAAAACAGGAGTGTGAGTAATTGCTGACAGAGCGGTCCGAGCTGGGTCAAAGCTGACCGGATAATGGATTGACGTTCGAGAGCGAGGAATCCATCTTCAGAGTGTGGCTGGCTGGAAAGCTGTTCATCGATGGGTTCTGTGTCAACATTAAGCGAAGTGTCTTGTCGTTGACGAAGCGCTCGCCAACATTCACGGCGTGTTGTGATTACCAACCAGGCCCCCATCCTCTCGCGATTGCGCAAACGGGGTAGGTTTTCTAAAAGCAAGATGCTAACATTTTGAAAAATATCGTTAGCATCTTGTTCTTGAAGTCCGTAGCGTAAGGGAATGCTGTATATAAGGCGCTGATAACGGGAGAGCAACGCCTCCCATGCCCGACTGTTCCCACTCAAGCAAGCTTCGATGAGATCGTAATCTGGTAGCAGTGCATGTTGCTCGATGGTCATAATATCTTTAGTATACAGATTTTTGCCGTCCAGTGTCAAACAAAATCTTGAAATTACGCGCCGTGTTCGGGCAGGCGTAACGCCAGCTATGCCATTCGCTTTATGCCTTCAGGTCGGCTGGCAGGTTCTTCAGTTCGCGTTGCAACTGCTCGCGCGCCCATTTTTCCTGGCTATCACCGGGGTATTGACGATAAGCGCATTCGATGACCATGATCAGGTACAGATAGGTGTTGTAAAGCGAACGGCGGATGGCCTGTCTCGGGCTGTAGGGAAGTTCGAGGCCGTAGCCTGCGATGAAATTGGGATTGATGCCGAACGCACCGAAGTTGCATTCCATCAGTGGATCGGCCCACAGGGCGCGTTCGAAGTCGATGATGCCGGTGATCTGGCGGCTGGCCGGGTCGATGAAGATGTTGCCATCCCACAAATCCCAGTGGACCAGGCGCGGGCTGCGGACTTCGGCCAGGGCTTCGGTGTATTGCCCGGGGATGCAGGCCAGCTCGTCGTAGGGGAGTTCCACTCCGGCCATCCGACCATCTTCCAGCACGTTGGCGAAGATGCGCGCAAAAGCCTCGGGCCAGGTGTTGCGCCGCTCGTCTGGCTGGGCAAAATAGCCGAATTCAGATCCAGAGATGGCATTCATCTCGCGCAGGTAAGCCCCGATCTGGCGGTCGATTTCAGATTGCTCGTTCTGGGTCAGGCTTTCGCGCTGTTTGTGCAGGGGAACGCCCTCCACAAAGTCCATGATGAAGAAGGGGCTGGGCAGCAGGCTGCGGCTTTCGTCGTGGCAGATGATTTCGGGCACGGGCATACTGGTTTGGGCGCGTACCAGTTTCAGTACGGCTACTTCACTGGACAGGATGTTGCGCTCGTAGCGCAGGACATTCACCTCGGCGGGTGGGGCGACTTTAAGCACGCAGCGGCTGCCATTTTCCAGCCCCAGGCAGCAGGCAGTGTTGAAGAATCCTTCGGTCAGTTCACGGAATTCGACCAGGGTTTCCCCCAGGTGCTTTTCGGCGATCTGGCGGGCAATTTCAATGGAAACCGGGGTTTTCGAGAGACTTTGCATAGGGTTCAGGCTTCTCCGGGCTTGGGCGGGTAACCGGTGATGTGGCGGATTTCCTCATAAAGCGGCTGGAGCTTTCTGTACATCTGTTTGTAGACGCGCTGATAAAGCTGGTTATAAAGCCGGTGGGTATGCTGCTCGGGTTCGAAAACGCGTGAGACGCGGGTCATTTCTTTGATAGCGGTGTCAAAATCAGGGTGGAGTTTGAGTCCGACGGCGGCATCGATGGCGGCGCCCAGGCCCGAGGTTTCGTAAATGTGCGGGCGCGCGGCGGGAAGCCCGAAAACGTTCGCCGTGATTTGCATGGCTGCATCGCTTTGTGAGCCGCCGCCTGAGACGCGCAGTTCGGTGATGGGAATGCCGGAGCGTTTTTCGGTGCGTTCCTTGCCTTCGCGCAGGGCGTAGGCAAGGCCTTCGAGGATGGCGCGGTAGAAGTGGGCGCGGGTGTGTACGTCGCCAAAGCCGATGATCGCGCCTTTGGCTTCGGGGCCGGGCACTTTCAGCCCCGGCGACCAGTAGGGTTGCAGCATCAGGCCCATCGAACCGGCGGGGACCTGGTTGACCAGCTCGTCGAACAGTTCTTCGGGGATGATGCCGCGCTCATCGGCCAGTTTTTGTTCGTGATGGCCGAATTCGTTCTTGAACCATGAGACCATCCAGTAACCGCGATAGATTTGCACTTCGAGGCTGTATGCGCCCGGCACGGCGGAGGGATAGGGCGGAATGAGCGGGATGACCTCGATGTAGCGGCGGTGGGTGGTGTTGATGGTGGCGGTGGTGCCGTAGCTCAGGCAGCCGATGTGCGGTTCCAGGCAGCCCGCGCCGATGACTTCGCAGGCCTTATCGGCGGCGGCAGCGATGACCGGCAGTCCGGCTGGGATGCCGCTGGCAGCCGAGGCTTCGGCGCTGATCTGGCCCAGTTGCCCGGCGGGCGATACCAGCTTGGGCAGCCGGGACAGATCGAGGGGCACGGCCTGGTGTTTCCAGTCCCATCTTTTTGACCAGTTCAGGTGTTTGTAGTCGAAGGGGATGTAACCAACCTGTGAACCAACCGAGTCGTTGAATTGGCCGGTGAGCCGGTAGTTGAGATAGCCCGAAAGGAAGAGATACTTGTGGGTTTTGGCCCAGATTTCAGGCTGCCGGGTGCGGATCCAGTTGGCTTCGGCTTCGGCTTGCAGGTAGGCGACAGTTTCTTTCATGCCCGAAAGGGCAAAAGCCAGGCCCCAGAACCCGCCGACCGGTTTCAGCCCGCTGGTGCGGCGTTGGTCGAGCCAGACAATGGCCGGGCGCAGCGGCTGGCCGTTTTTGTCGAGGTTGATCAGGGTTGAGCGTTGGGTGGTGACCGCGACCCCGGCAATGGAAGTTTTGTCTACGCCCTGCGCCCATAAGCCCTGGCAGGCCTGGCAAAGCGTCTGCCAGAAATATTCGGGGTCTTGTTCGGCCCAACCTGGCTGCGACGAGAGATAGGACTCGATCACGACCTGGCTTTTGGCCAGCAGGTTGCCGCGCAGATCGAAGGTAAGCGCGCGCACCGATTGGGTTCCGTAATCGATGGCAAGCAGGATGTCTTTGGGCATAAGAACGCTCCGCGATCAGGAATTTTTCTGTCAGACAAATTGTAGCACGCATGCTTGCCTGCGCGGCAGGCGTGTCCTGCTTTTCTTGCCGGATAGGGTTCGGAAGCAAAAAAAGGCTTGATATTAACCCTTATGTTTCATGCTATATTAATCCAAGCGCTTTTACGCTCCAATTTTCAAACGTGGCCTTTGCGCTTGTAGATGCAGTAAAAGCAAACATCGTCTCTAAATTGCCAAAAGGAGAAGCAGGGATGTTTCATAAAAAGGGAATACTGCCTGTCGTTTTAACCCTGGGGATGTTTGCAGCCTTATTTGTGGCCTATCCTGTTTCTGCAGATGTTGCCCCGCCTGAATCTGCCCCCGGCTCGAATCCGGTTCCGGCCGGCGAAGGCACCCAGGTGCGTATGATGGCTGAGACCGTGACCCTGACGATTTTGCCAGGCTCGACCAGCTCCCCAACAGCGATTGCCGATACCACAGCCGTCTTCAGTATGCGCAACCTGGGTACGATTGAAGAGAAGATGCAGGTGCGCTTCCCGCTCTCGTTTTTCGCAGGCGATTCAGACGGCCGGGGAAATTTCCCTGAAATTGACGGGATCACGGTCAAAATTGATGGCCGGAATGTTGCCACCAAACGCGAGTTGCAGCCTTTTCTTGCCAGAGAGTATTCTCGCCCGCAGCGCGAGCAAATCCCATGGGCTGTCTTCGATGTGACCTTTCCGCCAAGGGAAGATGTGACCATCGAAGTGGCTTATCGAGTCAACGGGTTTGGTTATGTTTATTATCCATACCGGATTTTTCGATATGTTCTTGAAACTGGCGCGGGTTGGAATGGCACCATCGGCTCGGCAGATATTATCCTGCGCCTGCCGTATCCGGTCAGCGGACAAAATGTCTTTTTGACGGATACGGCAAGCTACGGGGAACCTACCCAGAGCGGCATCGTCAGCGGTAACGAGGTGCGCTGGCGCTTCGAAGACTTCGAACCAACCTACAAGGACAACTTCAAGGTGGTGCTGGTGACGCCTTCACTCTGGCAATCTGTCTTGAAAGAGCGCGAGAATCTTGCCAAAAATCCCGAGGATGGTGAATCATGGGGGCGGCTGGGCAAGGCTTACAAGGAAGTGATCATGCTGCCCAAGGGATACCTTCGCACTGATGCTGGTGGGCGCGAGATGTTCCGTTTGAGTCGCGAGGCCTATGAAAAATGCCTGGCACTCCTTCCAAAAGACTCGCTCTGGCATTACGGTTATGCAGAGCTTCTCTGGGCGCATTATTACTTTGATGTTTATATTTACGGTCAGCCTGACGCGGAGGGTATCTTGCCGCTGACGCTTTCGCACCTGCAAACCGCCCTGCAAATTGACCCTGAAAACCAGCGCGCGCGTGAACTGTTGGAACAGATCAGTTATGCCATGCCAGGGGTGGTCAAAGCGGACGGGGACGAATTTATTTACCTCGGTTTGACTGCCACGCCGCTGCAGCCCACGCCTTTTGTTGGGCTCTTCACCGAAACACCGCCGCCCGTCCTGCCGACGGAACAGCCGACCATGGTTGCAGCGGCCGAGGCCACCCTGCCAGTATCCGAACCGACTGTCGAGCCGCTTTCGACCCCTGAAGCGCGTGCGCCCAACCCGATTTGTGGATCGGCTTCGCTGGCCTTGCCTGGCCTGGCTGTTGCATTTTGGCTTGGCAGGCGCAGGCGGACAGGAATTTGATCCTGGAATCAAAAACGCGCCCAAACGGGCGCGTTTTTGATTCTTTGCTTTTATCCGCCAGCGCGGATGTAATGCTCCAGTTGCGAGATGATGAACTCGCGTTCGTCAATGGCGTCACGCAGTACGTCGCCGATCGAGATGACTCCCAGCAGTTGTTCGCCGTCCAGTACCGGTAAATGGCGGATGCGTTTCTCGGTCATCAAGGCCATGCACTCCTGGATGGGCTGGCTGGCGTTAACGTACAGCACTTTCTCGGTCATGATCTCGCGCACCAGGGCGGTGGCGCTGATCTTGCCTAGCAGATCCACTTTGCGGACAATGTCACGCTCCGAGATGATCCCGGCAATTTTTCCATCTTGCATGACCAGCAATGCGCCGACGTTGTTATCTGCCATGACTTTGATGGCTTCCAAAACGGTCGCATAGGGCGGAACGGAAACGATAAAGTCTTGTCGTTTCGATTTGAGCAGATCGCGGGCGATTGCCATAAGGGCCTCCTTGAGGGGGATTATGGAATCAGTTTACACAGATTAAGAGCGACTGTCAACAATGTGAAAATTCTCACGGCGCGAAAGTCAACTCGACGGTCATGCCCCAGCGCAGGCGCTCGTCCGTCTCGTTCAGTTTTATCCTGACGGTGTAGAGCACATCCCCGCCCTGAGTGCGGTACGACAGGCCAACCTGCTCGACAACGCCATCCAAAACCAGGTCACCCAGCGCATCAGGCCGGACTTCGACGGTTTGGCCTTCGCTGACGCGCACAACTTCGAGTTCGTTCAGATCGCTGGTTTCGATCATCCAGGCGCTGAAATCGGCCAGTTGAATGGCCTGGTTTTCAGGCCCGACCAATTGCCCGACCGTCAGGTTGATGTCGGTCACGATGCCGTCGAAGGGCGCTTTCAGGTCGAAGTTATCCAGGTTCGATTGGGCCGCAGCGGCCTGGGCTTTGGCGTTGGCCAGGCGGGCTTCGAGCAGGGCTTTTTGATCCGGGTCGAGCCCTTCGGCGCGCTGATCATAGATCCGTTTGGCTTCGGCTTCATTTGCAAGGGCGGCATCCAGTGTGGCGCGCACGCTATCGCGTTCACGGACGATTTCCTCGCGCTTGCGCAGGGATTCGTTGTAATCTTCCTGGGCCTTTTCCAGGTCATCTTCGGCGGTTTTGCGCTTTGAGTTGTCTTTGTTCAGGTCTTTGTATTTGTCAAATTCATCCTGGGCATCTTCCAGGTCTTCTTCTTTATCCTGGACATCGGCGTCGGCGTCTTCGACTTTATCTTCGATGGAGCTCAGGTCGAGTTTTTCCCACTCGCGTTCGAACTCGGCGCGGACGATCTGGGCCTGCAGATACAGATCCCAGGCCTCGGCGCGGGATAGCCCCTCGGCGCGGGTGAACTCATCATAAGCCTGTTGAGCGGAAGTCAGCTCCAGGTTGGATGCGGCCAGGGCGGCCTGGGCCTGTTCACGGTCAGAGAGACGTGCCAGCACATCCCCGCTTTTGACCGACTGGCCTTCGCTGACCAGGATCTCCTCGACCGTGCCGCGCACGGCAAAGGTCAGGACAACGTCGGCGGCGGGGATGATCCGCCCTTCGGCGATGACGGTTTCATCCGCCGCAATTGGCGTTTCGGGGGTGGCAGTAGGCTCAGCGCCGCAAGCGGCCAGGCTCAGGGAAAGCAGGACAAGCAGGGAGAAGAGTATTTTTTTCATAGCGTTCCTTTTTAATTTGAAAATAATTTTATTCATATGCCAGCACTTCGCGGATGGTCAGGCGGGCGGCATTGCGCGCAGGCAGGATGCTCGCCAGGGCAGATAGCACCAGCACCACGGCCAACCAGATTAAATAACCGATCGGGGTAAAGACTACATCGATGGGGGTCTCAAAAACTGCCAGACTTACGATCAAGGAGAGTAAATAAGTAATTGGAACGGCCAGGAATAACCCGAGTACCCATGAGATGCTGCCAATCACCACACCCTCGACAATCACCATGCGCATCACTTCGCTGTCTGCTGCGCCGATGGCGCGCATGATGCCGATTTCGCGAGTGCGTTCGAGCACATTCATGCCCATGGTGCCGGTCAAGCCCATTGCGCCCACGATGGCCGTTAGAATCGCCATCAGCAGCAGGAAGATCACCAAAATATCGAGGCTCTCGGTGGCGTTGTTCAGCGCCGAAAGGCCGGGCCGCGCCTGGCGCAATTTATAGCCGGCATCGCGGAAGTGTTTGTCGAGCATTTCGCTCATCTGAGCCTGGTAGGCTTTGTCGTGGCGGTCTGTCACGACGCGGAAGGAAACCGAGCGCCCGGCCAGGTTGGTCTCGCGTGAAAAATGCTCATAGGTACCGTAGGCGATCAGCCCTTCGCGGTCGATAAACTTGAAGAATCCGACCACTTCCCAATCCTGTTCGTTGCCGCCCGATTTGACCCGCAGCGTGTCGCCGGCTTTTAGGTTTGGAAAGCTGCGCAAAATTCCTTCGGTGATGGCGATCGAGCGCTCATCACCGGCTTGCAGCCAGCGCCCGGCAACCGGCTCGGCATTGACCATCTTGCTTTCGGCGGGCGGGGCCAGTACGGTCAGGTTTTCGGCGATGGTTCCATCCGGGTAGAGCACTTCGGCAGTCGCAAAGGCCCAGCCTTCCACCTCCACCACACCCGGCACCTGGCGCGCCACTTGTTCGATCTCGCTCAAACGGTAGGGCTTGTCAAAATCGAGGGTCACGTCGGCTACAAAATAATTGCCAACGTTGTCCATGTAATCAAAGAGGGTTGCGCGCACATTGAAAACACTGACAAAAATCGCGCCGCCCATCGTCAATGTGAAAAGCGTCAGCATCAGGCGGCCTTTGCGGCGGAAAGTATTTCTCAGGGAGATCAGCAAGGGACGCGGGAAGTGGATTCCGCGTCTGGCGAGGGCCACCGTTGCCCGGTGTTGGAAGCGGTCGAAAGCCGATTCGCGCGGCGCACCACCCGCAGCCTGTCCGCCGCCATCCGATGTTGCATCCCCGCTGATGGCGCTCAGAACCGTGATGCGCGAACCGTTGATGACGGGCCCAAACCCGGCCAACAGCGGGACAAGGATCCCGACCGCGATCTGGATGTAAAACGCGAGCGGCACGATGCGGCGTCCGAGCAGCGTAAACCCAAGCTTTTCGGCGATGAAATTGGACAGTTCATACGCGCCCCACCCGCCCAGGGGCACGGCGATTGCCAGCGCCAGCAGCCCGAAGGCCAGGATCAAAACCAGGTACATGCCAAAAACCTGGTTGCGCCGTCCGCCGACCAGTTTCATCACACCGATGTGGCGCAGGTGCTGGTTCAGCAGGGCGGCCAGGGTGTTGGCGATCAATGAAGAAGACAGGAATACGATCAAGACGCCCAGCGCCAGCAAGATGCCCAGGACAGCGTTGACCGTTGAGGCCAGCGGATGCTCGTTGGTCAGCGCCGTGCGTGAGCGCGCAACCGAAACACCGCTTTTTTCGATGCGGTCTTTCAAATCTGCTGCCACTTTGCGGATGTGGGCGTCATCGTTTTCGTTCTCGCTGACGGTGGCGTAGACCCGGTTGAAAGTATTCGGTTGGCGCAGGGTCAACAGCGTATCCATCGAGATGTAAACGAAGGGCGGGGCCAGAAAGTCATCTGCGCCGGTGGTCGGGTCTTGGGCAATGCCGACCACTTTTAGTGATTTGGTCGAGCCATCGGGCAGTTCAAAGACCACTGATTCTCCAACCACCATCTCAAATTCGTCCAACACTTTGCGCTCCAGCACCACCTCGCGCTTGCCGGGTATGGTCAAACCTTCCAGCGGCGTCAGCAGGTTGATCTTGTTCTTTTCAAAATCATCAACGGCGACAATATCGAGCGTTGTCCATTTGCTGCTGTCTTCGCGCCGGGCGCGGATGTTGAAAACCCGCCGCCCTTCGACTTCAGCGATTCCGGGCGCATTTTCGATGGTCGCCAGAAAGTCGCGGTCGAAATCATCCATGCGCAGTTCGATGTTGGCCGGTTTGTTGGCGGCATAACTGGCGCTCATGTCATTTTCGATGATGACATATGCGCCCGAGATCACGCCGATTGAAAAGACACCGACTGCGATCGAAAAAACCACCAGCAGGGTGCGGGTCCAGTTATCAAAAAGATCCAGAAATATCTTGCGCCAGCGAGGTCTCATAGCTCTTATCTCCCCCGCCGGTCGGCGGAGCGGTTTTCTTCAAGGCGGCGCTGAACGATCTTGCCGATCGTTTCCTCGGTCAAGGGCGATTGTTTGAGCAGGTCGAGGAAAGTCTCGCGGGGCAGCACCAACACTTCGGCGGGCAGATCGCCTGTCGCGCGCACACTGGCGATCGATTTGCCGCCGCGCAGCAACTCCACTTCGCCGAAGAATTGTCCCGTTTCGAGACGGGAAACAACCACATCCTCGCGTTGTTTCCCGGCCATGACAATTTCCACCGCGCCGGCCGTGATAATGTAGAACTCGTCAACGTGTTGGTCGCGCTGCAAAACGGTTTGGCCGGCCTCGATGCGCCTGCGCTGCGCCGTTTTGGTAACCGAGAGCATCTGACGGTGATTGAGCAGCGGCAGGGCCTGGGCGACGGCTTCATCGACCAGTTCGCCGTCCGAAATGATGATCGTGCGCGAGGTGCGCTGGGTCAGGGACGGATCATGCGTGACCATGACGATGGTCTTACCCTGGTCTGCCAGCGATTGGAACAGGTTGATGATGATATCTGCCGAGCGAGAATCGAGGTTGCCGGTTGGTTCATCGGCCACCATCAGCGGCGGGTCGGTGGCCAGGGCGCGCGCAATTGCGGCTGCCTGCTGCTGGCCGGTGGAAACTGCCGAGGGCAATTTGTTGGCCTGTTTTTCCAGCCCGACCAGGGTCAGCAGTTCCATGGCGCGCTGGGGGCGCTCGTCAAAATCGTACATGTTGACATAATCCATCGGCAGCATCACGTTTTCGAGCAGGCTCAACATTGGCAAAAGCTGGAAGAACTGGAAAACGATGCCCATGTTCTTGCCGCGCCACAGCGAACGCTGTGATTCATTCATCCGCGCGTACAGGTCGGTGGCATTGACCACCACCTGTCCGCGGCTGGGGTGATCGATGCCGGTCATCATGTTCAGCAGCGTGCTCTTCCCGCTGCCCGATTTGCCGACAATGGCAACGAACTCACCCTTGTTGAGGGTCAGGTCGATGCCTTTCAGCACAGTGAATTCACCGGCGGCATTCTTGAAGGTCTTGACGACCTTGCGCAGTTCGATCATCGGAGTTGCGCTCATCGCTTCTCCTTCTTCTTGCCGGACTTTTTCTTATCGTCTTTCTTCTCTTTTTTATCTTTCTTCTTTTCTTTCTTCTCTTTTGGCCAGGCCCTTAGGATGGGGCCAGATTCTTGCTGAAGTTCTTCCTCGACGGGTGCCTGATCTTCCTGGCGATGATCTGTTTCTTGCTGCTTTATTTGTTTCTCGTCAGCTTTTTTTTGCCCAGCTTCGTCAGAAGCGCCAACGGTCAAACGTTCAATTCTCTCTGAGACAATTTCGCCATCTGCGATCACCAGGTGGCGGCTGAAGCGCGGAGTCAGGCCGCTGTCATGAGTCACCATGACGATTGTTTTGCCCGCCGCGACAAGTTTTTCAAAAACATCGAAAATATGATCTGCCGTCACCGAGTCCAGGCTGCCGGTCGGTTCGTCGGCCACGAGAATGGCCGGGTCGTTGGCCAGGGCGCGCGCGATCGCCACCCGCTGCTGCTGCCCACCTGAAATGAAAGCGGGTAGTTTTTTAGCATGTTCATCGATTTCAACCAGGCGCAGCAGTTCCATGGCCCGCTCGCGGCTTTTACGCGCAGAATACAGTCCGCACAGATCCATCGGCAGCATGACGTTTTCGAGCAGGGTCAGCATCGGCAGCAATTGGAAGGATTGGTAAACCACACCCATTGTCTGTCCACGCCACAGGGCCAGCGCATCTTCGTCCAGCTTATGGATCGAAACTTCACTCCCCGCGCGGACGGTGACCTCGCCGGATGTGGCGTGGTCGACGCCGGTCAGCATGTTGAGCAGGGTAGACTTCCCGGCCCCTGACTTGCCGACGATGCCCAAAAATTCGCCTTGCTGGATGCTTAAATCGACCCCGCGCAGGGCCGTGAAATCCCCGGCCTCGCTGGAGTAAACTTTGACAACCTTGCGCAGTTCGATGAGCGGAAGTTGGCTCACAATCCCTCGTGAAATAATAGACTTTGTCCAAAAATAGACAATGTCTATTATAATGGCACTTAATCGCCTGTCAAGCCAGGCCAAAAATCTCTATCAAAATTCTAATATGAGGTAACTCATGCCAGAACCCAAAACCGACCGGCGTGTGATGCGCACTCGTTCTGCCTTGCGCCAGGCCCTGATGGAACTCATCCGCGAGAAGGGCTATGAAGCCCTGACCGTTGAAGAGATCACCAGGCGCGCCGACCTGGGGCGGGCCACTTTTTACCTGCATTACAAAGATAAAGATGACCTGCTGCTGGAAGAATTCAGCCAACTTGCCCGGGAGCGGGTGCGCGCCTTATCCGAAGTCCCGTTCTCGACCTGGATTCCCGGCCCGGAAGAGGATGTTATCGACGGCGCACATAAGCCCATCCAACCCTTCTTGATGGTTTTCCAACACGTGGCGGACAATGCAGAACTATACCGTATCCTGCTCAAAAGCCAGTCTTCCAACCGGATTGCCGGACGAATCAGAGAGATTTTGATTGAGTCGATCAACGAATTTGTGCAGACCAAGGCCAAAACAGACCCGATCCCGATTCTGTTTGAAATCCCCGTCGAGCTGCTGGCGGCCTATTTCAATGGAGCGCTGGTCAGCAGCATCGATTGGTGGCTCGAAAACTTGGAGCAGGTTTCGGTCGATGAGATGACGCGCATGTTCCAGCGCCTGTTTTTCCCCGGCGCGCGTAAGATCATGGGGTTGGAAGGCCAGCATAATCTCTAATTCAGGCAGATATTTATGACAAAAGAGAACCCTGATAGGATTCGATAGCCCACGGTGCTACAATCACAAACATGTCCATGAAAAACTCACTCAAATTCAATGATCTTGCGCCCGACCTGGAAGTGCTCGACAGCGAAGGGCAGCCCATTCAACTCTCGTCGCTCTGGCAGGCGGGGCCGCTGGTGCTGGCTTTTACGCGCCACTTTGGCTGCCCGCAGTGCAAAGAGATGATGGATGAACTCTACTTGGCACAGCCGCAGCTCCAGCAAAAAGGCTTGAGGCTGGCGATTGTCACCCAGGGTACCCCCGAGCAAGCCAAAGCCTTTTGCGCCGAGCGCGCTCCCGGTGCAACCTGCCTAGCAGACCCGGAACGCGTTGTTTATGCGGCCTACGGTCTTGCGCGTGGCTCTGCCTGGCAGACCCTGCTCTCTCCCAAAATCTGGCAGTCGAATCGGCGTCTGAAGCGCGAGAAGGGTTTCAACCCCGAGACGCCGCCCAAGGGCCAGGATGCCTTTGTCATGTCCGGGACGTTTATCGTCGGCCCGGACGGGCGCATCCGCCTGCCGTATTATTATGAAGACATTGCCGACCATCCCTCGATCGACCTGCTGTTGCACGGTCTGATGGGCATGGACTGGGGCAAACCACTTGAAGGGGCCATTACACCCAATGAATAACATTTCTCTGGCTGCTTATCTTTCGTGGCAGGAAATCTGGCGCAACCGCGGACGGTTCTTGCTCGTCAGCACGGTGATTGCCCTGATCACCCTGCTGGTTCTGTTCATTGCCGCCCTCGGTGAGGGTCTGGGCAATGCCAACCGCCAGTATATTTCGCGGCTGGATGCGGAACTGCTCGTCTTTTTGGAAAAAGCCGATTACATCATCCCCGGCTCACGGGTCGAACGCTCTACGATCCGGGCACTGCGGCGCGTCGAAGGCGTGGCCGATGCGGGTGGGATCGCCACCTCGAGCACCGCCATCCTGCTCGAAAACGGCGAGGTGCTCAAGGTTTCGCTGCTCGGCGTCGAAGCGGGCCGTCCCGGTGACCCCGGTGTGACCGATGGCCGTGCCTTGTTGGGCGAAGATGCCAAGGAAGCGGTGGTCGACCTGAACGTTTTGCAGCGCTCGGATGTCAAGGTCGGCGATCTGATCACCATCCGCTCGACGCAGGGTACCAAGGATCAGTTCTTTACCCTGAAAGTGGTCGGTTCGACCGA
Source organism: Anaerolineae bacterium (assembly GCA_022013685.1). Lineage (GTDB taxonomy): Bacteria > Chloroflexota > Anaerolineae > Anaerolineales > Villigracilaceae > UBA8950. The sequence continues at coordinate 14,705 of JAKLPV010000043.1, forward strand.
TGGACAGTTGTATACCTTCCAGCCCTCGATCTTTGTGCCGTACGGAACCTGGGATCGGGTGCGCACCAAGTCGGATGCGGAACTCGACCGGCCCAGCTCGACCGTCAATGTGGCGGCGCTGCGCCTGGAGCCGGGCGCGGACCCCGAGACGGTGGCGGCTGCCATCCGATCGCGCGTCGATAATGTCGAAACGGCCGATATCCAGACCACGATCGAAAATGTGCCGGGCTACTCGGCCCAGCAAGGCACGGTTCAGACTCAGGCGGTTTTCACCCTGCTGATCGGTGTGCTGGTCATCGGCGGATTTTTCCAGATCCAGATCTTGCAGAAGGTGCCGCAGATTGGCGTGCTCAAGGCGATCGGCGCTTCGAACGCGATGGTCGGCGCGGCAGCCGTGATGCAGATCATTATCACCACCACACTTGGGGTAGCGCTGGGCAGTTCGCTGGCCTTCCTGTTCTCGCTCGGGTTCCCGCCCACGGTGCCGATCGTCTTTAATGGCGTCAATTCCGCGATCGCGATTGCGGCCCTGTTGTTGATCGGCCCGGTCGGTGGATTGGTCTCGATCTTTTACGCGGTCAAAATCGAGCCGCTCAAAGCCCTGCGCTTGTCGTAGTTGCATGGAGTCCAACGATTCCGGTCGATTGTCATTTCGAGCCGCTTTGCGGCGAGAAATCTTCCCGCTGTGCAAAGGATTTCCCCTGGCACCGCCCGCCAGGGCCGGTGTCAGTCGCCGCTACGCGGCTCCTTCGAAATGACAAAAGCAGATGGAGACTTTGGACTCCGCATGAAAAGGTATTTTTTATGACTCTTGCTCTTGAAGTGAAAAATGTTGTCAAAACGTTCCAGTCCGATTCTGGCGAGATCCGCGCGGTGGACGATGTCTCGTTTGCTGTGGAATCGGGCGAATTTGTGGCCCTGGTCGGCCCCAGCGGATCGGGCAAAACCACCATGCTCTCGATTTTGGCCGCTCTTCTGACCCCGACCGAAGGCCAGGTGTTGATCGATGGCGTCGATTTGGCCCAGATGAGCGAAGCCGAACGGGTGGTTCTGCGCCGCCAGAAGATCGGCTTCACGTTTCAGTCCAATAACCTGATCCCGTACCTGACCGCCCAGGAAAATGTCGAGTTGATGATTCGCCTGAACAACAAGTTTGACCGCGCCGCGAAAGTCCGCTCGTCCGAGCTGCTGGCGCGGCTCGGGTTGGGGGAGCGCCTGAACAACCTGCCGGCCCAGATGTCGGGTGGACAGCAGCAGCGCGTAGCCATTGCGCGCGCCCTGATCCATGCCCCGACGGTGGTGCTGGCCGACGAGCCGACCGCCAGCCTGGACACCGAACGCGCCTTCCAGGTCGTCCAGACCTTTGCCGCCCTGATCCACGAAAACAACCGCGCCGGGATCATGGTCACGCACGACCTGCGCATGTGCAAGCACGTCGACCGCATCCTGCAGATGCGCGACGGCAAACTGGTCCAGATTTATGATACACATGAAGAGATCATGGCGCTGGCAAAAGGGGAGTAAAAGTAAGGCAGTGAAGAGTGAAACATGAAGGGACTGTCGAAAAAGGAATCTGGGTAGCTCGGAAAAACACCTGGGAAGGGTGAAAAGAGCGCAAGACAAAAAACTGGCGAGGTCAATCCGCCAGTTTTTGCATACACAGTGAATTATACAATCGGTGTATCATTTAGCTTTGATGCCAAAAATTTATCAAAAAAACGCGCAAACTGTATTCATCAGATAACGGTTGAACACTACGGGTTACATAAGCCAGATACGTTTGGCATATTCATCGGGAGACAATCCCGGAATAGGTAAGGAATGCCGAAAAAATAACTTACTCTTTTCATACCAGCTTTTTTTCTTTCCTGTAGAGCTTTTGATTCTGTACATCAAGTGGGGCGAAAAAAGCCCATTTTGATACCTCTTTAGCCATGTTGTTAGCTCAAAAACACG
>JAKLPV010000044.1 GCA_022013685.1 Anaerolineae bacterium
GACAGATTTAGGGAAATTTACACGTGCTGAAATTTTTTCCCAACCTGAGGCGTGGGCCGAGGCCTTGGATGTGGTTGAAAAATGCAAAAGTGAGTTGGCGAACATCTTTGCCGCTGATTATGATCAGGTTTTGTTCACTGGCTGCGGTTCAACTTATTACCTCTCGCTGGCTGCGGCGGCCTTGTTCCAGGAAATGACTGGCAAACTGGCGCGAGCGGTACCTGGTGGTGAGTTGTTGCTGAATGAATTGACTGTACTGACGGGTGGCAAAACGCTTTTGGTGGCAATCAGCCGCTCAGGGTCAACCACAGAAACTGTCCGCGCGGTGGAGAACTTTAAGCAGCACAATCTCGGTCCGGTGCTGGCGATTACCAATTATGGCGACCAGCCGTTGGCAGGGTTGGCAGATGTGGCTCTGGTTATCGAAAAGGGCCAGGAGCAGAGCGTGGCTCAGACGCGTTCTTTTGCGTCAATGTACGTGGCGGCAACTGCAATGAGTCTTCTGGCTGGCGGGCGAGAGCTTGAGTACCAGTCCATGCGCCGGTTGCCCGAAGCAGGCGCCAAACTGATCGCAGAATACGATGCCCTGGCGCAGAAATTTGGCGCGAACCTGGCTTTTGATCGTTTCTATTTCCTGGGCAGCGGCATTCGTTATGGCCTGGCATGTGAGGTCAACCTGAAGATGAAGGAAATGACCCTGACCCACAGCGAGCCTTTCCACTTTTTGGAATATCGGCATGGGCCGATGAGCATGGTCAATGAGAATGCCTTGATTGTGGGTTTGGTTTCGGAGAAAAATTTCAGCCATGAACAGGCTGTATTAAACGAGATGCAGGCGCTGGGTGGGAATGTTCTGGCGCTGGGTGAAAGCGGGTTGGATGTCTGTTTCGATAGTGGAATTCCAGAAGCGGGTCGCGCTGTTCTCTATCTTCCTGTATTGCAGTTGATGGCCTTTTATCGCTCTTTGGCGAAGGGATTAAACCCCGACCGTCCCACCAATTTGACGGCGGTGGTAAAAATTAATTTGTAACCAAAAAGGAGAGAAAGATGAAAAAGCTACTGTTTGTTTTTGTGTTGTTCAGCTTGCTTCTGGCCGCTTGCGGAGGCGGGGCAACCCCGGCCTCTGATGCGCCTGCGGCTGGCGAGCCTGCTGCGAGTGGCGAGAAGATCGAAATCCGTGTTTGGGGTCACCAGGCTCCGGCTTTCAATGAAGCTGACCAGGCGATTTTCGATGAGTTCATGAAACAGAACCCGGATGTGACCATCAAGTATGAAACCTTCCCGTGGGACGTTTTCATCCAGACAATCCAGACTTCGCTTCCAGCTGGTAATACGGCGGACGTGATCTTGATCCCTGGTGGCTATACCTGTCGTTACGCTGCGGGCGGGCAACTGCTCGAAGTCCCCGCTGATGTGTTGACGCTTGATGCGGCGGCAGAGATGTTCTACCCGGCCCCGCTTGGTGGGCAGACCTGCGATGGCCAGTTGTACGGCTTTCCGGCTGAATACAACATTGAATATGGCGGCGCTTACATCAACCCAACATTGTTCGAAGCTGCTGGCGTGGCTTATCCTCCCGTGTGGGATAGCTGGGATGCGGTTGTTGCCGATGCCAAGAAAATGACTACTCTTGGTGATGATGGTGTGATGACGGTAGCTGGGATGCACTATACCAATAGCGACCAGTTGTTCACTTACTTTCTGGCTGGTATTCTCGAGCAGGGTGGCAATTACTTTGCCGATGATAACCGTCATTTCAATTTCAACAGCCCTGAAGCCGTGGCGACCATCCAGAAGATGATGGATATGGCCCAGACCGACCAAATTGTTGACCCGATCATCTTCAATGCCGATAGCGAATGGGTGGGCGAGTCTTTTGCGCAGGGGCACAACGCGATTGGTGTGCTCGGTTCCTGGTATGCGGGCGATGCCAAACTGGCTTATCCTGATCTGACGTTTGATTACGTTACCCTGCCGCCCATGATGGGCAGTGAACACAAGTTCGTTTCAGTGGGTGGATGGGGCTATGTGGTTGGTAAGAGTACCCAGTACCCTGACATTGCCTGGAAGCTGGCGGCTTTCCTGGGCGCGAACCAGGAAAACGTTTTGCTCTTCAACTCTGTTTCCGCAACCATTCCGGCCATGAAAGCTGTGGCCGCCGATCCTAAATATGTTGAGGCTGCACCATTTGCGCAGGCTGTTCTGCCGATTTTGGATAATGGACAATTTCAGGGCAACCTGACGGACCCTGATCTGATCGCGTACGAGATCATCTATCCGACCATCCTGGATGCCATTCAAGGTAACTTGACCGCTGAAGAAGCTGCAAACAGCATTCACGAGGCGGCCAATGCCATGGTGGACTCGGCAGAATAAGCAAAAGTAATATAACAATCTGGATGGGTGGATGGGTAACGAACTGCCCATCCACCCATCCCGGAACATCGATTTTTGATACCGAATCATTTTATATTGAGTGCGTGACGATAACCTCGGGAGTAAGTATGGCGACTTTCAACCTATTCAAAAAGGATATTGTGCCAGATGGCGGCAAGTTAATGTCCGGGCAGCGCCGGTTTGCGTATACCAGCCTGGGTCCCATTTTGCTCTACATGGGGCTGTTCTCGTTGTTCCCAATCCTGTGGGCGCTCATCCTGGGCTTTTTCAGTTACACCCCTATCCGCGAAGGATCATGGTTCCTCGGGCTGGGTGGGCAAAACCCCTTTGTCGGCATTGCGAACTACATCGAGCTTTTCACGGGTTCAAGTAAGCCTGCTGAAGTTTTTCGCATGGCGATCGGAAATACTTTCATGTTCACAGCGCTTGTTCTGCCGTTGAACCTGGCGATCACATTGCCTCTTGCAGTCTTGTTGGAAAGCATTGGCGAACGTTTTAAAACCATTTTTCGCGCAATTTATTTTTTACCCACGATTTCATCTTCGGTTGCGTTGGTCATTATCTGGTCTTATATGTATGCTCCAGGTTGGGGGTTACTCAGCCAGATGTTCAAGTTCGTCGGGCTGGTTCCTCCCAAATCGTGGCTGCAAGACCCCAATACCGTTTACTTTGGTATCCCGCTGGCGATGTTTGCTGTTGTGGTGGCGCATGTCTGGCAGGATTTTGGCTACAACCTGGTGATTTTTGTGGCTGCGCTGCAATCCATCCCCAAGACCCTGCGCGAAGCCGCCCGCGTTGACGGAGCGACTACCTGGCAAGAGTTTTGGCTGGTGGTAGTGCCGCTTCTCAGCCGCACAATATTGCTAACCTCAGTGCTAACGATGATTTCATCATTGCAAGTCTTTGTCATTTTTCAATTGTTGACGCGTGGCGGGCCAAAGAATCAGACTCAGACCATGCTTTTGAGCATTTACGAGAATGCTTTTCGTTTTGCCAATAACCTCGGGCTTTCGGCTGCAATGTCGATGATTTTGTTCATCATCATTCTTATGCTCACGGTCATGCAATTTCGCCTGCTGCGCACAGAATGGGAGTATTAATATGCTCAATAAGAAGCGCAAAGACTCTTTTTTTTGGGTGCTTGGCAAGTCTGGCACATATGCCGTACTGATTCTTGGTCTGGTTGCCACACTTCTGCCGTTTTTCTATATCGCAGTCTCCTCGCTCAAAACTGAGGCTGAATTGCGCCAAACCCCGCCCGACTTTTTCTCGAAGGAGCCATCTCTCAAGCATTACATTGCCATCCTGACCGACGAGCGGATTCCACTTGAGCGCAACTTATTCAATAGTGTTTTTGTTTCCCTTTCACGCGTTGCGATCACGCTCTTTACCAGTTCATTTGTCGGTTTCATTCTGGCGAAATATCATTTCAGGGGCAAAAACCTGGCCTTTGGCCTGATCTTGATTCAGATCATGATTCCCTTCCAGGTAGTCATGATCCCAAACTATCTGCTGGTAGTCAAACTCGGCCTGATCGACTCTCTCTGGGCCTTGATTATTCCCAGCATGGTGGATGCTTTTGGCATTTTCATGATGAAACAATTCATTGAATCAATGCCCACCGAGCTGATGGACGCCGCCCGCATGGATGGTGCGTCCGAATTTGGTATCTACAGCAAAATAATTCTGCCGCAGATGGGACCACCTCTGGCTTCTCTGGGCGTTTTTACCTTCATGGCAACCTGGAACGATTACCTGTGGCCCTTGATCGTGCTAACTTCACCTGAAAACCGCACCATTCCGCTGCTACTGGTCTGGTTCCAGACCAGGCATGTGTCAAATCAGGGCCTAATCCTGGCGGCATCCATCCTGACTCTGCTGCCGATTTTCTTTGTCTACATCTTTGTTCAACGCTGGATTGTTGACCAGGCAACCCAAAGCGCTTTTAAATAAGATGAAACTCCATACGCTTACCCGCATGGACGCCTTTCTCGCTGCGCTGGCAGCAGTTGCCGGTCTGGCGCTTTATATCCGTACCCTGGCCCCGGATTTGCTGCTCGGCGACAGCGGTGAGTTTCAGACTTTGGTTTACACCCTTGGGATGACACATCCCACAGGTTATCCGGTCTTTGTTTTGCTGGGGCGTTTGTTTACGCTGCTCCCGCTGGGTGATCTGGCCTGGCGCGCCAATCTGTTTGTGGCAGTTCTGGCCTCCATCACCTTAGCTTGTGTTTACTTGTCTATTCGCCTGCTGGCGGGTTGGCGTTTCGCCGCCCTGACTGGCACCTTTTCCCTGGCTGTCACCCCGCTGTTCTGGTTTTATGCGGTTATTGCCGAGCTTTACATCCCGGCCTGCGCTTTTACCTCGGCCATCATCCTGTTGCTTTTCCTTTGGCGGCAAAACGAGAATCCGCGCTTCTTGTTCGCGGCAGGTTTGCTCGGCGGGTTGAGCCTTGGCGTGCACAGCACCGTCGCGCTGATTGCGCCGGGCATCGGAATCTGGCTGCTGGTCAGCGGGCAATTTCGCAAGTCCTGGAAACCCGCTCTTTTCGGGGCAAGCCTCGGGCTGTTCCTCGCTCTTGCTTCTTTCTTCTTCCTTGACCGATACAACGCTCCCTCAACCTATTACAACGCCACTGTCCGCCACGCGCTCTCGGCCTGGGAGATGGACCCCGCCGACTTCGATTCGCCCGTCGAGCGCCTGGAATTCCTGTATACCGGTCGTCAGTTTAATAAGTTGATGTTCCGTGCCCCGGCTGAAGTGATGCAGGAGAATGGGAGCATCTATCTTGGGATTTTGCAGGACACCTTTGCGCCCCTGACGCTGGCCTTGATTGGGCTGGGTCTCCTGACTGTTTTTATTTCACACTGGCGCGAGAGACTCTTGTTCCTGTTGGCGGGCGGCGCGCAAACGCTTTTTGCCCTGAACTACGAGGTCGACGATTTCTACGTTTTTTTCATCCCCTCGTTTGTTTTCCTGGCGTTCTGGGCGGGGATTGGCCTGGGGAAACTGCTGGACGGCATCGGGTGGGGCGCGCGTCGCCTTCTCAAGGGGCAGAAACCGGCCTTCGCCGCCTCCGCGTTGGTTGGCGCAATCGTCCTCGGCCTGTCCATCCAGTTTTGGAGCGAAATGCTGCTCACTGCCTGGCAGGATGAACGCGTTAGTTTTGCCATCGGCACGCCACTCGATGAGTATCCCTACCCCATCGAGGATCCGGCCTGGGTACATGATGATGCCGAGATGCTGGTTAACGCGCTAGAGCCGGATGCGATCCTGTTCACCGGTTGGGATGTGCTCTATCCGTATTATTTCGTTGCCCATGTGGAGCATGGCAAAACCGGCATGGCTTTTCATGAAACGTATCCGCAGGAGGGCATGAACGGTCTGGCTGAAAGCACAGCTGACTATGTTTCCGCCAGTCTGTCGCGCCCTATCTATTTTCAAGAGCGCCCGCATGGCGTGGCTGCTGCGCGATTTGCCTTCAAACCAGTGAACAAAAATGGCATTCGTCTGTATCAGGTAACGGGAGAAAAACCTTGATGAAACATGTTCTTTCTTTTCTCTTTATAATTTCTTTGTTGACGGCCTGTACTCCAACTATCTCCGGGCCCGAACCGGAGATAGTTTCCCATAGTTACGCGGCAACCGATGCGCCGATTCTCAACCCGGAGCGCGGTTTCTTCACTCCTTATTTACTCCCTGGCAATGCAGGCTTCAGCCCGGTGCGTATCACCGGCAATACTTTGGTACATCTCAACATCCGCCTGGATGATTATCGCGAGCGCGACATCCCACAGAATGTGCTCGATGGCCTGGATGTGAATTTCCAAGACATCCGCGATGCGGGCGTGAAAGCTATCCCACGTGTAGCCTATAACCAGGGGCCGTATCCCGATACCGAGCCGGATGCCTCGAAAGCCTGGGTGTTGCGCCACGTTGAACAGCTTGCGCCGCTTTTCCAGAAACACAGCGATGTGATAGCCTGGTTCGAGGCCGGTTTTATCGGCGCTTGGGGTGAGTGGCACACATCTACCAACGGGCTGGATAACCTTGCTGATAAACGTGACATTCTGAATGCGCTGCTGACAGCCATCCCTGGCCGCTATGTCCAGGTGCGCTACCCGGCCAACATCATCGAAATGTATCCTGAACCGCAAGATGCCGCTAAAGCTTTTGTTGCCCATCACAACGACTGTTTTCTCTCCAGCGCCACCGATGTTGGCACATATGAGCGCGATGGCGAGAATACCATCGAACGCGATCAGGAATACCTGGCCAAGTTAACCATGTTAACCCCAATGAGCGGCGAATCCTGTGCTCCCTTCCCGCCGCGCTCCGAATGCAATTCAGCCATCCGCGAGATGGAACTGCTCCATTTCTCCGCCATCAATGAAGCCTACCATAAGGGCATTTTGCGAAGTTGGGAGGCTGGCGGCTGCATGGACGAGATCGTCAACCGCCTGGGCTATCGCCTGAGCCTGACCAGGGCTGATTTTAACGAGCAGGTGCGTCCCGGCGGTCTGCTCAACCTGAAGGTGGAGATAGAAAATACCGGTTTTTCCGCCCCGGTCAATTCGCGCCCCATCTTTATCGTTTTGCAGCAAGACGCATCCATCTTTCTGACGACCCTCGACCCGCTTGAACCGCGAGTCTTCCATCCCGGCACTTCGTCTTTCACTGCTCGGCTGCGCCTGCCCTCGGGCCTGGCTGAAGGAACTTATCATCTGGCGCTTTGGCTGCCAGATCAGTCTGAAAGCCTGCAAAACAATTCGCTCTACGCCATTCGCTTTGCAAACGAGAATACCTGGGACGAGGCCACTGGCTATAACATCCTGGGGCAGGTGAATGTCAGCAATTCTGCCAGCGGCAGTGTTGAAAAAACCGAATTCCTGACCGTGCTGGAAATGGTCGGTAGTCTGGATGTTCCGCTGCCTACTGCCACAGCTGCGCCGCTTGCAACCCTTGCACCAACCTCCACGCCTCAGCCCTCCGACCCCATATCCGGTCTCAAAGCCGACAGTGATTCTGAATACTTAAACCTTGAGTTTACTTTCACCGGCGCGCTGGAAGATTACAACGCCTTCCAGCTTTTCCTGGATACCGACCAGAACCCGGCCACCGGATTTTCAGTCAGCGGCCTGGGCGCGGATTTCTTGCTCGAAAACGGGCTGCTCAACGCCTACACCGGTTCCGGCTCCGACTGGAACTGGATGCCGCTCGAAAACGAGATCGTCCACCTGAACGATGAGCAAGCCGCCCGCTGGAGCGTCCTGCTGGCCGACCTGGGCAACCCCAAAGCCCTTGATTTTGCCGCCCAACTGGTCGATACCAGTTGGAATACGGTTTTTGCAAGCCCCAAACAAGCTATCACCCTGCCATGAGCCTGTACCAGTTTCCTCTCGCCCAAACCCCCAACTGGAAAGTTGTGATGGCAACTCTGCCATCTGATGAACCTGTTCCCAATTTCGGCATGGGGCTGACCGCCTATATCATCGGCGACCATTTGCCTAGGCACAAAAATGGTGAAACGGTGCGCGAAACCATCGAGAAGATTGTCCAAATCCCGATGGCAAGCAAGCTCTACATCCGGCCCACCTGGCGGCAAATGCAAAGCAAACGCGGCCAACTGGATTTGTTCGAGCACTGGCAGGTCACGCTTGAACTGGCCGAAAAATACAATAAACCGGTCGGGTTTCGCATCATGCTCGCCAACCCCGATATTGCCGAAGAATCCCTTCCTGATTTTGTGCTCGAAAACGTGCCGATGAAGTTCCTGGGTAAAGGCTGGGACGCTGAAGAAGTTTCCGATCCACGCGAAATTCGTACCCAGCGCGAACATTTCCTGCCGCATTACCACCACCCCTATTTTTTGGAAGCCCTGGAAGAGTTCGACGCACTGCTGGCCGAAAAATACAACGGTCACGCCAGCATCGAATACATGGATACCTACATGCATGGCTTTTGGGGCGAAGGCCACGCCTGGCCCTACGAACTGGTTTCACCTTTCCCCGACCAGCAGACCGGTGTGGAAACCTGGGTGAAAATCTTTGAGATGCAGCGCAGACATTGGACAAAAACACCGCTCGTCACCAACCTACAGCCGGATATCAGCCAGGTCGGCAATGATGAGCTTGTATACCGCACCCTTGAGACTGGTGAGTGGCTGCGCTCCGATACCATTTTCATCGAGCCGCAGCAAATCGAACTGGCGGGCAAGCGCCCGCCACACGTAGCTTTTGTCTCGGAGGTAGGCATGTCGGATGGCACGCCTGAATCGCTGCAAATTGAAAACGGCTTGCCGCACACCGAAAACATCATCGCCCACGTCCGCGATTTGGGTGCGAATTATTGGTCGCTGTGGAACTGGCATAACATCCACGCTGAGCATGTGATGAATTATTACCGCCAGTATCCCGCCGGGATCGACGCCCTCAACCACGTCATCGGCTATCGTCTGCGCCCCGCTTGGGTCTGGACCTGCGGCGATGAAGCAGAATTGACGCTGATTATTGGCCTCGTCAACGATGGAATCAGCGGCGTCCCCGGCGCCGTGCGGCTGACTCTGCTCGACGCGGCGGGAAACCTGATTGCAGAATCCGATCTCGATGCGGGACAACCCATGCCTCATCAGGTGCAGCTCGTCTCCCTGGAACTGCCTACAGGCATGGGGTGGAGAGGGCTGCGACTCAAAGCAGCGCTGATGGTCAAAGGCGTGAGTCACCCCATCCGCTGGGCTTGCCGTGAAAGCCTGAATCCTGATGGTTCGTTAACCCTGGTTTAGCCTTATGACCCAACTGCGCATTGAATTTCATCCTGCCCATCAGGTTTCTGCAGAATTGGAACACAAGATCGAAGCCCTTGACCACCTGGCCTTTGCGGGCGAAAACCATGACGACCCTGAATTTGCCTCTATCGAATGGGGTTCGCCGGACTGGATGGTGCTTGGTTTTCTGGGTGGCGAACTCGTCAGCCAGCTTTGCCTGCATAAACGCGAAATTACCGTCGGCCCGCAGCGGATCTGGGTGGCGGGTGTCGGCGGCGTGGCGACTCATCCCAACTGGCTGCGGCGCGGGTTCGCCTCACAGGTGCTGCGCGCTTCGGAAGTTTTCATGCGCAACGAGTTAAAAGTTCCATTTGGGCTGCTGGTTTGCGCGGACGAGACCCAACCGGTTTACGCGCGCTGCGCCTGGCAGACGGTCGCCAAATCGCTGATCTTTACCCAGAACGATCAGCACCGAACGCTCGAAACCCGTGTCATGATCCTGTCCTTGAGTGGAGAACCCTGGCCCGGTGGTGAAATTAATCTGCGCGGCCTGCCCTGGTAATACCTGATATCTGAAATCTGACACCCAAAAAAGGAGTTCCTATGACCAAAATTGCATTTATCGGCGCTGGCAGTCTCGGTTTTACCGGCGAACTGGTTCGTGACATCCTGACCTTTCCGCTTTTACAGGATGCAACTCTTTCGCTGATGGATATCCATCCCGGACGCCTGGAATGGGCCAAGAAAGGCGTTGAAAAGCTGATTGCCGCCGGGAACCGCCCCGCCAAAGTCACCGCTACTCTGGATCGGGTTGAAGCCTTGCGCGATGCGGATATCGTCCTGACCACCATCCTGGCTGGTTCAACCGAGGTCTGGCGGCACGATATCGAAATTCCCAAGAAATACGGCGTCGATATCAACGTTGGTGATACGCGCGGCCCGAGCGGCATTTTCCGCTTCCTGCGCACGATTAACCCGATGATGGACATCGTCCGCGATATGGAAAAAGTCTGCCCGAACGCGGTGCTGCTCAATTACACCAATCCGATGGCGATGCTGGTTTCTTCGATCCAGAAGCAGACCTTCATCTCGACCACCGGGCTGTGCCATTCGGTGCAGGGCACGGCCATGATGCTGGCCGAGTGGATTGGCGCGCGCTACGAGGACATCGATTACACCTGCGCGGGCATCAACCATATGGCCTGGTATCTCGATTACAAGTGGAAGGGTCAGGATGCCTATCCGCTGATCCACAAAGCCATCACCGAACGCGCCGAAATCTATAACGCCGAGCCGGTGCGTAACGAAATGTACCTGGCGCTGGGCAAGTATGTTACCGAGTCGAGCGGACACAACTCGGAATATAACTGGTGGTTCCGCAAACGCCCTGACCTGATCGAGAAATACTGCACCCATGGCACCAACTGGAACCCCGGTGAGCACGCTTACATCCTGAAAGAATACCAGCACAACGAAGCCACCTGGCAGGATCAGGTTAAGGCGGAACTCGAACGCCCGCTAGAGCCTGACGACCTGGAGCGCGGGCACGAATACGCTGCTTACATCATCAATGCCCTCAAAGGCGGCGAACCGTTCAAGTTCAACGGCAACGTTCAGAACACCAACCTGGTCAGCAACCTGCCCGAAAATGCCTGCGTTGAAGTGCCGGTGCTCGTCGACCGCGCCGGGTTCCATCCCATGCACGTCGGCGCGCTACCGGCCGAATGTGCCCTGATGACCGGCCTTTCCAGCGGCATCGAGGAGCTTGCCATCCAGGCTTCCCTGCTCGGTGACCCGACCCTGGTTTACCGCGCCATCTGTCACGACCCGCTGACCGCTTCGGTACTGTCGCTGGCCGAAATCCGCCAGATGACAAATGAACTCTTTGCCCAGCACAAAGATTACCTGCCGCAGTTCAAAATCCACCAAGTATAAGGAGGTGATTTCGGGGTTGTTTCGGCTTGTTTTTTCCTCATCATAGCGAGTGGCGGGGTGCGTTCCGTTGACCAGCCGTGTCCCTGTCTGCACCGTGTGAGCGGTGTCGTGGCGGTCACATTCCAGTGAGGAGAACCATGAAATTCGCAAAGTTATTCACCCTTTTGGCGGCCATCAGCTTGCTTGCCAGTTTGTTCCTGCCGCTCACATCAGCTTTTGCAGCGACCGATACCCTGCTTCCCACCGCCTACGTCACCACATCGGGAGGCAGCGGCGGACAGCCGGTTTCCAACTTGCACGTTCAAGACCAGAGCGGCACCCAGGACGACTGGAACAAATACGTGGAATTCACCACGCCAAGCACCAGCTATGCCGGATACCGCAAATATACGCTTCCGGCGGGTATCAGCCCGGCCAGCATCACTGGTATCCAGGTCAAGGCCAACTATCGAGGCCCGGTTAAATCGACCCAAACCTGGTCGTGGAAAATTTATAACTGGACAACCTCGGCCTGGGTCAACCTGGGCGATAATGCTGCCGCGCAAAGCTGGAAGTGGTCTCTTTTGACCTTCAATGCCACCGGCACGCTTGCCAACTATGTCAAGAGCGACACCCGCGAAATCCGCATTCGCGTACAGTCGAATAACGCTGTGGATAACGCCCTGCTCGACTACGAAGCCCTGGTGATTACATCCAGCGACGGATCAACCTCCACCCCGACCGCCGTTCCAGCGACTGCAACGTTCACCCCAACGCCTACCTTGCCCGGCCCCACCGCGACCTTTACACCTGTGACCCCGACCAATACGCCCCTGCCTGCGACTAACACCCCCGAGCCGGGAGTCTGCTCCCGTTTTGTCGCCGCCAACGGCAGCGACAACAATGACGGCCTGACCATCAACACTCCCTGGAAAACCGTCCAAAAAGCGGCCAATTCCGCCCAACCCGGTGATATTGTCTGCGTGCGCGGCGGAACCTACAACGAAAAGGTTACCATCAACGTTTCTGGTACCGCTGGCGCTTACATCACCTTCCAAAGTTACCCTGGCGAAACCGCCGTCCTGGATGGAACCGGAATCACTGTTCCGGCAGATGATAACGGTATGATTTTTGTCCAGGATAAGGCCTACCTTGTCATCAAGGGCTTCGAGCTGCGCAACTACAAGACTTCAACAAAAAGCCGTGTGCCGATTGGTATTCGACTGGTTGGCACAGCCCATCACATCGAAATCCGCGATAACGTTCTTCATCATATCGAGCACAATGGGACTGCCAAAAATGGTACTGACGCGCATGGCATCGCCATTCACGGCACATCCGGGACAACGGCGCTCAGCAACATCATCGTTGATAGCAATGAACTCTACAGCCTCAAGCTCGGCTCCTCCGAAGCGCTGGTGCTCAACGGCAATGTCGCCAATTGGCAGGTTACGAACAACACCATCCACGATGTCAACAACATTGGCATCGACATCATTGGTTTCGAGGATACCGCCCCCGCCAATGACCAGGCTCGTGACGGGTTGGTGGCCTACAATGATGTTTACAACATCAACTCTGCCGGGAATGTGGCTTACGGTAACGAGCGCTCGGCTGGCTGTATCTATGTCGATGGCGGGACGCGCGTCACCATTGAGTACAACAAAGCCCACAACTGCAATATTGGTGTCGAGATTGCCAGCGAGCACCAGGGCACAGCGACATCCTATGTGACCGTCCGTAACAACTTCATCTACGGCAATACCGATGCTGGGATCAGCATGGGGGGCTACGACACCCAGCGTGGCTCCACCGAAAACTGTGTGATTGTCAACAATACCCTTTACAACAACGCCACCATCAACGGAGCCTGGGGCGCTGAGTTGTACATCCAGTATGACACGCGAAACAATACCATCAAGAACAATATTTTCTTTGCTAAGAGCGGCTTGCCGTACATCCAGAGTTGGAGCGCGGTCATGACCAACAATGTGATGAACAACAACCTGTTTTTTGGCGGCGCTTCCTGGCAGTGGAAGAATGTCTCCTATTCGACCTTTGCCGCCTATCAGTCTGGGTCCGGCAATGACACCAACAGCCTAAATGGTCTTGACCCGCTGTTTGTGGGTGCTTCCTCGGGTAACCTGCACCTGCTAAGCGCCTCCCAGGCCATCGATGCCGGGCAAAACCTGACTGAGTCTGGCTCACTCGATATCGACGGGGAAACCCGCACCCAAAATGTGATCGACCTCGGCGCAGACGAAGTACGCTAACCCAACCCATGCTGGGGCGGGAGAGTCTCCCGCCCCAGCCGAAAGGACTCTATGACCAAAACACTCTCCATCGGAAAATTGCGCGGCCTGCAACAATGTACTTCCTCGCGCGGAACTTTTACTTGCTTGGCCCTCGACCATCGCCAGAACCTGCGCAAAGCTAACCCGGCCTATCAGGATGACGCCGAACTCAGCCGCTTCAAGTTGGATGTGACCGCCGAACTCGCTCCCTATGCTACTTCTGTTCTGCTCGATCCGGAAGTCTCCGCAGCCCAGGCCATCGCCGCTGGCAAGCTACCTGGCGACAAGGCTTTTGTCGTCGCGGTTGAATCGACCGGCTACGGCGGCGAAGCCACGGCCCGACGCGGCAAGGTCATCCCTGGCTGGAGCGTGGAAAAGGCCAAACGCATGGGTGCGAGCATGATCAAATTGCTCGTTTACTACCATCCTGATTCGCCCACAGCCGACGAAGCCGAAACCTTTACAACCCAGATCGCCGCCGAATGTGTCAAATATGACCTGGGTCTGATGCTCGAACCGCTCTCCTATTCGCTGACTGAAGCCAAACTGACCAGCGACGAAAAGCGCTACGTGGTCGTCGAAACTGCCCGTCGTCTAACTCCTATCCCCGGTGTGGATGTGCTCAAAGCCGAAGTGCCCCTCGCCACTGATGATCTCGACGAGGCCCGCCTGGCCGCCGCCTGTGCCGAAGTCAGCGCTGCCTCCGTTACACCCTGGATTTTGCTTTCTGCCGCCGTGACCTTTGAAACCTACCAGCGTCAGATTATCGCCGCCTGCCAGGCCGGGGCATCCGGTATTGCCGTGGGCCGCGCCGTCTGGCAGGAAGCTGTGCAACTCAGCGGCCAGTCACGCCTCGATTTCTTGCGCAGCACCGCCCGCGAACGCCTCGCCCGCTTGAGTGCCCTCTGTCAGGCGCTCGCCAAACCCTGCACCGACTTTTACACCGCTGAAGCGCCTTTCGATTGGTACAAGAAATATTAGTCTGCCATGCGAAATAGTAGCCTGGCCTGGGCGCCGCCACTATATTTTTTGTATTATGCAGCTGCTGCAGCTTTGGTGCCGTTTCTGGTTATCTATTATCAGGAGCTTGGTTTGAAAGGTACACAGATCGGTTTTTTGGCAGGCATCCCCCCTTTACTTAGTTTGGCCAGTGCTCCTGTTTGGGGTGCCGTAGTTGATAAAACCGGGCGTCATAAGTTTTCACTACTCATAGCAATGGGCGGTGTAATCTTCTGTGCTTTAGCGCTGTCAAATTTCGAAACCTTCGCATGGCTGATTCCTGTTGTGATACTGTTTTCTTTCTTTTCTGCACCAATCATGCCTATTGTGGATAGTACGACCATGAGCCTGCTTGGTGTACAGAAGGATCGTTATGGAAAGATCCGCCTGTGGGGTGCAATCGGTTGGGGCATAGCTGCTCCTATTGTAGGGATGCTGATTGAGTCGGGCAGCATATCTTGGTCATTTTGGAGTTATGCCGGGTTGATGGGGCTGGGCTTGTTGGTTGTCCTTCGCATGCCTGCAGGTGAACGGACTGGGGCGATGCCTCAAGGCGGTTTCCGTTTGTTTTTGGGGAACCCGCGCTGGCTGATTTTTCTGATGGTAATTTTTAGTGGCGGTGTGGTGCTTTCTATGATTGGAAACTTCCTCTTCATCTTTTTAGACACACTGGGCGCAAACAAGTTTACGCTTGGTTTGATGCTTACTATGGCCACGCTCTCCGAATTACCCGTTTTATTTTTCTCGAACCGCTTGCTGCGTCGCTGGAATGCGAAGCAGTTGATGGGTGCTGCACTGCTATTCTATGCCATCCGCGGGCTGGCTCTTTCCTTCGTTTTTACCCCAGCGCTGGCGCTTTTTCTTCAGCTATTGCATGGTCCCACTTTTTCACTGATGTGGATTGCTGGGGTTTCGTATGCCGATCAAATTGCGCCAGTTGGCTTTGAGACCACCGCGCAGGGGTTGTTCACCGGTGTTCTACTCGGAATTGGCTCAACTGCGGGTGCGCTTCTTGGCGGATGGTTGTATGAGTATGTTGGGCTTGTTAGCATGTTTCGTTTGTCCGGACTAATTTCTCTTGTTGGGCTTGGATTTTTGTTCTTGATGGAGAAAATGAAGAGTGAATATTCTTTTTGATATCCTGGTCGCTGGTGAAATTAATCCCGACCTGATCCTTTCCGGCGATGTTGAACCTGCCTTTGGTCAGGTCGAAAAGCTGATCAACTCCGCCGCCCTGACCATTGGCTCCTCATCCGCCATTTTTGCCTGTGGCGCGGCGCGGCTTGGGCTGAAAGTTGCCTTTATCGGCAAATGTGGCGACGATGTTTTTGGCCGTTTCATGCTCGATGAAATGTCAAAAAGAGGGGTCGAGATTGAGAATGTGATCCAGATCCCTGGAGGTTCCACCGGCTTGAGCGTGATCCTCAACCGGGGCATCGACCGCGCGATTCTTACTCACCCGGGCCTGATTCCCACTTTATCGGCAGGTGACATCCCTGACGGGTTGCTCCGCCAAGCCCGCCACCTTCACGTTGCCTCGTATTTTTTGCAGAAAGCCCTACAACCAGGCTTGCCCCATCTCTTCGAGCGTGCCCGCACCCTCGGCCTGACCACTTCCCTCGATACCAACTACGACCCATCCGAAAAATGGCGCGATTTCGATGAGTTGTTGGCGGTCACCAACGTTTTCCTGCCCAACGAAGCCGAAGCCTGCTCCCTCACCAGAGTAGAGTCTGCTGATTTAGCGGCAGACATACTTGCCGGAAAAGTTGAAACCCTGGCTATTAAGCTTGGGGCGCAGGGAGCCTTGGGGGTGAGTAGTTCCCATCTCTTTGCAGGAGGTGAGCCAGGGGTAAGGTGTAGAGTCCCTGCAATTCCCGTAACAGTGGTCGATACCGTCGGCGCAGGCGACAGTTTCGATGCCGGTTTCATCTATGGCTACCTGCAAGGCTGGCCGCTCGAGAAATCTTTGCGTGTAGCTGCCGTTTGTGGCGCGCTTTCCACTAAACAGTCGGGTGGGACAACGGCCCAGGCAACTCTCGATGAGGTTTTATATGAATTATCTTGATTTTGTAATTTCTGCCCAAAAATTTGGCCAGTCGCGCGGTGTAACCTCGATCTGCTCGGCGCATCCCTTTGTACTCGAAGCGGCCTTGAGGCATGGCCTCGCGCGGAATACGCCAGTGTTGATCGAAGCCACTTGCAATCAGGTTAACCAGTTGGGTGGTTATACAGGCCTGACCCCGGCAGATTTTGTTCGTTATGTGGGAGAAATTGCCGACCGGGTTGGGTTCCCGCGTCAAAATTTGCTTCTGGGCGGCGACCATCTTGGGCCGCTGGTCTGGTCTGGTGAACCCGCTTCTGTGGCAATGGACAAGGCCAAAATTCTGGTGCACGATTATGTTCAGGCTGGGTTTAGTAAGATACATTTAGACTGCTCAATGCCTTGCGCTGACGATAGGGATTTCCCTGTCGAACTTATTGCCCAGCGTGCTGCCCAACTGGCCCAGGTTGCCGAATCCGCTGTAAAAGTGGATCTTGTGCCCGCTCGTCCCCGATATGTTATCGGTAGCGAAGTCCCACCTGCCGGAGGTGCTAAAGCCGGAGAAGCTCATCTTAACGTCACCGATCCAGCGGATGCCGCGCGGACAATCGATTTGACCCACCGTGCATTCTCCGCTTTGGGGTTGGACTCTGCCTGGGAGCGGGTCATTGCTCTGGTTGTCCAACCTGGCGTTGAATTTGGGGACGAATCTGTCCATGAATACAACCGTTCAGCGGCGGCTGGTCTGGCGCGTTTCATTGAAACCGTTCCTGGCCTTGTTTACGAAGCCCACTCCACAGACTACCAGACCCGCACGGCCTTGCTCGCATTGGTTGAAGATCATTTCGGTATCCTGAAGGTCGGGCCCTGGCTGACATTTGCTTTCCGCGAAGCGGTCTTTGCTTTGGCAGCGATCGAAGAAGCTCTGTGCAAGACTCCGAGCCAAATCCGCGAGACCTTGGAGGTTGCCATGCTGACCAACCCAGTTCACTGGAAAAAACACTATAGCGGGGATGCCCAAACCCAAAAATTCGCGCGCTCCTTCAGCTTTAGCGACCGCATCCGCTATTACTGGAATACCCCCGAAACTCAACATGCCTTTGAGCAACTGATGATAAATCTTGGCGAAAAGCCCCTGCCTCTAGCGCTTTTGAGCCAATACTTGCCCGAACAATATGAAAAGGTCCGTAGTGGGGAGCTAAAAAACCACCCGCGCGAACTGCTGCTCGCGCGGGTGCTGGATGTGTTGGATGTTTATGCGATTGCTTGCCAAAACTAACATTTCATTTGGCTTAAACTCACCCGGACAAACATTGAACCGCTCTTTACTATCGGGTGGCAGCAATTCTAAATCTGAAAAATAAAGGCATTTTCCAAAATGTGGAAATCTCCCCTTTCCTAGCGGGTAGTGGGATGGGAGAAAATTCATTTTAGGTTTGGAATTGCTGATAGGGTGGTTATTTCGTTGTGAAATTACTTGATATGATGTAAAATGCAGTAGACAGAATTGAATGTTTATTGCTGTTCTTTGACAAAATAAACTGCATTCCAGAGAATCCTGTCCCCCAAAATTTACTTCGAGTAGTACCCCACCCCCGTCGGGGCCGGATCGAAGTAAATCCGGCAGGACAGAACTCCCGAGAGAACTTAATTCTCTCGGGAGTTCTGCTTTTATGTAGGTTTTGTGGGATTTTTTACTGCTGTTGTGCCAAGAAGGCGTCCATTGATGGGCGCTTTTTGTTTTTAATCCTCGCCCGATCTCAATTTTTGCCTAAAAATATGATCGCGGTTTCGATGGCCAGCCGTTTGTTGGTAGCTCGCGATTTTGTGGGGGACAGGAGAAGGTGTTCTGTTTTTGAACTGGATGGATAGCTTCATTAATAAAAAGTGTTTTGAGCCTGCTTGAATAAGCTATTCATTTATGTAAAAAGCTGAACTGAAACACTGAAAGCAGAGATTCTTATGGTGTTTATAACCTCCAGGCAGTTGCCACGCCGGTTGTACTTCTGTGTAGTTGCCAATAATCTGTAATTATGGTTGTGCCCTGTTTTCTTGCCTGAATTGAAAAGATAATTTTGGTACTTGCATTTTATGATTATAGTCTGTATACTGTATACAGTATACAGTGTTAAATTATCAAAGGCAAAGGTTCTTATGAGTGATTTCACTTTCACACAGATTAAACAACACACTATCGAAAATGAAATTATTAGCCGCTTGCGTGATGCCATTATTAGTGGACAGTTCGCTCCCGGAACACACCTGAACGAATCCGAGATTGCTAAACAGATGGCAGTCAGTCGGATTCCGATTCGCGAGGCGATTAAGAAATTGGAGCAGGAAGGGTTGGTGGTCCGCCAGCCCAACAAGGGTGTGTATGTGATTTCTTTTACTGCACAGGATGTCCGCGAGATCTTCAGCCTACGGGCCCGGCTAGAGGAAATGGCGTTCGAATGGGCAATACCTAAAATGACTGCCGAAGACTTGACCGAACTACGTATGCTGTTATCTGAGCAAAAAGTTGCGGTTGATGCTAGGCAATATGATCAGTTGGCGCGGCTGGATTTGCGTTTCCATGAGTTAATTTGCTTGAAAGCCGGGCATTCGCGTTTGTTGAAAATCTGGTACGAACTACATGCACAGGGGCAGATGCTCTTGAACCTGCGTTTTCGCCTGATGCCAGATTACACCCCCGAAACTGTCCTGGCAGATCATCTAGAAATTTTGACTGCGATCGAGCATGGTGATGTCGCCCATGCGGTATGGTTGACGAACGAGATCAGCGAACGAGTAATTAGTGAATGTATTGAAACCCTGGTTAGTTTCATGGCCGACCCTGAAGCCATGGCTCAATAATATTCTGTTTCCACATGTTCTGGAGGAGAAAAATGTCTAACCAAAAAAAGATGTCTCGACGTGATTTTCTTAAGCTGGCTACTCTCGCCGGCGGCGCTGGTATGTTAGCTGCCTGTGGCGTTAAAGAAACGGCACTGCCACCCACGGCAGTGCCTACCAAGGCAGCTGCTACAACAGCCGCCTCGGCCGTAGAAGCCACTGCCGCGCCTGCAAAGCTCAGCGTTGCTCCTGGCACCAAGCTTACCATGAAATTGCGTGCTGCGTTCATGCCGCAGGGTAACGAAATCCTGAAAGCGGTCATCCTCGATTGGGGCGCGAAAAACGAAATTCCGGTCGAAGTGGATATCGTTTCGATGAACGATCTGCAAACGATTGCCGCCACTGCCGCTGAAACTGGCGCTGGTCCCGACATTATCGAAATCAACCAGGGTTCGGCCCACCTGTTCGCCGAAAAACTTGCCGATGTGACCGATGTCTGCGAAGATCTTGCCGCGCGTTATAACGGCTTTTATGTTTCGGCCGAGGAAGCCTGCAAGGTGGATGGCAAGTGGCTTTCGGTGCCGCGCTTCTATGCGCCGCACGCCATCTCTTATCGCAAAGATTTGTTCGAGCAGGTCGGTTTCAGCACCGCACCGGCCACCTGGGAAGAACTCTACCAAGCTGGCAAAGCTTTGATGGATGCAGGGCTGGCGCCCATCGCCTTCCCGCTTGGCCATGCCGTGGGTGATGGTAATGACTTCTGCTATTCGGTGCTTTGGTCGCATGGCGCTTCGGATGTGGCCGCCGATGGCAAGACCGTCACCATCAACTCGGCTGAAACCCGCGCCGCGCTGGAATACATGAATAAGCTGTTCTCGGTCATGCCGCCCGATACCCTTTCTTACGATGATGCCTCGAACAACCGCGCTTTCCTGGCCGGTGCAATTTCAGCCACCAACAACGCCTCCACTATTTGGGGCGCGGCCCGCAACCAGGGCACCAAGGTTAAGGTCGGGGAAGAAGAGAAGAACCTGCACGAACTGACCGACCACTTTGTCTATCCCTCCGGGCCTGCGGGGCGTGTGACGTATGCGGAATTCATGTCTTCGGCCATTTTGGGTTATTCGCCCAACCTGGCTGCCGCCAAAGCCCTGCTGACTTTCTTGAATGAACGCGAGCAGTACACCCCCTGGGCCAACCCGAACCTGAGCTTCGTCTTCCCACCTCTCAAGGGCATGAAAGATGACATCCTGATGCCCTGGAATACGACTGCCAAGCTCGCCCCGTTCAAGGATTATGCTGAGACCTCGCACCTACCCGGCTTCCCCAGCACCAACTTCCGGGCCGGCACCGAAGCCTATGCCAAGTGGCTCGTGGTCGATATGTTTGCCAATGTCTGCGGTGGCCTGAAGTCGGTCGATGAAGCCATCGCTGAGACCGAAACCCAGCTTAAATCCATCTACGGGTAATTCTTATACTAACCTGCGGGGATGTGACGAAACGTGTCATATCCCCGCATATGTCGGAGAGTCGCATGAGTTTATCAATGGTAAACGTGGATATGAGGCTAAAGCTCGAGAAACTTTTGAGGCGTTTGAGCATTTGGCTGGATCGCGAATCTGTGATTGGCCCTTTAATGGTTGCCCCGGCGGCACTGATGCTGGTGATCTTGATCGCCTACCCATTCTGTGTCGCCATCTATCTTTCGCTGACTGACCGATTAATTGCGCGTTCTGATACTGGGGCCTTTATCGGGTTGGCGAATTATATAAAACTGCTGGGCGACAGCATCTTTCAAAAAACGGCCATTAATACCTTCAACTATGCCCTAGTTGCGGTCTTTTTCAAGTTGGTGCTGGGCATGTTGATGGCGCTGGTGCTGGATGAAGTTAAATTTTTCAAGAACTTGTTGCGTGGCCTGATGCTTCTGCCCTGGATTGTGCCGACCTCGCTCAGTGCGCTCGGCTGGTTATGGATGTTCGACTCGCAATTCAGTATTTTTAATAAAATCCTGCTTGGAACAGGCCTGGTTGATCAGAAAATTATCTGGCTGGGTATGCCTGCTACGGCCATGTTCTCGGTGCAACTGGTAAATATTTGGCGCGGCATCCCCTTCTTTGGGATTTCCCTGCTGGCCGGGATGCAGTCCATCCCGCAAGATCTTTATGAGGCCGCCGAAATTGACGGTGCCAATGGCTGGCAAAAGTTTTGGCGAATCACCATACCACTTTTAATGCCGATCACCGCAGTGGTGACGCTTTTTTCCATCGTTCAAACCTTCGCCGACTTCCAGATTGTTTATATTCTGACCCGCGGCGGCCCGGTCAACAGCACCCATCTCTTTGCCACATTGACTCACCAAACTGCAATTATCGCAGGCAATCTAGGTGAAGGTGCGGCCATTTCACTCTTTATCTTCCCCGTACTGGCTGTGGCGGCCATCCTCCAGTTACGCTATCTGCAACGCCAATAAACCGGGAGAAAACCATGAGCACCCTCACCAACTTAACAAGCGGCTGGAAAACCAGTAAACAAAAAAACAAGATTTTCAAAAACATCTGGATCTACAGCGGATTGATTTTCTTCCTGGTAACCATGCTTTTCCCTTTTTACTGGATGTTAATCACATCCATCACGCCCGATAACATTATCTATGATATCAACCGCAACTCGCTGATTGTTTTAGAGCCGACGATTGAACATTACATCAAACTGATCGAGGACTCGCCGTTTTTACTCTGGTTGAAAAACAGTTTGCAGGTAGCCGTCGTTTCCACCTCCATTTCGTTGGTGGTCGGAACCATGGCCGCCTATTCACTGGCGCGCCTGCGTTTTCGCGGTGGGCAGACCATGGGAATGCTGATTTTTGTCACCTACCTGGTGCCAACTACCCTGCTTTTCCTACCGCTGGCCTACGTTGTCCGCAGCCTGGGAATGTTTGACAAGCCGATCGCCTTGATGTTAACCTATCCAACCTTCCTGATCCCGTTTTGCACCTGGCTGCTGATGGGTTATTTCAAGGGTATTCCCAGGGAATTGGAAGAATGCGCCATGGTGGATGGCTGCACACGTTTTGGTGCCTTTTTTAAGATTGTGCTGCCGATCAGCCTGCCGGGCTTGGTTTCTGCTGGATTGTTTGCTTTTACCCTCTCGTGGAATGAATTTATCTATGCCTTGACCCTGGCGCAGTCGAACAGCGTCAAAACCCTACCGACCGGTGTCGTCAGCCAATTGGTGCTCGGCGATGTTTACTTCTGGGGCCAGTTGATGGCTGCCGCCCTGCTCGGCTCGGTGCCGATCGCCATCCTCTACTCCTTCTTCTTGGAGTATTACGTCAAAGGCATGACCGCCGGAGCCGTCAAAGGATAAAAAAACTCCAGCAAGCCCCCAGCGCGCCAGTGTCGGGGATTTGCAAAAAATAGCCTACATTGGTAAAGGAAAACACCTGTGTCTACATGGAAATACTCTGTCATCCTGGGGTTCCTGGGAAAGCTGAATGACCGCTTCGCCACCTATGGCGAAGAGCGTGAAATTGCCGGGAAGTTTGAACTTGCCTCCAAAATTGAGGGGATTCAAGGCTTGGAACTGGTCTACCCCTTCGATTTCGCCGATTTATCTGTGACCAAAGCCCTGCTCAAACAGCACAACCTGGCCTGCTCGACTGTCAACGTCAATATCAAATCTGAAGCGAAGTTCCATCTCGGGGCGCTGACGCATAAAGACGCCGGAATCCGTCAGGAGGCTGTCGCCTATCTCCAGCAAGCGATGGATGTTTCCGCTGACTTGGGCACGAACATGATTACCTGCTGCCCGCTCTCGGACGGTTACGATTACGCCTTCGAGACAGACTACCCCAAAGCCTGGAAATGGTTTATCGACGGGGTTTGCGCAGCGGCTTCCTATCGCGCCGATGTCAGGCTCAGCCTGGAATACAAACAGTCCGAACCGCGCCACAAGGTCATCATCCCCAACTCAGGCACAACGCTAGCAGCGTGTTTGCAGGTGGGCCTGCCCAATGTAGGTGTGACGATGGATATGGGCCACGCTCTCTACACCGGCGAAGGCACCGCCCAAGCTGCCGGGCTCTTGGCTCAGGCCGGGAAATTGTTTCTTATTCACGTTAACGACAACTACCGCAACTGGGACTGGGATATGATTCCCGGTTCGGTCAACACCTGGGACCTGGTTGAATGCATGTACCAGCTTGGCGAAATTGGCTACAACGGTTGGCTGACCTCGGATGTGGCCCCTTTCCGGCTTGATTCAGTCAAAACCTGCTCGGCCACTTATCGCAGCGTTGTTTGGGCCGAAAAAGTCGTCGAAAAGGTTGGCCGCGAGAAGCTCCGCGAAATCGTCGCCCAGGGTGACCCGATTGATGCGCTGGACGCTTTGCAGACAGCGGTTTTAGGATAATCAATCACGAAAAAAGGTGCAACCATGAACGAATTAGACATATCCAAACCCTTAACCATACCCGAATTGAAACGCATGGCTGTGCAGATGCGCAAAGACATCCTGTACATGATTTATGAAGCTCAGGCCGGACACCCCGGCGGATCGCTTTCGTCTACAGATATTGTCACCGCGCTTTATTTCCGTCTGATGCGTCTTGATCCGGCCAATCCCCAATGGGAAGACCGCGACCGGTTTATCCTCTCCAAAGGCCATGCTTGCCCGGTCTGGTACGCAGCGCTGGCAAATCGCGGTTTTTACGACCGCGCCCACCTGTCCACATTGCGCAAACTCAACAGCATCCTGCAAGGCCATGCTGACATGAAGAAAACCCCCGGGGTCGATATGACCGTCGGCTCGTTGGGACAAGGCATTTGCGCCGGGGTTGGGATGGCTCTTGGCGCGCGCTATCTGCATAAGGATTTTCACGTTTGGGTGGTGATTGGCGACGGTGAAATGCAGGAGGGCTCCGTTTGGGAGGCGGCCATGTCTGCCGCCAAGTGGAATCTCGACAACCTGACGGTCATTCTCGATCTGAACCGCATCCAAAACGATGATTTTGTCGAAAAAACCATGCCGCTCGGCCAGGTAAAAGAAAAATGGCAGGCCTTTGGCTGGAATACAATTTCGATTAACGGTCACGATATGCAGCAGGTGGTGGATGCGCTTGAAGAAGCCCGCACTATCAAAGGGATTCCCACCATCATCATCGCCGACACGATCAAGGGTAAAGGTGTCTCGTTTATGGAAAACGTACCGGCCTGGCATGGAACCGCTCCAAATGCGGATCAATACGCCCAGGCGCTTGCGGAAGTTGAATCTGTACTGCTGGAGGTGGCTGCATGAAATCTCCTTATCATTTTCTCTTGGCCGAAGTTGAAGCGGCGCTGACAGACCCGGAATTTTTCAAGACCGCCAAAAAGCAGGCCACACGCTTTTCGTATGCCGAAGCGTTGATGGAAGTGGCCGAGAACAATCCAAAGATTGTCGTTCTCGACGTGGATGTGGCAAAGTCGCTCAAAACCAATGAATTTGCCAAGAAATATCCCGAACGTTCCTTCAATTTTGGGATTGCCGAACAAAACATGATGGCCGCCGCAGCGGGCATGGCGACAACAGGGCTGATTCCATTTGCTTCAGGCTACGCCATGTTCCTGAGCATGCGTGCACTCGATCAGGTGCGTAACAGTGTGCATTACCCCCATCTCAACGTAAAAATTGCCGCCAGCCATAGCGGGATCACTCCCGGCCCAGATGGAGTTACCCATCAGGCCCAGGAAGACCTGTCGATCATCCGCACCATTGCCGGGTCGTGCGTCATCGCACCGGCAGATCCGGTCAGCACCAAAATGGCGGTACACGCCATGGCCGAGTATGAAGGCCCGGTCTACTTATCCCTGACCCGCGACCCTGTGCCAAGCCTGTACACCCCGGATTTCCCGTATGAAATTGGCAAAGTTGTGACTGTGCGCGATGGCAGCGATGTGACCATCATTGCCAACCGCGATCTGGTTGCCCATGCGCTGGTAGCCGCGGCGACGCTGGCTCTACAAGGTATCGAGGCGCGCGTACTGGATTGCCATACAATCAAACCGCTTGACGAAGAAGCCATCCTGAAAGCTGCCCATGAGACCGGCTGTATCGTCACTGCCGAAAATAACGTCATCTTTGGCGGGTTGGGCAGCGCTGTGGCAGAATTGCTGGTCGAAAATTATCCAATCCCGATGAAACGCATCGGCGTGCGCGATACGTTTGCCGAATCTGGGCCGTATCTCGATGTGATTCATAAATATGGCTTAACCGCGCCGCACATCCATCAAGCAGCGCTGGAAACTATCGAACGTTGTAAAGCGTTTGTTCACGCATAACCGACCCTGGTTTTAGAATTTTACGAGGAGATCGCTATGTCTGTTTTACCTGGATATTCCCCCGAAGCTGTTGGTGAAACTGATTTCGGGCATTGGGAGAAAACCAAAGACCTGATCGATCAATTGATCGATATAACCTTGAATTATCGCCAGAGCGGCCATCCAGGCGGATCGCGTTCCAAGGTTCACATGCTGCTTGGCTTGATGCTCAGCGGTGTGATGCGTTGGGATATTCGTCATCCTGAAAAACGTTTCGGTGATAGATTTGTGCTGGGTGCCGGACACACCATCCCGCTGATTTACACCACACTGGCGGTTTTGAACGAGACGCTACGAATTAAGTTCGAACAGACAGGTGATCCCAAATACAAACTGCCAGATCGCGACCGTACCTTGTTCTGGGAAGATTTGCTCGGCTTTCGCAAGCATGCCGGGCTTTCAGGCCATGCCGAAATGGAAGGCAAGACCCTGTTTTTGAAATTTAACACTGGACCATCGGGTCACGGTGCACCTGCCGCTGCTGGTGAAGCCCTGGCGCTCAAGCGGGCTGGCGCTTTTGGGGTGAAGGTTTTTGTGATGGAAGGCGAGGGCGGCCTGACCCCTGGCGGTGTCTCGGAAACAATGAATTCAGCCTGGGGCTTGGCCCTTGACAATTTATATTTCCTGATCGACTGGAACGATTACGGCATTGACGATCATCCCATTAGCAGTTCGGTGCATGGCACTCCGCTTGATTGGTTCGCTCCGCATGGTTGGCGCGTTTTTGGAACCGAGCAGGGTAGCGAATGGACGACTGTTGCCGAAACCTTGTTGCAAATGACCACCGCGGAAAACCCCGAAAGGCAGCCTTCAGCGGCCTGGTTCAAGACTCGCAAGGGACGCGGCTATCTTAAATACGATAACGGTTCGCACGGTTTGCCACACAAAATGAATTCAGAGATTTTCTGGGAAACCAAACGTTCTTTTGCCGAAAAATATGGAGTTACTTTTAATAATTTTGGTATTGAAGCCCCCACCGATGCTGCCAGTCAGCGCGTCGAATTTGAAGCCAACCTGAAAGTTATCATGGGTGTTTTGCACAACGACCAGGCCCTGGTGGATTATCTGGCCGACCGCCTGGTCGCGCTTGGGGAGAGTGTCCCGCTCGAAATGCCCTCCTTGCGTTTGGAACAGCGCGGCAACCCGTTTGCCGATCCCCGTTTATTTGACTTTCGGAACTACCCCGAAGATTTATACCAGAAACCGGGCGCAACCATTGCCAACCGCGCTGGGCTGGCCAAATGGGGTGCCTGGATCAATGCTTTCAGTGCGAAAGAATATGGCCGACCTGTTTTCATGGCCGCATCTGCTGATCTTTCTGGCTCAACCAACCTGGCTGGTTTTGCTGAAAAGTATGGCGACTTTTCTGGTTACGGCTGGTATGAACGTTTCGGCACGGATGAGGGTGTGCTGCTGCCGCAGGAAATCACCGAATTTGCCAATGCCGGGATGATGGCCGGGCTGGCCTCGGTCAACTTTGCCGCCAATCCTGAACAGGAATTTGACGGCTTCTGGGGCGCATGCTCCACTTACGGTTCATTCTCCTATCTGAAATATGGTCTGATGCGCCTGTACAGCCAGTTGGCTCAGGATTGCCAGCTACAAGTGGGCAAACTTCTCTGGGTTGCAGGCCACTCTGGCCCAGAAACCGCCGAAGACAGCCGCACTCACTTTGGTATCTACTCGCCTGGCGTTACCCAGCTTTTTCCGCAAGGACATGTGATTAACCTGCATCCTTGGGAATACAATGAAGTTCCGGTGCTGCTTGGCGCGGCCTTTGCCCAGTCTGCGCCGATCGTGGCCTTGCATCTTACCCGCCCGCCCGTTGAGATCCCCGATCGGGTCGCTCTGGGAATGCCCTCGCACTTTGAAGCAGCCCGCGGAGCCTATGTTTTGCGCGATTATCATCCCAATCAACCGCGTGGCGGAACTGTCATCGTCCAGGGTACAAGCGCCGTTGCCAATATCGTTAAATTGCTACCCAGGCTCGATGAAAATGGCTTGAACGTTAAAATTGTCTGTGCAGTCAGTCCGCAGTTGTTTGCCCTGCAACCCGCAGAATATCAGAACAAGGTGCTCTCCTCCGCCGATCGTATCGATTCGACCATCATCACCACCCAAGCGCGCTGGCTGATGCACGACTGGCTCTTCAATAAAACCGCTGAAGTCTACGCCCTTTCTGCCGACTGGGACAATCGCTGGCGCACTGGCGGAACCGTGGCCGAAATCCTCGACGAAGCCCATCTCTCTCCCGGGTGGTTAATGGCTGGATTGGAACGTTTTGTGTCTGAACGCGCTTTGCGATTAGATGGGATGCAAGCTGACCTGGATGCGGCTCGCCGCTAAAAAGCTCTATTACTTTCTGATAGGTTTTTTCGCAATAGCGCATAACTTGCTAAGATTTTGAAAAAAGGGGTTCACATGGCAAACTTACTCTGGTGAAAAGGAGTGAGCCATGCGAACCCAAAGACAATTTTACCCGGAAGCGACATTGGTGTGTGCCTGTGAATTAGAGAA
>JAKLPV010000045.1 GCA_022013685.1 Anaerolineae bacterium
AAGCCTCCGCAGTGTTACATCGAGCATACTGGCTTACCACTCAATTGTAAAAGTTCAAGTTTTGCGTTTTAAAGCAATTTGCCTTCCGGTTGCACAAACGTTACGCTCATCAACTTTTATATTTCATACTCTCAAATATTTGAGGGGTGTGCATAATTCAAAAACTGGCATGTTTTTAGCATCTTCATTGGCAAAATTTTGCAATAAACACCTTGAAAAGTTATACATCTGTCAGTAAATTTCCCTTCTTACTCATCGTCACATCTCAAAATTGAGCGTTAAAGCCCCTGTTTTTCAAAGAAAATCGATCTATGCACACCCTCACTTAAATAATCATTGCGTATTTGCCCATTCTGTCCAAGCATTTACAAGATATTAACCTTCCAATAATTGAGAAAATCTTCACAATGATTACAATAGAATCAGAGACACATGGTTGTTTCAATTTCGGAGCTTCATGAGGGGAGTTACGGCGAGTGGATCAGAGTGAAACCCAACGAACTTCAGCATACCCTACTCGACGAGATTTTCAAGGCTCTTGGATTTGGAAGGCACCATCCCGCCCGGTTTGTGTTGGAGCCATTATTCTCTTCTGCGGCGCATCGCTTTGCAAGGATAGCGGTTACGTTCGACCAGGACGTTGCCACGCACGGCTTCCGCGAAGCTGCCCGTTGTTTACTACCGCGCTTTACCCGCGAGGTTCATGTGCGCGGCGCGGAATACATCCCGACCGAGGGGCCGTTGTTGGTGGTCTCCAACCATCCAGGCACAATCAATGGGCTGGCAATCGCTTCCAGTCTGCCCCGTCCCGATCTGAAAATCGTCGCTTCGGGTGTGCCCTTCATCAGCAACGGGGTCGGCTTGCTGCCGATTTTGCTGGGCGTGTTGGAGAAATAAAGGGCTATGCTGCTCCGCCCGCCGCAAACGCCCCTTCGCGGTACTCTCTTGGTGTCACCCCCAGCCACTTCTTGAACGATTTGCGAAAAACACTCGGCTCCGAGAAGCCCAGCAGGTAGGTGATTTGCTCCACCGAGTAGTTTTCCCGCAGATATTTCTCGGCCAGCCGTTGGCGGATGTCGCGCAGCAGGTCGCTGAAGACCACGCCTTCGGCTTCCAACCGCTTTTGCAGAGTGCGCACGCTGACAGCCATCTCGCGTGCGACCTTCTCGATAGTAAGCGATTCGTCATCAAGATGCGCCAAGATGATTTTGGTCACGGCCTGGGTGATGGCGCCATTGCGTTCCATGTCTCGACGCGGCTCGACAACCATCTGGGCGATGAAGTTCTGGGCATATTGCTCGAAGTATTCGAGCAAGGCCGGGTTCGCCATGCGGACGGGCAGACTACCCATGCGCAGATCGAGGGTCATCGAATTGTCCTGGTGACCGAAGCGCAGCGGGCAGTTGAAAATACGCTCGTACTCGGCGCGCGATTCCGGCTCCGGGTAGATAAAGGTCACTTCGAGCGGATTGAGCGGCAGGCCGGAGAGAGTCCGCGCCAGGCGCACGCTGCTCGAAAAGGTCGAGTCGAAACAGTGCCGCGACATCTGCGGCGCGTGCGGCGGCGTAAAGTAAACCGCGCGCACTTTGCCCAGCCCTAACTCCATGCGCCCGGTAATCAGGTTGCCAATGATGCGCTGGTAACGCCCTGTTTTCTCGAAGGCTTCGCTGAGCGTTTTACAATTCATCATCAGGTAGCCGAGAATCGACCAACTGCCGGGTTGGGCAAATTCGCCCATGTGCAGGCCAAAATACGGGTCGTCCACATACTCCGCGGCCTCGTCCTGAATGCGCAGGTAGGTCTCGACCGGGATATAGGCATCCGGCGAGCGAACCGTCTCCGGTTCGATGTCCAGCGATAACAGGAAGGCGTCGATGTTCACCTGGAGCGAGTCGAGGTACAGGAACATCTGCGCCAGCACGCTGGCCGAGACGGAGATGGGTTCGGGCGAAGTCATGCGGCAATGATACCCGATTTTTTGCGCCAATAGTCATCTTTTGTGCATAAAAGTTCATAGGCAAGTTCGCCCGGCGCGACTATGATTAGGCTGACGAAAGTTTTGCATGTAGCGAAAGGAACTGAAATGTCTGCATTGACTACGAAGATGAAATTGAAATGAACATCGAAACATCCAAGGAAATAAAAGGCTTGTATCGTATCGGCGGTATAGCAGCGGCGCTGCAATTGGTCGTCATTTTGGGTTATGCGGTTGTTGCGGGTGTGCTGGGTGCCAAGCCCCCCAACGCAGAAGCCTATTTTGCAGTTTATCTGGAAAGCCCGGCAGCCGCCTTTCTCCGCGGCGATTTCCTGCTGCTCATTCTGATTGGATTGTATTTAGGAACTTTTCCGGCCCTGTATGCGGCCTTACGACGGGAGAGTCCGGTTTATGCAGCGCTAGCGACCTTGTTTACCATCATGGCCGTTACTGGGACAATTGCGACCGAATCCACTTTTGCCCTGCACCATCTGGGCAGCCAGTTTGTGACTGCCAGTGAAGCCCAACGCTCCCTACTGATTGCAGCGGCTGAAGCAGTCATCGCTGCGGACATGTGGAACAGCAGTGCAGCTTACACGGGCGGGATTCTTCTGCAAGGTTCGGGGGTGATGATTTCGGCCATCATGCTACGCAGCAAGAACTTCAGCAAAGTAACAGCCTATGCTGGGTTGCTTGGCAATGGCTTTGACTTAATCCAGCATCTCCTGCACCCGTTTGCGCCGTCCATCTCAGCCCCCATCCAGATGTTCATGGGCATTTTCTACTTGGTCTGGTTCCCCATGCTGGCGCGCGATTTCTTCCGGCTGGCGCAAGGGCAAAAATGAATCGCATAACAAAAACCATAGTTTCCATCATTGGCATCATCCTGGCGATTGCCGGTCTTGACCACGGTATCTTCGAGATTTTGCAAGGCAACGCGCCCACCGAAGGCCTGATTATCCAGGCCATCGGGCCAAACCATCAGATGTGGCAGTATGGCACGGAGGAGGCTTTTACCCTGCTGCCGACCTATCTCCTGACCGGTTTGGTTGCCGTAAGCCTGAGCCTGGCACTGATTATCTGGTCGGTAGGGTTTGTCCATAAGAAACATGGCGCAACGGTGCTGGGACTGCTCTTCATCGGCTTGTTCCTGTTCGGCGGCGGGATTGCGGCGCAAGTGATGCTCGCGCCGTTTGTCTGGGCGGCGGCGCGGCACATCAACAGGCCGTTGGACTGGTGGCGCAAAATCCTGCCTGAAGGCATCCGGCCTGGGTTGGCAAAACTGTGGCCACTCACGCTGGCGCTCGGTTCGATTTTTTTCCTGATTGGCCTGTTCATCGCCATCACCGGTTATGTCCCCGGTGTGACAGATGACGAAAGCATTCTGACAGTGTGTTGGGCTTTTGTCTTTGGCGGCGGATGGGGAATGTACCTGTTGACCTATGTGGCCGGTTTCGCGGCTGACATTCAGCAAAATACATAGGGAGTAAGATGACCCAAGCCGAACTCTGGAAACCGCTCTACCGCGCCGGCGCAATCGCCGCCCTGCTGGCCGCCCTGCTCTTCCGCCGCAACATCGGCGCAGAATTATCGCTCTTTACCGGCATCGAAGCTATCCCGACCACCGTCGCGGGCTGGTACGCGCTCTTGCAGGCCAATCCCTTTGTCGGGTTGTCCCTGTTGGCCGTTTTCGACCTGCTAAATTATCTCCTGGTCGGGGTGGTCTTCCTGACGTTGAGCGTGGCACTCTGGCAGGTGAACAAAAACCTGACAGCAATAGCCCTGTCCAGCGGATTGTTGGGTGTTACGCTCAATCTTGCCTCGAACATCTCGCTGACCATGTTCTCACTCAGTCAACGCTACGCCGTAGCAACATCCGCCGCGCAAAAAGCCGACCTGCTGACCGCCGGGCAGGCCGTCCTGGCAGGCAGCGACCCGCTGGCCGCCATCCCCGGCACGGGTGGGCTGGTCAGTCTGCTGTTGGTTGCCCTGGCAGGACTATTTTTTTCACTCGTGCTGCTGCCTTTCCACCGAACCACAGCCATTCTCGGACTGCTTGCCAGCGGCTACGACCTGGCCTACTGCCTGGTCTTTCCCTTGACACCAATTACGCCAGTTTACCTGCTCCTGGCAGCTGCCGGTTTATTCTGGATGCTCTGGCATTTGCTTGTGGCCCGGATTTTATGGCAATATGTAAAGGATTAAATGATGAGAAAAGCAACCAAAACTGTGGCTGCCTGGCTGGGCGTCGTCGCCGGAATTGCCGGTCTTGAACACGGTTGGTTCGAGTTTTTGCAGGGTAACACCCACATACCTTCCTTGGCTTTCCCTTCCTGGGGGCTGCCCTGTGTGCCGGAGGAAATATGGCACAGTTGCGAACCGGCCATGAGCATTATTCCGAATTTCCTGATTACGGGTATTTTAGCAATGCTGCTCAGCCTGGCGCTGATTGTCTGGGCCGGGTGGTTCGTGCAGCGTAAGCACGGCGGATGGGTGCAGATGGCGATCTCGGTTTTGCTGCTGCTCTTTGGCGGCGGCTTCTTCACGCCCATCATCGCCTTTGTTGGTGGCATCGCGGGGACGCAGATTAACCGTTCTCTGTCCGGTCAGCCCGCCCGCCTGACCCGTTTTACGGCCAGACTATGGCCCTGGTCGCTGGTGATTTTTGTCGGCTGGACGTTGGGACAGTTCCCCGTTGGTCATTTCTTCAACGACTTTTTGCAGGGTATCATGTACATCAGCCTGCTGGTTATTTTGAGCTCGCTTTCGCTTTCGGTGTATACCGCTTACGCTTATGACGCCAGCGTAGGACGAGATTAATCTCGTCCTGCCAAAGAGAAAAATATGGAACTTATCAACCAATTTGTCATCCCTGGCATCCTTTTTCTCTTGACCTTGCTCTTTGGCTTTTGGTTGAGCCGTGCCGGGATACCCTACAATGGCCTGCTGTTCAACATCCATAAATTGATTGCGCTGGCTTGCGTTGTGCTTCTAGGCATCCAAGTCTCAAAAACGCTTCTCGCTCCCGATGGTTTGTTGATTGCATTGCTGACCGTTTCGGCCCTGTGCGTAACCGCCCTATTTGCCAGCGGAGCGTTGATGAGCACCGGAAAACTGAAATACAGCCTAATGTTGACCATCCACCGCATTGCGCCAGCAGTTTTGGTCATTGGGTTGGGATTGGTTGTGCTTTTGCTAAATCGGTCTCCATGAACAATTCCCTTCGCCTCACCACCGCCTTCCTCGCCATCTACGCCGGACTGATTGCCATCCAGCACGGCATTTTCGAGATCTTGCAGGGCAACCATGTCCCCGGCGGGTTGATTTTCAATGCCATCGGGCCGCCCTGCCAGCCGGAGATGGTCTGGCACGCCTGTTTCCCGGCCATGACGTTGATCCCCAATCTGCTCGTGACCGGGATCGCCGCCGTTGTACTGGGGACAACGCTTATGCTTTGGGCGCTGTTCTTTGTTCAAGGCTGCTATGCTGGTTGGATACTTGGCATCCTGTCTATCTTGCTGCTATTGGTCGGCGGCGGGTTCGTGCCGGTTTTCATCGGGGTGGCGGCGGCAGTCGCCAGTCGCGGACTGGGACGTTCGTCTGCGCGTCCTCGCCTGCCATTCCTGACCGCGCTCTGGCCCTGGCCGTTGGTTTTGATGGCACTCTGGCTGCCAGGCAGCTGGCTGCTGGGATATTTCTTTGGCGCGGCCATGCTTTCGGTTGGCGGACTGCTGTTTCTCGTTTTCGATATTGGCCTGCCGGTGCTGGCAGCGGTTTCGAGCGCTATTGACGATCAAGAATAGGATTTTTATGCCCACCATCATCCCTGTGAAACTTTCGATTTCCAATGCCTTTCTCTTGCAATGACGTGCGGGCCAGTTTGAAGCGCGTCTTTTCTTTCCAGCCAGTCAAAATCTATGCCGGTCACGGCGGACCGTTGGATGGGCGCGAGGCCGCTAAATTTTTCCTGGCATCCTAAAGGCGGTGTCTGGCGTGGATCATTCTTGCAGGAATCTTTTTCATCCTGCAAGCCAAAACCGAATAAACCAACCGGTGGTTTCGTTAAAATACAGAAACATTTCGTAAGGAGAACTGAATGCCCCCAAAAATAACTGAGACGAGCGTTATCGATTCGCGCTATCAAACGTTCTATCGTCTCGGCGGTATCGCCAGCATTGTGATTGCGCTTTCGATAGCCTTTGCCATCGCGGCCTACTTCATCTGGCCCTACAAAGGCAATACCACCTCCATCGAAGCCATCTTTGCTATCCTGCAAGCAGATCGCCTGGGCGGACTGATCTCGCTCGATATTTCGATGTTGATGATTGCGCCAATCAATATCCTGATGTTTCTGGCGATCTTTGCCGCGCTTAAACGGGAGAATGAATCTGTTGCTCTGATCGCCCTGGTATTGGCGCTGATCGCCGTGGTGCTGGTGATTGTCTGCCGTCCGCTGGTTGAACTGACGGTTCTCAGCAATCACTACGCAGCAGCCACCGATCCAACCGAAAAACTGCGTTACCTGGCCGCTGGGGAAGTTCTGCGCAGTTCCCTGGATGGCACCGCCTGGATGATGCAGACGGTTTTCTTCATGCTAGCCGGGCTGATCAACTGCCTGTTGATGCTGCGCACGACATTCTTCAGCAAAGCCACCTCCTGGTTGGGCATTGTCATTAGCGCCATTGGCCTGGGGTTCTTCCTACCAGGGGTTGGCCTCCTGTTTCTGTTTCTCAATACCATTGGCAGCGTGCCGTGGTGTTTTCTGCTGGCGCGGGATTTGTTCAAAATCGCCAAAGAAAGCAAGACCAAATGAAAACACTTGTCATCTATGACTCAGTCTTTGGAAACACCGAAAAAGTCGCCCAGACTATCGCGGCGGCGCTCGGCACACATGCCGTTCCTGTCAGCCAGGTGGATGCGAGGCAACTGGGCAGCCTCGACCTGCTGGTGGTTGGCTCGCCCACCCGCGGATTCCGCCCCACCGAAGGGATCAGCAAATTGCTCAATGGCCTGCCCAAAAATCACCTGACAGGTGTGCGCGTGGCCGCCTTCGATACACGCATCGTGCTGGAAACTATCGATTCCAAGGCCCTGCGCTTCCTTGTTGATAAGGGCGGTTACGCCGCGAATACAATTGTCAAAGCGCTTGAAAAGAAGGGCGGTCAACTGGCTGCATCATCCGAAGGCTTCTTCGTCACCGGCGAGCAAGGCCCGCTCAAGGGTGGCGAACTCGAGCGGGCCGTGGAGTGGGCAGGCAGGCTAATGGCTGGTTAATATGAACACACCACACGCTTTCCATACCCGTAATCTTTCTTCGGTTTTCACGCTTTCGATTGTCGTTGCCCTGCTGATGGCCGCGCTCTCACTGGTTGGACTGCTCTTTCCGATGGCAACGTATCCCGGCCAGGAATTGCGCCAATCTTTTATCGCTAATGATATCGTCAACCTGTTGATTGGCCTGCCCATCCTGCTTGGCGCGCTGTGGCTCGCCCGCCGCGAGAAACTGATTGGGCTGCTGTGTCTACCCGGCGCGTTGTTCTATGTGACGTACAACTCAATCGCTTATGCAACCGCCATGCCGCTCACCTGGCCTTTTTTCGTCCACCTGGGGCTGGTAATTTTGAGTGCGGTTGCCATTTTCATGCTCGTCTCCGGCGTGGACGGGGTGGCGGTACAGGCACGGTTACAGGGCCGCGTGGCTGAACGATTCGGCGCTGGAGTATTGATGGGATTCGGGATCTTGTTTTTCCTACGCGCGGTGGCGGAATTTTTCGATGGCGCGGCGGGCATGGCTGAATTCGGCGTCCTGGTCGCCGACGGGCTGACCACTCCCTTCTGGGTTCTCGGCGGTCTGTACCTGTGGCGCAAGCAATCGCTTGGTTACGTCAGCGCGGCAGGTTTGCTCTTCCAAGCCAGCATGTTGTTCACTGGCCTGCTCGTTTTTTTTATCTTACAGCCTTTCGTGGCGGGAACAGCTTTCCCGCTGGCTGATTTCGTCGCTATCTTCATCATGGGAGTGGTGGTCTTTATCCCGTTTGGGTTGTTTCTGCGAGGGGTCAGAAAATAAGGATCACGCCTCGATATTGCGAAATAAGATAACGATAAACACCAGCGCTGCCAGCGCAATCCCTGTAAAGATAGCCGATTCGACCGCGCCGACCGTCACCCCGGCCAGAGCCATACCGAGTATCATCGCCACCAGGGCGGCGCCCATCATCAGGGCTTTTACCAGCAGCACCGAGGTCAGGGTATAGCCCCAGGGTTTCTTTTTCCACAACAAGACGGCTGTAATGACGCTGACCGGAACGATGATGCCCAAGTCGAGTGCCTGGATGACCAGGGTTGTGTAAGCATCCAGCCCTGGCGGGGGCGTTCCGGTCAACAGCGGCGGGATGATGCGCCCGAGCCAGGCCAGGGTCAGGAAGGTGGCAATAAACAACAGAAAAATGGCAATCCCCCGGCGCGGCATCCCGCCTGAAACGCTGCGAGTCACCCGTTCGGTGTCCATTCCCGAAAGGGCCAAAATAAATGCAAACAGACTGAGCGAGAACAGGGCCACATAAACCAGGAAAAACTCGTTGTAGGCGGAAAGGAAGGAATACGAAGTGTAAGTGTAGAGCATGTATCCCAGGCCGCCCGCCAGCAGCAGTTCACCACGCAGCGAGCCTTTGCGCGCCAGCAGCAAACCAATGAACAAGAGTGGGATGCCGACCAGCAAGGTGGCAGCGTCTTGTCCGATGGCCTGGGCGGCGTAGGAGACCGTATCGTAACGGTACAGGCCGCGCCCAAATAGTTCGAACGTTTCGCCGCGCAGGGTGGTGATTTCGGATGGGCTGCCCGGCCTTTGCCAGAAGATGCCCGCCCCGGCGGCCAGCAGGGCCAGCAGCAGGATGGGATAAGTCAGTTTAATGACGATAGGGCTCGTTTTCATAGCGAAGCCTCCGCTTTGCCGCTCTGTTTTGCGAAGGCGGCGAAGTAATTCCAGGTGAAGAAGCAGACGCCCAAGTAGATGAACGTGAAGGCGAGGGTCGCGGACGGTTCCATTGGGCGACCGGCGAACCAGTCCATGTAATCGGCCACCAGGAAACTGCTCATCAGGGTGATGGCCTTGATCAGGAAAATCCCGGTCAGGGCCGCGCCCCAAGGTTGCCGCTGCCAGAGCCAGACCCCGGTCAGGATCGAGAGCGGGGCGACCAGGGCCAAATCCAACACCATGAAGGGAGTCCCGCCAGAGAGCGTATCGCCGGGGATACGCCCAAAAATAATGGGCAGTTCGATGGCGTACAGCACCAGCCCGGTGAAAACCAGGAACCCGGCGGTGACGCGGTGCAGGGGCATTTCGCGGGTGGTTTCGGCCAGTTGGCCGACCTCCAAACGGGCCAGCAGCGAGACAACCACCATGCAGCTAAAAC
Source organism: Anaerolineae bacterium (assembly GCA_022013685.1). Lineage (GTDB taxonomy): Bacteria > Chloroflexota > Anaerolineae > Anaerolineales > Villigracilaceae > UBA8950. The sequence continues at coordinate 9,388 of JAKLPV010000045.1, forward strand.
TAAAAATCGCCACATAGGCCAGAAAGAAGATAGTGTACAGGCGGTCGAAGGCGTAGGTGGCGTAGGCGTAGCCGAGGTAGACCACCAGGGCAATCCAGACCATGCGCGCGACCTGGCTGCCGCGTCGCGCCAGCCAGACGCAAACAGCCAGCAAGGGGACGCAAATCAGCGAAACGGCATCAGCGGTGATGGTGCCGGTGGCGTAGCGCGGGTCGACGATACCGCCGTAGAAGCCAGGGATGAAAACCCCGGCCCCGGCGGCGGCCAGGACGAGCAGTCCAATCAACAGGGTGAAGATTTCTTCCAGGCGGGCAGGTTGGGGGGAGGTAATGATTCTCATGGTGTTCTCCTTTTTTATCGGTGTAATTTTAGTGAACAGTGTTCACAAGCAGGCAAAAAAATATCACTTCCGGATGAAAGCAGCCTTGACCATTTCCAGCACTTCGATGCTCAAGGGTTCGAATTCGTCCTGGCACTTGCTCATCATCGTCAGTTTGAGCAGCGAAATGCCATGCACGGTGAACCACGAGAGCATTGCCAGGTGAATGGGGGCATAGCCCTGCGGCAGTTCGAATTCGCCTGCGGCCACCGCCGCCTCGACAAAGTGCAGCAGCTCGATAAAGTTGGGGTGCTGCTTGAATTCTTCCAGGCTGGCCGGGCCGGTCTCGGTGGTGCTCATGATTAACTGGTAATATTCCGGGTACTGGCTGGCAAAGCGGATGTAATTGCGCCCCGAATGAACGTACAGGTCGGCCAGGGAGGTCATCCCGGCGGGCGGCGGTTCCGGATCAAAGGCGGCCATCATCTGCCAGGCTTCCTGGCGCAGGGCTTCAATGATTTCTTCCTTGTTGGCAAAATACTTGTATAGTGCGGCGGGCGAATAGTCCGCTTTTTCGGCCAGGATGCGCATCGAGATGCCCTGCACGCCATCCGAGAGCAGCAGGCTGCGGGCGGTGTCAAGGATCTTTTGCTTGGTCAGGTCGTGGCGTCGGTCGCGTGGGGAGGTTTTCATAAGTAATAAGTGAACGATGTTCACTTATTTTACGTGGTTTTTGCTAGTTGTCAAGAGATTTGTGAGATCACTTTGAAGACATTTTCTCGGCGCGTTCCTTGATCCCCAGCAGGCACTTGCGCATCATGGGCAGGTCGCCAAACTCGACCAGCAGGTTGAACAGAGCGGCGGGCGAGTTCCAGCGGTACTTCATGCAGACGCGCTACGAGCCGCCTGTCATCCAGTGCCTACGTTGTCAAATTGTTGTTCAAACAATCCAGGATATTCCACCGCCATTGGCACTAATCCCTTATAGCTGGGATAATACCCTTCTCAAAAAGAAACCAAGTGTCGTGCGGCTTGCTAACGATTTTCGATGCAATTGCCACGACCAGATCTTTTTCTGGTATACAGCAAATCATATTGCCGCCGGAACCTAACGCTGAATAGGCAAAGATGCCCTGCGCTTGCCTCAGCCACCACAGATAGCCGTATTCGTTGGAATTTTGCGCGAGTGACTCATCAATCCAAGTCTCTGAAATTACCCGCAGACCATCCCAATTTCCACGGTTCAAGTATAAATACCCAAATCGAGCCATGTCCCAGAGCTTGATGGTCAGCCCCCATCCGCCGGTGGTATTACCCTGTGGATCTGCAACCCACCCGGTTATATTCTCACCGAACACATCCTCCAGCCGGAATGATTTCATTTGGGGATCAGGGATTTCGCGCATTCCCAGGGGGCGGAACAGGCGCTCATTGGCAAATTCTCGGGCGCATTGGCCGGTAGTCCGGGTGATAATCGCCGAAAGCAGGTGAGTCCCGGCTGTGCAATACTGAAACACGTCTGGGCGTCCTTTCTGCCCCAACAGATCAAGCGTGTACATAACCCAGTCCTTCTGCCGGCGCAATCTGTCCAGCGGTTCCTGCACTGCGCCCCCCGGTTTCCAGGTAAAAGGAAACGGCGCGGTCATGGTGAGCAAGTGCTTTATGGTTACGGAGCGTTTCTGTATGCCGTTGGTAACGGGAACATATTCGGGGAAAAAATCCAGCACCTTCTGGTCTATGCTCTTGATATATCCGGCATCCAAGGCAATTCCAACCAGGGCAGATATGATGCTTTTCGTTACTGAAGCAACATGGTGCATATCCAAGGGGCCATAACCGTTGTAGTATCTTTCAAAGACGATATACCCCTTCCGAACCACAACCATTCCGTTGATGTTTCGATACTGGGATTTGACCATCTGCTCAAGTACGGTAAACTTTCCAGAATCTATTCCAACGGACGCCGGGTCTGCCGTCTGCCATTCCTGGGTAGGCCAGTAACTTCTTTGCACAGTCATTGCAAATACTTCCCTGTTAGTGATTGCGGATCACCTTTCAGCGCCAGGGGGAAACCTTCTGCGATAACCCTGCCCCCCGCCGCGCCTCCGCCGGGGCCGAGTTCGACGATCCAGTCACACGCTTCAAGAACAGCCAGATCGTGCTCGACCACGATGACAGAATTTCCCTTCGCCACCAACTCGTCCAACAGTTGGATAAGCTTGGCCGTATCAAATAAACTCAGGCAAGTTGTGGGCTCATCCAACACGTAAAGGATATTGCCTTTTCGTCGTCGTCCGATCTCCTTGGCGAGTTTGATCCGCTGCGCCTCACCACCACTCAGGCTTGGGGTAGGTTGGCCCAATTCGATATACCCCATGCCAATCCGATCCAGCACTTTCAGCGTGGAAGTAATTCCCGGCTGGTCATCAAAGAGTCTCACCGCATCCGAAACACTCATTTCAAGAACATCGACGATATTTTTATCTTTATATCGGACGGATAAGGCATCATCGCTGTACCTTTTCCCATTGCATTCATGGCAGGTAAGGTAGAGAAAGTTATCCCCTCCCAGCCAGATCTTTTCACGGCCGCTGCCGCCGCAAGCCGAACAAGCCCCCATCGAATTGAAGGAAAAATGGCCTGCAGATAAACCTTGTTGTATCGCTTCAGGTTGTTGGGCAAACAGGCGGCGGATTTTGTCCCAGATGCCGATATACGTGGCCGGGTTGGAGTTCGCATTTCTACCGATGGGAACCTGAGACACCTCCGCATAACCGGAGAGATGCTCTATCCCTTCCAATTGGTCCGCCACGGTTTCAATCCCAGCGATTTCAGCATCAGCATCCGCATCGGTTTCATCCATTTCCGTTTCATTATTCTTCCATTGATCGCGGAAATAATCTTTCAAGAGGGGGATCAACGTATTCGAAATCAGTGAGCTTTTTCCGCTGCCCGAGACACCCGCAATCCCGACCAACACGCCCAAGGGAAGTGCTACCGTCACATCTTTAAGATTGTTGGTTGCAGCGTGCCGGATGGTAAGCAGGGGTGTTGCATCGCCAGATGCAAAAAATGTGCGTTTCAATGTCCTGACAGGCATGGCGATTTTGCCGGAAAGATGCTGCCCCGTTAGCGATGCGTTGCACTCCAGTAGCCCAGCCAAGTCGCCTTGATAGACCACTTGCCCGCCTTCGACGCCGGCTTTGGGTCCGATATCAATTACGTGTTCGGCCATTCCAATGGTGTTTCGATCATGTTCCACCACGATCACCGTGTTTCCCAACTCCTTGAGCGCTTTAATCGAGTTCAACAATTCAAATTTTTCAGATTCATGTAATCCGACAGTGGGTTCGTCCAGAATATAGATCAGGGAATCCATCTTTGAATCCAGATGAGCGTTGAGGAATAACCGCTGGATTTCTCCGCCAGAAAGCGTTGGCATTTCCCGGTAAAGAGACAGGTGCCCCAGACGGGCTTTGATTAGGCCGTGGGTCTTGCCCAGTATTTCCTCGAGCAGTTTTTTTCCGAATGAGCTAAATGTCTCTTTGTTGGTCAAAATTTCCAGAAATTCCCGCAATTCCGATATCGTCATCTTCCCCAGTTCACCAATATGCTTGCCGCCCAAAAAGACACGGCGGGCTTCTTCGCCAATTCGGAACCCATGGCACGCCGAACAAACTGACATGGTATAGATACCACGCAAATCATCTCCACCTTTATAAAGCCGCCCCTGAAAGATTCTCATCAAACAATAACTGCGCTTTTCATAATTGCTATTGACATGATGCCCGTGGATGATGTCTTCCTTCACATCATCAGGAATTTGCAAAAACGGTGTGTTCAGGTAATCGTGAAATTTTTTGCACATCAGCCGGGCATAACCGGGAGTCATTCCGACCGTATCAAAAACATCTTGCAGCGTTGTGCCCTCATTAGGAACCAGTTTTTCCATGTTGATTTCAAAATAGGCTCCCCGGCCAGAGCATTGGATGCACATCCCATTGGGTGCGTTGTATGAAAAATAACTGATTGCCAGGCGTTCTTCAATATTCCCGCAATTTTCACAAATCAAGTCAATGCCAACCGGCGCTGCGCAGGAGGAGCAGATGATTTGGCCTTCTCCCGCATAAAGAACGGCCAGTATATTCAAGATATTTGTTCTTGAGCCAACCGTTGAACGTGGGTTACTCTGCCGAATAATGCTTTGCTGCACGGCTATTGTTGGGCATATGCCGGATATATCGTTGAAATTATTCTCGTCGGTAATTCCTGAAAGCAAACCTAACGACCGCAGGTATTGTCTGCGGCCTTCTTCGAAAATAATATCAAACACCAGGCTGGATTTACCCGAACCACTAACGCCAGTAACGACAATAAGCTGGTCTTTGGGAATGGAAATGTCTATGTTCTTCAGGTTGTGGGCGCGAGCGCCTTTTATCGTTATGTTTTTCATGAATTGGCCTAAATTACTGGAGTTGCCCCTGATTAATGATTACAGGGGCTTGATTGGAATACAGAAATCCATGCAAATCCAGGTGCCAAGCGGTCTGCCAACAGCTTCGCGGTAGATTTCCAACGGAGGCTTGTCGTCTGCCTGGTAGCCACTGACAGGCAACCATTTAAGCAGCCACTCACCATAAAAGTCGTCAATCATCTCGCCGATCTGGATCACTTCAGAAGCACTGACCTCGATGTGGCAGACAGCATACTTGCCACCTTGAATATCCTGTACGCTGATGACCCCTTGCGATGCAACGATTTCGCGTGGGATGGTAACGCAAGCATCATACCGGCTACGGTCATCCGGCGTGATCTCAGGGTTGTCATGGGGGATGCCAATTACAAGCGTATTGGAGCCAAACAGATTTTTGGCTTCTACCCACTTGCATATCCGTTCGAACGCCTGGCTGATGCGGCTATCTGGAGCACCTTTGCGGTATCCCTGGATATGGCGGATATAAGCGACGTGCATGTCGGGCAGTTCCTTCACCTCGATACGCATGGGCATCTGACGCTTTTGAGTGTCAGATGCGCTATGTCCTACATTGTAGCCACTCTCCAAAAATCGATCTTTGCCTGGATTGCGATACTCTTTGCTCAGGTTGCTCTTTTTCTGGCTGCGAAACAAGCTTGGGCTGACCTTGAAATGTGCCCGAAAAGATCGCGAAAAGACTGCCGGACTTGAGAAGCCACAGGCGACCAGGATGGTGATGATTGTGTCTTCAGGGTGGCTAAGCAATAAGTTTGCTGATTTCTCCAACCTTGCCCGCAGGATATATTCCCCCAATGTTTCGCCTGCCAGGCTTTTGAAAATACGGTGGAAGTGAAAAGGTGAAAACCCGGCTACGCCAGCCAATTCGTTTAATGACAGCGATTGGCCCAGGTTTGCATGAATGTGATTGATTACCTGATTTAGACGGTCAATATAATCCTGGCGGATATCGCTTGTTTGCATCATCTTGTCACCCGATTTGAATTTTCTGAATGTTTTGATGATAACCGATTCCATTCGCCTATGAAATCTGCTCACCAGTAGCCTTTGCAACAGAGAACAGCAAATCTGCCCCGATTATTCATCATAGCCGGCGCAAATTTGCTGTTCTGCCCTGTGTAGAACAGTCTCAAAACGTTGGTTATTCATTTTCACGTTGGATATTCTACAAGGACACCTACCTGGAAAACCAGGTGCACGAGATTGCTCACCTTCCCATCCTAATCCAGATTCCACAATTCGAGGCCTACGAGGACAGCAATTCTCAATATGCCAAAACTGGCGATGCCTTTGGCAAAAAAGCCGTTGGTGTAAAGTCGGTCAGGATTACAGACGAGTTTCTTGACAACTTGCCAGGTCAATGAATATCTACGCTGGTGGCAAGCAAAACAGGCTG
>JAKLPV010000046.1 GCA_022013685.1 Anaerolineae bacterium
TATTCGCCAAGCAACTTGCCTATGCCACCACTTGACCTGCCATTATTCCAAAACACAACTCACGAGTTAATTAAATGGAATGACTTTTTCATCAAAATCTAAATAGGGTTGGGTGATAATTAGCGCGATGCAGGCCAGCAGTGCCAATTCTAAAATAGTTTGAGAGCGTAGCCGGGCCCTGGTGTTCTCTTTTAACCAATTCAGCACTGAGGGTTCAGGTTGAGATTTCATGCTGGCTTCCTTTTCTCCAAAATTGATGACAGATTTTAAAATGGGTTTATGGTTGTTTTTTACGAAGTCGCCAAACCCGTAAACATATCAGGATACCGGCAAGGAAAAAAATAATCCCAGCGGGTACATCCCAGGGTAGGTAATTAAATTGATAGGTGTGCCTGCCTTTGCTGGCACTAACTTCCAGATATTGGCTATCCAGTAGTTCTATTCTTTGCCCATCCCGAAGGGCTTGCCAGCCTGTCCACATATTCTCTTGAACTATCAGTAGTCCATGCTGTGGAGCATCGCATTCGATGCGGATTTTGCCTCCAGTGCCACTAGCAAGGCAGGGATAGACGGATTCTTCACTGTAAATGGCGGCATAAGGGTTATCCGTTCGCTCATAAATGGTGATACCGTCGACAAAATTAACTTGAACGGAATTTTCAGATGGCGGGCCAGCCCTGTTTGCTTCGAGACTGGCAGATGGGAATTCTCTATCTCGCCATTTCCAGGTCATAGAACCGGGGCTTATTTTCAGGCCTGCTTCTATGGCCGGTTGAATGTATATATGTTCTCCATAAGGAGGGTTTACCCAATCTAATGACGGCTTTTTTAGGGCATTGATAAGTTCATAGACGCGCGGTTCTATCCTGACTGTAGACAACCAGTGGGCGCTAAAGTTGTATGTTTGCAACAATCCCAAGCCGAGTAAGGGAAATATTAAAACCCATAATAATGATAAACGATGTTTTGTGGCACTTGTCTCCTTTGACCTGCTGCCCCAGCGAATAGACCGAGTCACATTTTCGACGGTATCAATGCCATAGGAGGCAAGCCCCAGCAGCAGGGGAACTGCCAGCCCGCTAATTTGTGTGGGATGCCTCACCCCGCCGATGCCCGGGTAGATTAGCGCAATCGATTTTAATAAAATCCCGCTGGCGGTCAGGTAAACCAGGAGAATCCCGGTCAGCATGAAGATGATAATCCGGCGATTTTCCGAATTTGCGCGTATCACCCCTATGACTGCCAATGCGACAGGAATCCAGCCGATAAAATTTGCAGTTAGATGAGGATAAGGTAATTTATCGAAAGTGTTGTTCCGGTAGTAAAAAGGATCATCAATGACAAGGTTAAGCGGCATATAAACGAGGGGTTGCGCGCTCGAAAATTGGATGTCAGTTTCTTTTACGATTTGCGATGAAAAATGTAGAAAGGGAACCAGGAAGGGCGCTGCTAGCAGCATAGCAATGCTAATCGCCTGGCCGAATTTTCCCCAGAGCCGGGAATCAAACCTGTCTTGCCATAACAAAATTAGGAAAGCGGGAGACATGAGAACCAGCCCGACTTGCATGTATCCCTGCCCAGACAAAATCGCTGAGGCCAGGATAATCGCAAAAATTACAATTGATTTATTATCCTTCCTGCGAAGAACATACAGCACTGCTGGAAAAACCAAAGAGACCATAACGGTTGAAAGCACAACGCCGAAAGCGCCGAGTTCCATCCTGCTTGTAATATGTCCACCGGAAATAGCTATTCCGGCAGTAAAAACTCTTGCAAGGGCGCTGACTTTTAATTCTCTGGACAGCCACCATTGTGCCAGCCCCGCCAGCCAAAAAGACAAAAATAAACTGATTTTCGACCCGTTGATGACTCCCCAGAGTAATGTTGTCACAATCACCAGCGGGTGCAGGGCACTGCCATGAATATCCACAAAGGCCGGGTATCCCCCCCTGATTGAACCATTCCACATGGCGCACCAGCCACAGTCTTGTGCGCGTGTCCAAAGATGATGAGTCTGAATGGCAGAATTAAATTCACTGCCTGTCGGGATGACACGCACATCCATATTCAAATATGGCTTGCTAATCACCATTGCCCAGACAAGAAGTATTGCTAATTCCGCAATAATTTTAAGGTTCAGTCGAGGCGCAATGTTTTTCTGATATAGTTCTCCAATTTTGTTCAGATACAAATCTTTTATGGTTTCTTCGCGTGCGGCGGCCAACAGATCGGTTTCTTTATATGCTTTTTGTTCGTTTTCGTATTTGCGTCTCAGATGTTTATAGTGTTCCGAGGTGCGAACAGCCCAGAAATCTAAAATTACTGCAAGCAAGACAGCGGTTGCCAGGATAATATACGATAACATGACCGATCAATCCTGGGTTACTTGCTTCCCAGTTCGCTTCTCGAAATCACCAGCCTTTGAATCTCGCTGGTTCCTTCATATATTTCAGTAATTTTTGCATCGCGGAAATAGCGTTCGACGGGGAGTTCCTTGCTGTAACCCATGCCGCCGTGGATTTGTACTGCCTGGTGGGTGACAAACATTGCCGTTTCAGACGCATACAGTTTTGCCATCGCCGCTTCCAGTGAATAGCGCCCACCGTCCTGCTTGGATTTTTCCTTGGCCAGCGCAGCATTGTAGATGAGCAGACGCGAGGCCTCGATGCGGGTCTTCATATCCGCGATTTTGAACCCGGTTCCCTGGAATTGGCCGATTTTTTGGCCGAAAGCTTCGCGTTCCCCCGCATACTGTCTCGCCGCCTCATAGGCTGCTTCAGCAATCCCCAGCGCCTGGGATGCGATACCGATGCGTCCGGCATCCAGCACGGTCATGGCTATTTTAAAGCCTTCGCCCTCCTCGCCGAGGCGGTTTTCGACCGGACAGCGATAGTTATCGAAGATGAGTTCACTGGTCGCTGAAGCGCGGATACCCAATTTGGGCTCCTTCTTTCCGCGGATAAATCCGGGCTGATTGGAGTCGATCAGGAAAGCGCTGATGCCTTTCTGGCCTTTTTCTGGGGCGGTTACTGCAAAAAGGACAACGTATTCGGCCACCGGGCCGCTTGTGACCCAAGATTTTCGTCCGTTAATGACGTATACATCCCCATCGCGGACTGCGCGGGTTTTCATCGTGCCTGCGTCCGAACCGGACATTGGTTCGGTCAGCGAGTAGGCCCCGATGACTTGTCCGCTGGCAACCGGGACGACGAATTTTTCGCGCTGCTCGTTGCTGCCAAACTTCATGATTCCATGACAGTAGAGTGAGTTGTTGACCGACATGATCACGCCGTGCGAAGCATCCACTTTACAGATTTCTTCAAGCGCCAGCATATAGGCCAGGCTGTCCATTTCGGAGCCGCCATATTCTTCGGGGACTTCGATTCCCATGAAGCCCATTTCACCCATTTTTCTGATGGTCTTGGCTGGAAATTCACCGCTTTCATCGAATTCAGCGGCAATTGGCGCAATCTCTTTTTGGGCAAAATCGCGCGCAGCATCTCGCAGCATCTTATGTTCGCTGGTTAAAGGGAAAATTGCCAAGTCACTCATGGGTTTCCTCCAAATAGTTGGCGTATTGTTGAAATTATACTCTTTACGGTCATAAATACACAGTACGGCGTGTGTGGCACCGTGCGGCACAATTTTTTACCTGGGTGGCGAAACCGAAGTTTGTGACCGCGGGTATACTATGGCGCGTTGCTTGACAGGCATCAAATGTGGGATATACTGACCAAAAGTTGTATTGGTGCAAGTTTTATGACCGTTTTTTCTCAAGAAGAAATAGACCAGCTCGCAAGTAGTATGGAAAGCCAGACCCCCCAGCAGATCATCACCTGGGCGGTTGAGACTTTTTCGCCGCAAATTTCTGTTAGCTCGTCTTTCCAGGCTCAGAGCGTGCCACTCTTGCATATGGTTTCCCGGATCGACCCTGAAATACTGGTCTTTTTCCTCGATACGGGGCTGCATTTTTGGGAAACGCTGATGTTTCGCGAACGGTTGCAGCGTGAGTTTGGCTTGCATATTCAGAATTTGTATTTGGACAAGCAGTGGAAAAATTTCATCGAACGTTTTGGCCGCAAACTATACGATCAGGATCCCGACTTGTGCTGTTATATTCGCAAGGTCCAGCCGATGCAGAGAGCCATGCAAACTGTCCGCGCCTGGATTACCGGGATTCGCCGTGACCAGACTGCCAACCGTCACAATGCTAAAATCCTGGAATTGGAGCGTGATGGGTTGCTAAAAATCAATCCCCTGCTCAATTGGACGCGCCAGGATGTGCAAAACTATACTTGTGAGCACAACCTGCCCGTCCACCCGTTGTTCGAAAAGGGATATCGCAGCATTGGCTGCAAGCCCTGCACCCGCGCTGTGCGCCAGGACGAAGACGAACGCGCCGGGCGCTGGTCAGGCAAAGGTAAGACTGAGTGTGGATTGCACACCGAGATGTTTAACCAGGATGGCCCCGGAAAATCAGCTTTGCTGAACGGCTTCCTGCTCAACCCCAACCAGGATGAAAATCAATGAGCGAACAAATCACCCCCGAAATTTTTAACCACCTGGTCGAATTGGCCGCACTGGAACTGACTCCCCAGGAAGCGGAATACCTGCGCAAGCAGTTGAACAACCAATTGACCGCCATCGATGACTTAAATCAAGTTCCGCTCGACCCGGAAACGCAAATTGCTTCGCACGGCGTTCCCTACTCTCCGGCTACTTCCGCGCTTCTTCGCCTCGACGAATGGCATCCGCACCCAGACCCGGCCAAGCTGCTGGCGGGGGCGCCCGAAACCGCTGACGGTTACATCGTCGTTCCTGAAATCCCACACCAGGATATTTAGCATGAAAATCCAAGAACTTTCAGCCCTGGAAATTGTTCAAAAGGTAAAAGCGCGCCAGTTTTCCGCCGAAGAAGTGCTGGATGCCCACCTGAATCATATTCAGGCTGTCGATGGCATTTCCGGCACGGTTGGCGGCGACCAGGCTGCAGAGCCGGATAAAATCCACGCTTTCATCACCCTGACCGCCGAGCGTGCCCGCAGCCAGGCCCGCGCTGTAGACGAGAAAATCGCTTTGGGTGAAGATCCCGGCCCGTTGGCGGGAGTCCCGCTGACGGTTAAGGATATTTTCTGCGTCGAAGATACCCCCTCAACCGCCGCATCAAAAATCCTGGCGAATTTCAATGCCCCCTACACGGCTACTGCTGTTGGGCGCATGGAACGGGCCGGGACGGTGGTGCTTGGCAAAGTCAACCTGGATGAATTTACCTACGGTTCGTCGAACGAATCTTCGGCGTTTCAACCGGCTCCGCGTAACCCCTGGGATACATCCCGTGTGCCGGGCGGTTCTTCAGGCGGATCGGCTGCCTCGGTGGCCGCCTATGAAAGCCCGCTCTCCCTGGGGACGGATACTGCCGGTTCCATCCGCCAGCCTGCCGCTTTTTGCGGTGTGGTCGGGCTAAAGCCGACCTACGGGCGGGTCTCACGTTATGGACTGATCGCTTTCGGCTCCTCGCTCGATTGCCCTGGTCCACTGGCGCGCAACGTGACCGATGCCGCGCTGATGCTGAACGTCATCGCCGGGGCCGACCCGCGCGACGCTACTGCCGCTACTGTGCCCGTACCAGATTATGTTGCCGAACTCGAAAAAGGTGTGCGCGGCCTGCGCATTGGTCTTTCTCCAGAATATTTCCAGATCACCTATTTTCACGAGGAAACTGGCGAACTGGAAACCCAGCCCGTGCCCGACGTGATGAAAGGCGCCGTGCTGGATGCGGCTCAGCACCTGGCGGCGATGGGCGCCGAGATCGTTGAAAACGTTCCCATGCCGCACACCCGCTATGGCATCCCGGCTTATTTTGTCATTTCGCGCGTCGAAGCAGCCTCGAACCTGCACCGTTTCGACGGCGTCAAATACGGGCACCGCGCCCAATCGGGAATTACCGATCTGCGTTCGATGTATCGCAAAACGCGCGCCGAGGCTTTTGGTCCGCAGCCCAAGCTGCGTATCCTGATGGGCATGTATGTCTCAGCCGCGCAATACAGCGAGCAATACTATACCCGCGCCTTGCGTGTGCGCTCCCTTCTGCGCCGCGATTTTGATCAGGCCTTCCAGAAAGTTGATTTGCTGCTCACGCCCACCACGCCAACTGCCGCGTTCCCGATTGGCGGCCTGTATGGTGATTCGGTCTTGATGCAATATGCCGATCAGTTGACTGTGCCGGGCAACCACGCTGGCGTACCGGGAATTTCCATTCCCGCCGGGTTGGATGCGGAAGGCCTGCCGATTGGTATCCAACTGCTTGGTCGCGACTTTTCCGAAGATGTCATCCTGCGCGCCAGCCGCGCCTATGAACTCGCTACCGAGAACGAATCCTGGCGACAGGCTCGGCCTATTGCTGCGATCTAGCGCTCATGGAAACAAAAGCTTTATCCCAGTCCGAACCCACCTTGCCGACCGGCAATGAACGCATCCTGGCTGTCCTGGCTCATCTGGCTGCCCTGGCACATGGACTTGGACTGCCCCTGCCCGCGCTCCTGTGGGCTGAACAGCGCAAAGACTCGCGCTATGTTGCCTTCCAGACCCTGCAAGCCTACGGATATCAGTCGCTGGGTTATACGGTTTGGATTTTGTTCAGTTTGGGGTTGGCAATGCTGGCCCTGTTTGCTTTGATGCTGGTTAACGCCTTTGCGCCGCTGGGCGAGGATGAGGTCAGCATCGTCTTTTTCTTTTTTGGGGTGGTTGTTTTTATCTTGTTCGGCTTATACAATTTGTTGGCGATTGTCGCTGCGGGAGCCTGTGCGTTTGGCCGGGATTTCCGCTATCCGTTCCTGGGCGGACGGCTGGCAAAATACATGGCTGACACGCCGGTTTCTGTCGACGCCTCACCCGACCAGACCAACGAAGAGCGTTTTGCCGTTGCAATGGGACATTTTGCAGTTATTTTCCCTTTTTACGGTTTGCTTGGTCCGCTTGGCCTGTGGCTGACCGAAGGCAAGCGCTCGGTCTTCATCCGCGCCCAGTCTTCACAGACGGTTATTTATCAAGCATTCGGTTCAGTTTTGTATACCGTGTCTCATCTGTTACCCGTTCTCATGATCTTCCCGGTTTTTATTGGTCTCTTTTCATTTGGACATGGTCAGGAAGCTGAATTTTTCAATCCATTTACGATTGGATTGGCCTTTTTGGGTATGTGCATGCTGTCGATTGCGGTTTTGCTTGGCCCGCTCTATCATATCCTGGGGCAATGGGCCGGATTGCAGGTCTTGCTTGGCCGCGACTTCCGCTATCCGCTGGTAGGACGGTGGACAGCGCGTTGGGCCAAGCCTGATCTCTCAAAAGTCGTATAGTGATCGAAAACCTTTCGTGAATGCAAAAAGAAGCCGCTTACAGGCTTCTTTTTGCATTCACGCCTACAATTCTGTAAATTTCATGTCACCTTATCGCAATGTTTGTCTGACAAAGTTGCGATAATATATCAACGATGAAATTTATTTATAGTTTCATCGCATTTTAATCATCTTTACTTATAGCAAAAAGGAGCTATGTAACAAATGAATATCAAACGCACTATGAAATTGTCTTTCCTTCTGCTGGCTGTTATGGTCCTGACCATGGCAATTTATGGCTTTGCCGCCGCCAACACTGTCCCTGCCAGCCAGGCTGGCGATGGCAATGGCGCAGTATCGGGTTATACCGTTAGCGCTATTCACTATGTTCTGAACACCACCACCCCGGCCAATGTTTCTCAACTGACCTTTACCGTTGCACCTGCTGTCCCCGCTGGCGGTTCAGTTTATATTACTTTGACGGGCACCAACGCTTTGAACATCAGCCGTTCCTGCACGGTTGCCGGCACTGCCGTCACTTGCGATTTTACATCTGGCCCGGCCGTCACGGTTCCGGTTGTAGACATTCTGGACTTACGCGTCATCGCTGCACAATAATCTTGAATAATATCATTTAGGTGAGAAACCTGTAATATTGCGCCTGCCGTGGTGCCGCATTGGCAACCTCCGGCAGGCGTCTTTCTTCATTTTATGTTCTCGCGCATTCGTTATTCCTCGTTTTTTGCCGCATTTCTGGTTGTCCTAACTGTGACAGCCTGGCTTGTGTTTCTGCCGATCCAGTTTGGCGGGGCCACGGCCTATGTCATCGTTAACGGCAACAGCATGGAACCGACCTACCAAATGGGTGATCTGGTTATTACCCGCCGCGAAGCAAGCTATGCCAAGGGAGATATTGTCACCTATCTCAATTCTGATATTGGCCAAAATGTTATTCATCGTATCATTGATGAGCGGTCTGGTAAGTATGTTTTGCAAGGAGACAACAATTTCTGGGTGGACAATGAAACGCCCAGGATTGAATCGGTTATCGGCAAAGCCTGGATCCATATCCCTGGGCTGGGCATTTGGTTGGCGCGGCTTCAAACACCGCTGGGTTTGTCTTTACTTTCCGGGCTGATTTTTTTCATTATTCTAAGTATGTATGCTTTTCGCGAAAAGGATTTGCGAAAACGAATTCGCAAACTCTTTTCTGGTGCGCGTTTGGCAAAGATCTCGATTGATTTTTCGCCGGGAGAAGTATCGATGAAACAAATAGGACGCCAGCTCGAAATTTTTATTTTTGTTCTTGTGATATTTTTTGCAGCTTCATTGTTACTGGCTTTTGTGTCTTTTGGAGAAGATGAATTCCTGGATAAAAAAATCGACTCTGAGTTCTTGCATGTTGGCCTGTTTTCTTATTCTGCTTCATCATTACCTGGCGTTTACGACCCCGGCAGCCCTGAGACAGGTGATCCAATTTTTCTAAAGACCACTTGCCTCGTTACTTTTCGTTATGACTATCGCCTGGCGGGCGAGGCTCTCTCTGATTTGCGGGGCACGATATCTTTGCACGCAGAGGCTCGCGATACCAACGGTTGGCGGCGAACTTTCCCGCTTGTCGATGATATCAGCTTTGATGGCACAACGACTTTTGTGCAGGCAGATGTCAACCCTTGTCAAATATTAAGTGCCTTGCGCCAGGCTGAAGAAAAGACGGAATTATGGCGCGCTGGCTATATGGTGGATATTGTCCCTGAAGTTGTGATCAGCGGGCAGAAGGTGGATGGCTCGCCGATGGAGACATCTTTCTCGCCAGTCCTGACGTTTATGCTTGATGATTACCAGATGTATGTGCAATCAGAATCTGCTGAAGAAAATGATCCGCTTTCACCTTTCAAAGCTGAGAGTCAGGCAGTGAGTAGCCAGGTTCCCAACCTGATACAGTTCCCTGGTTTTGCGATTACTGTCAGTGTTGCGCGCATAATGGCATTGTTTGGGCTGCTCTTTTCGCTAATCTTGGGATGCTTTCTCGGCTACCAGGTTTTTCTGGTTTTACAGCACGATCCGACGGTTGCGGTTTCGCTGCGCTATGGAAGTTTGCTGGTTGAAGTGGCGCAGGTTTCTTTCAATGTCCGTTCGCGTGAAATCATCGTTTCTTCCTTTGACGATCTCGTAAAACTTGCCGAACGCAATGCGACGGTCATTATGCATTTACGCCACCCCGAAAGGGATGAATTCCTGGTTGAGGGCAGTAACATGGTCTACCGCTTTGATATAGCTCGCCGAAAGGAGATCAACACCAATGAGCGTGCATAAGTTTGCTTCCTGGGCGCTTTTGAGTCTGCTTGGATTGATACTCTTGGGGATTGTTTCGGCTTTTGCGGCGGCTAATGTTGTCCCTTTGTCGCGTGTCACAAACCAGGCCTTTGTTATTACGGCCAATTCGCTCAAGCCGCCTGAATGTACGATGGATCTGGAAGCCATCGTCGTGATTGGCGCGGGGCAATCTCCTGCAAATGGTAAGCGAAACGAATTGATAATAGGTACGCCTAATAACGATGTAATCGATGGCAGGCCGGGGGACGATTGTATTCTTGGCGGGGGCGGGAACGATATATTGGATGGCGGCCCTGGCAATGGTAATGATGTCTTGATTGGCGGCCCTGGCAATGACACCTGTACCAGGGGCACTCCCATTGGTTGCGAAAATTAGCCTCTTATGGCACTGAGATCGACAAAAGATTGTCGATTATGCGGGTTGCAGAGCGA
>JAKLPV010000047.1 GCA_022013685.1 Anaerolineae bacterium
AGCGGAACCGGCCAGGGCAGCGAGTGTGCCGAACAACGAGACTCCACCCGAGGTGCCTTTTTCCACCGCTTTGGTTAAATTCGTCAGCATACGCGGCGGATGCGGGCTGAGCACACCCAACTCGGTGGCCCAAGTATCGGCATTGACGGCAGCCAGCGAGGCGGCAAAGGCCAGCCAAGGCCAGGCTTCACCGGGGAAGAAAAAGGAAAGCCCGGCAAACAAGGTTGCCAGACCACCATTTCCAAAGACCTGGCCGGCATCGCGCTGGCTGCCTTTCGAAAATTTCTCGTTCAGGCCAAGCTTGCGTTTTTTAAAGGCACGCGAAAGCAGGCTGGAACTTATGAAAAATGCCAGCAGCAGCACGGACCAACGCCAGCCAGCCAGCCCAAAGATGATCGTGCCAACCAGCACGGCCGCCCAGGCGCCAGAACGCGACAGGCTGCGGACGCGGTAGGCCGCGTAGGCGATGATGACGGCCAAAACAAAGCCAAAAACAAGTTGGGGGAGTTTTTCAGGCGACATTGAGCAAAAAGAAAACAGCAAATAAGAAAAGCAGGGATGAAACCGCGCCTGAAATCCAGACCAGGCTGGCCAGCAGGCGCAAGTCTTCGCGACGGTAGAAAAACAGTCCGGCCAGCCAGCCGCCCGCAAACAGGATCGCGCTCAAGAGCGGCAGAAGGATCAACTGCGCACCGGGGACCTGTTCGAGCGGAGCGCCGAGTGCGTCAAAGCCGAGCGAGACCTGCGCCAGCCCCGGCAGGTTGATGCTGACCCACAGGAACAACCCGATGTTGATGAAGGCTCCAAACAGCCAGGCATAGCGTATCAGCGGATTTTGCCAGGCGGTTGACATGACAAAAGACGGATATTGCGAGTGCGACTGGCCCGGCGCAAGGCTACCCATCTCCATCACACGCTGGAAAGCCTGCACAAAGCCGGCCGGGTCGGCCGGCGAGATGGCAAAAACCTGACGGGCCGTGGCGATCAGCAGCAGGCCGTCCGCTTCGGAGGCCAGGAATTCGACCGGGCCAAGGTCAGGGTGACGGGTTGTGCCGAGCAGTCCGCCCCAAAGCCGCAGCCAGGGCAGTGCCAGCGGCGTGGGCAGGGCATCGACCGGGCGCACCCATTCGACATCCGAAATCGGGATGTCTTCGACGCGCATCCCCCAGATCAGGTGCAGGTTATCACGGTCGAGGCTGTAATCGGCGCGCACGAGGGCGTAAAAACGATAAACAAAGACAGGCAGGGGCAGCAGGCAGGCCAGCAGCAACAATACAAACCCGGCAAAAGCCAGGTCGAATTCAGCGCCGTAAAGCCTGTAGGCCGAAAAAGCCGCCAGCGACAGCAGAATCACCATTAACGCGGCATGAAGGATCAGTCCGCGTTGCTTGGGTGGGGGGAAGGCGTTCGAAGTTGCCATAAAATCTTATTCCGTTAAAAAGCCGGGCATCCTTTTAGATCAGCTCCGCGCGGATGGCCTGGCAGACATACTCAACCTGCTCCTCGCTCATCACGCCGCTGAACGGCACAGCCAATCCGCGCTGGCCCAGATCTTCAGTAACCGGGAAGTCGCCCTCGCGCCAGCCAAAGCGCTCAATCATATAAGGCTGGGTATGGATCGGGACAAAATACGGGCGCACCGGGATGCCGCGCGCTTCGAGGCGTTTGGCAAAGGCTGCCCGGTCGATTTTCGAGTCGAGGCGGATAACGTAAACGAACCAGCTCATGCGGGTGGTGGATGGGGCGATGTAGGGAATCTCGACCCCCGGGATTTCGGCCAACCGTTCGGCGTACCACCCGGCAACCTGCTCCCGTTTCGAGAGCAGATCATCCAGCCGTTTCATTTGCTCTGCACCCATGGCGGCCGACATTTCGTCGAGGCGGTAGTTGTAGCCGAGATAGGTGTGCGAGAGCCAGGTGTCGCCGGGGGCGCGTCCCTGGTTGCGCAAGGCGCGCATAAAATCGGCGGCTTTATCGTCGCTCGTGATGACCACGCCGCCTTCGCCAGTGGTGATCTGTTTATTGGGATAAAAGGCAAAAATACCGTAGTCGCCCAAAACCCCGGCCGGACGGCTCTTATAGGTTGCGCCGAGCGCCTCGCACGAGTCTTCGATGACAGTCAATCCGTGCTCACGGGCAACGGCATTGATGGCGTCCATCTCGGCCGGCTGGCCGAAAACATCGACAGGGAGAAGAGCTTTCAAGGATGAATGGCCATTCGCCCCGAGGCGCGGCAGGTATTTCTCGATATTTCGGGCAGCGTCGGCCACCTGTTCGGGGTCGATGTTGCCAGTTTTCGAGTCGACATCCACAAAGACCGGGATGGCGTTCTCGAAGAGCAGGGCGTTGGTCGAGGCGACGAACGAGAACGGGGTGGTAATAACCAGGTCGCCAGGGCCGATCCCGGCGGCGCGTACGCACAGGTGCAGCCCGGCTGTGCCGGAGTTGACTGCCAGGGCGTGTTTGGCCCCGGTCAGGTCGCAAAAAGCCTGCTCGAAGCGCGGGACCTGCGCGCCCATGCTCAGGATGGGCGTGTTGATGACATCGATGACCGCCTGGCGCTCAGCGTCAGTCAGGTCGGGGGAGGACATGGGGATTTTCATAAGGTTAGTGAGTAGTGAATGGTGAATAGAGAATAGAGATTAGTGTGAGCGTAGGTAGTCTATGATTTCAGCGAGCGGGATTTGTTCGACTTCGCTCCCGTTTCGGCCTTTGATCTCGGCCATCCCGTTTTGCAGGCCGCGCTCGCCGACCGTGATGCGGATCGGGCAGCCGAGCAGGTCGGCGTCGTTGAATTTAACCCCGGCCCGCTCGTTGCGGTCGTCGAACAGCACCGAGAACCCGGCAGCCTGCAGTTTTTGGTACAGTTCTTCAGCGACGGGCAGCGTGTCAAGCGTTTTTCCGGGGACCTGCATCAGGTAAATGTCGAAGGGCGCGGCAGGGGCCGGGAAAGTGAGTCCCTTTTCATCGTTGTGCGCTTCGGCCAGGGCAAAGAGTATTTTTTCTGGGTCGAACCCGGCATCCGAAGCCAGCACCCAGCCGCGTGTCGCTTCGAGCGGCGCGCCACACTCGATGCATGGGTCGCCGGGGTTAGCCTGGCTCAGGTCAGCGACAATTTCGGCGCTGTAATCGCGCCCGTAATTGGTATTGAGCAGGTGATACCCGGCTTGATTGGCGCCAGCCACCAAGTTCGTAGATTGCGGGATCAGTTCATCGACGATGATCCTGGCATTTTTGACGCCAACCGGCGAAGCGTAACCGGGTACGGCCCCCACCGCGCGGATCTCGTCTTCGGTTGCCAGCCGGAACTTGCCGACCAGGGCTTCGAGTTTGGCTTCACTCAGGGCCATGTCGCCGCGGATGACAACAAAGATGAACTCGGAGTCGAAAGTCTCCCGACTTTCGGCTGTTTGTCCAAAATCTGGAGATTTTGGACTCCCGGTTGAAACGAACATCAACGCTTTGGCGGTTTTTGTAGTGGGAATGCTAAGCAGTGCAGCCAAAGATTCGATGGTCGGGCAGTCGGGGGTCAGCACTTTTTCGAGCGGGGCAGGCATTTCAGCTGCCGAACCGGCCTTTTTGGCCCGGGCCGTTTCGGCGCGCGCAGCGGTTCCGCATTCGGGGCAACGCAGCAGGTCGTGGCTGCCGACCGGCATCGGGAAGTACGTTTCGTGCGCGCCCGTCAGCGTGAGGAGACCGATTTGCTCGAAATCGGCCGGGGTTTTGAGATAAGCCCGGATGCGCGCCAGCGCGCGTTCCCCCAGCGGCAGGAACTGCCCGCTGTGGGAAATGTAACCGGCGCGGACCAGCCAGGACTGCCCGGCGCTGCGTGCATTGGCCGGGGCTTCGCGATGGGTTTGAATGGAAAGTTCGTCGTAGCGCATGGGGTATCCCTGAAATCGTGCGCTGAGATTGTACCATTTCAGGTCGAAGGTTGAAGGTTGAAAGGGTAAGAAAGAAAAAAGCCCTGCAAGGAGTTCTGCAGGGCGGGTGGATCAGGCGGGTTTTTGAAACAAGAGGGTGTTTTGAGATGGGTCTTGGAGCAGGATACCCTGGTCGGTCTGCTCAAAGGGCAGTTGCAGCCCTTCGAGGCGGGCCAGGAAGTCTTGCCAGGCTGCGGCATTCGGGAAAGCGAAGGCCACATGCTCAAGGCCAACAGCGTCGGGCGGGGGCGGCGGAGCGCCTTCTCCCTGCCAGGTGTTGAACCCGATATGGTGATGGTAACCCCCGGCCGAGATCATGCCCATCCGGAAGCGGCGGCCGACACCCATATCGTCGAAACCGAGCAGTTCGTGATAGTAGCGGCGGGTCTCTTCAAGGTCTGAAACGTGCAAGTGGAAGTGCCCCATGCGCGTTTCAGGCGGGACCGGCCCATCGGTCGAAACCGGCTCATCCAGATGCGAGAAGAGCGCATCCAGATCAAGCGGTTCGCGCCCGTCGCTGGGGGAACCATCGGCGCGGCGGGCAATGAACTCGCCGTCCCGGACCGCAAAAATACCATCTTCAGGCGATTCGCAATACAGTTCGATGGTGTTGCCCTCGATGTCATCGAGATAGGTGGTTTTGGTCAGGATGTGGTCGGTTGGCGAGTTCGACCAGTGCATGGCAAACAAGCGCGCGATCGCCCGCGCCAGTTCGCGCCGGTTGGGGAACAGGATCGCGAAATGGTAGATGCCGGTCACACCACGGTAGCGCCGCGCGCCGGGGATCTGGGTCAGGCGGACCAGGTCCGCGCCGCCCGCGCCCAGTCCCGCACTATGCCCTTCGCGCCAGTGCAGGCGCAAACCAAGCGCCTGCTGGTAAAAGGCAAGCTGGTTTTCAAGGCTGGCAACCTTGAGATGGACATAGGCGGGTTTGGTGTCCGGATGAATACGCTGAGGGGCTATCGCAATTGGTTGAGGTGTGTTCATGAAATTATTCTACCATTTCAACTGAAATTTGTCTAAATTAGAAACCAATATTTTCTTTGATGATGATCAGGGTGGCGCGGCCCGGCATGACCTCACGGTGGACAATCAACAGTTTGTTGACGCCACTGTTGACCCCGTAAACCTGCAAAGCGCGCTCATCTTCGAGCGGAAAAGTGTATTCGTAAAGGCGCTTCATGGCTTCATCGAGATTGGGGACGATTTTCTGCGCACCAACCAGCCAGACAACCTTGGCCGCGGCGGAGGCGTATCCCGCAAGTTGGCTGCCGGTCGCCGAGGCGATCACCAGCGAGCCGGTTTCCGTAACCGCGTGAACGCTGCCCAGGATGACCTCGGGCGTAGCGCCCAATTTGGCCATTTCACGTCCCTGCGTCTTGGGATCAAGCCCGGCCAGCTTAACGCGCACCGAGTCGTAGCGCTGGTCGATCTCGCTTTGCACACCAAGCGTGTCGAGCGTGCGCGAGGTGGCGGTAAAAACTTCCGCGCCAGCCGGGAGGACTTCAAAAAGTTTGGCGCGCGCTTCTTCGGCGTTGGCGGCCACAATGGCGCGGATGCCATTGGCTTCCAGCGCTTTGACGGTTCGTTCAATCTGTTCATCGCTGGCCAAACGGGCATAAGCGGTGTTGGGGGTGAGTTTGGATTGGGTCATGGTTAACATCTCCTTGATGTTGAAATTAGTGATATACTACAAATGTTTAATAAACAACGAACGTTGCTTATTAAACACGAGTTGACTAGCCGGGTCAACCATCAACAAACGATTTTTGTCGGATAAACAACAAAGGATGAAAAATGTTGGCTACTGCCCCCCCGGAAGAGAAACTTGACCCGCGGGTCAAGCGCACCCGCAGCCTGATCGAACAGGCTTTTAACGCGCTGATCAGCGAAAAAGGATTCCAAAGCATCACCGTTCAGGACATCACCGAGCGGGCCGAAGTCAACCGGGCCACCTTCTATGCCCACTTCTCCGACAAATTTGCCCTGCTCGAACACAGCATTCGCCAATCCTTTCGACAGGAACTGGAAAAACGCACTTTAAGCGCCTGCCATTACAGCGATGAAAACCTGCAAGCCCTGATCGTGACCGTCTGTGAGTTTGTCGCCCAAAGCAACACAAATTGCAGGGTTTCGGAAAACCAGTTCGAATCGCTTTTGGAAATGAAGGTCAAAAAACAGGTTCAGGAATTGCTGGAAATGTGGCTGCGAAAGTTCGGCTCTGAAATTGACCCGAAGCTGGCAGCAATTGCCGCCAGTTGGACAGCCTATGGCTTGGCGCTGCAATGGAGCCATGAAAAGAACCGTCCGCCAGCGGATGTTTATGCCCGACAGATTTTCTCTCTCGTGGCCGGGAACCTGCGGCTGAAGGCAAATCTCGCGGTAGCCGCCTGAACCCATCCCAAGACGAAAAACGCGCCCCGGTCTGGGGCGCGTTTGCTTGTGGGCGGGAGCACTATTTGGCTTTGATGCTGATGGTCTTGGGCTTGACCGATTCGGCCTTGGGCAGTGTCACGGTCAGGATGCCGTTCTCGAAGTCAGCCTTGGCCTTGTCGGTCTGGACCTGGCTGGGCAGCATCACCGAGCGCTCGAATACACCGAAGCGCTGCTCGCGGATATGCCAGGTGGCCTCCTGCTTTTGTTCTGCCTGCTTGAACTCGCCGCGCAAGGTCAGCACGTCGCCTGTGATCGAGATCTGGACCTCGTCCGGTTTCAGGCCGGGCAAGGCAGCCTTGACGATCACCTCGTCGGCGGTTTGGTACAGGTCGATGGCGGGCAAGACGGAGGAGACTGCACCCATGCTGAGCGGACGAGTGAACGCATCATCGAACAACCGATCCATCGCCTCGCGCAGGGTCATCATTTCGCGCATTGGCTCCCAACGAATTAGATTGGACATAGTGAACCTCCTTATTGAAGTGAATTTGAACTTACGCCCTTAATTTAATCCGCGAATATATGAAAAACGTCAAAAGAAGTTAAAAATTCCGCAAATATTTCAAGGGTACCAATGGCGGCCATTTTCAGCAGGCCTGATGCGCTATAATTCTCCAATCAATCAATAATCTACAGGTGTTCCAATGCCCAACCGACTAGCAAACGAAAACTCGCCCTATCTCATCCAACACGCCAACAACCCGGTGGACTGGTTCCCCTGGGGGGCTGAAGCGCTCGCAAAATCGCGCGCCGAGAACAAACCGATCTTCCTGAGCATCGGCTACGCCGCCTGCCACTGGTGCCACGTCATGGAACATGAGTCCTTCGAAGACCCGGCCATCGCAGAAATCATGAACTTGCACTTCGTCAACATCAAAGTCGACCGTGAGCAGCGCCCCGACCTCGACAGCATTTACATGGCCGCCACCGTTTCGATGACCGGCTCCGGCGGCTGGCCGATGTCGGTCTTCCTGACCCCAGACCTGCAACCCTTCTACGCCGGAACGTATTTCCCGCCAGTGCCGCGCCACAACCTGCCCTCCTTCCGCGACCTGCTGACCGGCATCTCCCGCGCCTGGCAGGAAGAACGCGCCGAAGTGGACAAGGTCGCGGCCAACGTCAGCGCCCATTTGCAGCGCCAGAACAAATACGAGGACAGCGGCATCCTCCTCAGCCAAAAGCTGCTCGAAAGCGCCGCCAAATACCTGCACGATAATTACGATTGGGGCTTCGGCGGTTGGGGCGGCGCGCCCAAATTCCCGCAGCCGATGACGATCGACTTCCTGCTGCGGCGCTCACTCGCCCCCGACCAGCGCAAATCTGCGTTGCACGCCCTGCAAGCCATGGCGCGCGGCGGGATGTATGACGTGGTCGGCGGCGGATTTTCGCGCTACAGCACCGACAACCACTGGCGCGTGCCCCATTTTGAGAAAATGCTTTACGACAACGCCCAACTCGTCCGCGCCTATTTGCACGTATGGCAAGTCACCGGCGAGCCGTTTTACCGGCGCATCGTTGAGCAAAGCCTTGATTTTGTGCTGCGCGAGCTGACCGACCCACAGGGCGGGT
Organism: Anaerolineae bacterium; assembly: GCA_022013685.1. Taxonomy (GTDB): domain Bacteria; phylum Chloroflexota; class Anaerolineae; order Anaerolineales; family Villigracilaceae; genus UBA8950. The sequence continues at coordinate 7,929 of JAKLPV010000047.1, forward strand.
TTTGCTCCTCGCTGGATGCCGATTCTGAAGGCGTCGAAGGCAAATTCTACGTTTGGGATGCAGCTGAAATTGAGCAAACCCTGAGCGAAGATTGGGATTTTTTCAAAGCGGCTTACGGGATCACCGCGCTGGGCAACTGGGAGGGCCGCACGGTTCTCCAGCGCGCGCTGGACGATGCGACACTATCCGCCCGCTTCGCGCTCCCCGAAGCCGGGGTCGCCGCCAAACTGGCCGAATGCCACCGAAAGCTGCTCGCCGCGCGAGAAAAGCGCATCCGCCCCGGGTTGGATGATAAAATCCTGACCGGCTGGAACGGGCTGATGCTCTCGGCTTTCGCCGAAGCGGCGCGGGCTTTAGAAATGGCCGGAAACGGTGTTTCCGAAGCGAAATCAGAGATTTCGCACTCCAAATACCTCAAGGCGGCTACGCGCAATGCAGATTTCTTACTGAGAGAAATGCGCCCAAATGGCAAGCTTTGCCGCACCTGGCGGGCAGGCAAAACCTCGCCCGAAGTGTTTCTCGAAGATTACGCCGCCCTGACCCTGGGCCTGCTCGACCTGTACGAGACTGATTTCAACAATCGCTGGTTCGCGGCCGCGCAGGAACTGGCCGATGAGATGATTACCCGCTTCGCCGACCCGGACGGCGGCTTTTTCGACAGCCCCTCTGACGGCGAAACATTGTTACTGCGCCCCAAAGAGCTGCAAGACAACGCCACCCCCTGCGGGAATGCCCTGGCGGTCGAGTCCCTGCTGCGGCTGGCCGCGCTGACCGACCGCGCCGACTACCGCACACTGGCGGAGCAAACCTTCAGACTGGTGGCTGAAAACGCCGTCCGCCACCCGACCGCTTTCGCGCGCTGGCTCGGGGCGGCAGATTTCGCCCTTTCAACGGTCAAACAGGTGGCGGTGGTGGGCGATCCCGCCCAAAGCGAGACCCAGGCCCTTTTGGCGGAGGTCCGCGCCAGTTGGCGGCCAAATCTCGTTATCGCGACATCTGCCCTGCCCCTGCCACCGAATGCCCCGCCCCTGCTGGCCGAACGCCCGATGCTTGAAAATCATCCGACCGCTTATATCTGCGAGGGATTCGTCTGCAAAACACCGGTCAACAACGCCGAAGACTTGAAAAAACTGCTCGAAAGCAAATAGACCGTAATGCAAATTGAACTGGAATTGTTCGACCTGATCACAACCGCAAAAATCGCGCTGACCAGCATCCTGCTGGCGTTTGCGCTTGGCCCGCTCGGGATCTGGCTGGCGCGCCGCTTTGGGCTGGTAGATTACCCCGGCGCGGCAGCGCACAAACAACACAGCCAACCGACCCCGCTGGCAGGCGGGATTATCCTGATCCTGTGCCTGCCGCTGGTCATGTGGCTGTGGGGAATATGGCATGAGGACCTGTGGGACCTTTTCATGGGTGCAACGGTTATCTTCATCTTCGGCCTGCTCGATGATCACTACGGCTTTAACGCGCCGATGAAATTCAGCGGGCAGATCCTTGGGGCAGTCGTCCTGGTCTTGAACGGCTTTTCGGTGCAATTTCTGGGCAACCTGGGGCTTCCTCTCGGCGATCAGGCGATTAGCATCCTGCAAATTTTCATTACCATCTTCTGGCTGGTGGGCATCACCAACGCCTTCAACCTGACCGACAGCATGGACGGCCTGACCGCCGGGCTGGCCGCCATTTCTGCCGGATTTTTTATGATGGTTTGCCTGGTTTCCGGCCAACTTGCGCTGGCGCAGTTAAGCGCATTGCTGTTTGGGGTGGCCATCAGTCTGTATGCGTTGAACATGACCCCAGCCCTGTCTTTTCTCGGCGATTCTGGGGCGCAGACGTTTGGCTTCCTGCTGGCCGGGATTGCCGTAAAGTACACACCAAACGACGCCCCACAAGGTTCGACCTGGTTCATCCCCATGCTGTTACTGGCCATGCCGATTTTCGATACGTGCCTGGTTGTCCTTTCACGCCTGCGACGCAAAAAACCACTCTTCCAGGCTGACCTGGCGCACACTTATCACCGCCTGGTGAAGTTGGGTTTAACCCCGCGCAAAGCAGTTTTCCTGATTCAAATGATAGCTTTGCTTTCCTGCACCCTGGCTTTCATCATGATATCCTTCCAACCCGTGCTGGCAAACATCGTTTTTTTTGTACTGATCGCATTAGGCGGACTGGCGATTTCCCTGCTTGAATTTTACATAAAAATAGAATAATTCTGGCTCTTGACAAGGGGTGGATTGAGCCTATAATATATATTTAGTTAAGACTAAATATATATTTCACTATAACTACAAAACTTTAGGAGTATCTTATGAATCCCGAAACTATTTTTCGCCTGATCGCTCTCACCATCTTTCTTATCGGAGTTGGCATTTCGACCTATTTTCGCCGAAAGGCTGACCGAGAAAGCGGCGAAACAGTCTCGCGCAAAACAGATGGCAATCTACTGATGAGCATCATCCGCTTTGGCGGATTGGTACTCTGGCTGAGTCCGGTGGTCTATTTGCTGAATCCCGGCTGGATGGCCTGGTCAAAAATCGGCCTGCCTGAAGGGTGGCGCTGGTTTGGTGTCAGCCTCGGCATTCTGAGTGATTTCGGCATCTACTGGCTTTTCAGCAGTATTGGCAATAACATTACGCCAACCAGCGCCACCCGCAAGGAACACAAACTTGTCACCAGCGGTCCCTATCGCTGGGTGCGGCATCCGCTTTATACGGTCGGCTCAGCACTCTTCGTCTCCTTTGGCCTGATGGCAGACAACTGGTTCATCGCCGCGCTTGGCCTGTTAGCATTCATTCTCATGGCCATTCGCACACCCAAAGAAGAAGCCAGCCTGATTGAAAAATTTGGCGACCAATACCGCAATTACATGAAAACCACCGGGGCATTCCTGCCTAAACTGTTCTGATCTCCAGCTTCAGGATGATTAAAATGATTAGCTACCCGCAGCTTCTCACAGATTCGGCAATTTATATCGCAATAGCAACCATCGCATTACTGGGACTGGTGCTCTACAACCCGCGCCTGATGCTCCAAGATTATCCCCCGGCGATCAAAGCCATCCTCCCGCCCAAGACGGATGTTGAAAAACGACAAAGCACCCTGCTGGGGATGCCTTTCTTGCTGGCGCTGCTGATCTTGCCGTTTGTGTTCGTTTTTCGGCTTGGGGAGACTTCTTTCCTGACGCTGTTTCTGCACGCTTTTGGCGTGGTCTGGGCCTTCAACCTCTGGGACTGGCTGGTGCTCGACTGGCTGATCTTCTGCACCATCACGCCCAAAGCGTTCGTCATCCCCGGCTCGGAAGGACACCCAGCTTACAAGGATTATGCTTTTCACTTCCGTGGCTTCCTGATCGGCACGATCTTCAGCCTGGTGATCGGGCTGATCGTGGCAACGGTGGCTTATTTCATCTAGTACTTAAAAATTTTCAAGGAGGAAATCTAATGCAAATTTATGAATGGTTCGTTTCACTAAACCCAATCCAGCAGGCGCTGGGGGCAACCCTGTTCACCTGGTCCGTGACCGCCCTAGGTGCCTCAGCAGTATTTTTTTTCAAATCGATCAACCGCAAGGTGCTCGATAGCATGCTCGGTTTTGCTGCCGGGGTGATGATTGCGGCCAGTTTCTGGTCGCTGCTGGCCCCAGCCATCGAAATGGCAGAAGGGAGCGGGGTGCCTTCCTGGGTCCCGGCGGTGACCGGATTTCTCTTCGGCGGGGTTTTCTTGTGGAGTATCGATAAAATCCTGCCGCATCTGCATTTAGGCTTCCCGACCAGCGAAGCCGAGGGAATCAAGACATCCTGGCAACGAAGCGTGCTGCTGGTGCTGGCGATCACCCTGCACAACATCCCCGAAGGGTTGGCTGTCGGTGTGGCTTTTGGCGCACTCGGCGCTGACCTGCCCTCTGCCTCCTTGGCCGGAGCAATAGCGCTGGCAATCGGTATCGGTTTGCAAAACTTTCCCGAAGGTGCGGCCATTTCCATTCCGCTAAGGCGCGAGGGCATGTCTCGGCTGAAGAGTTTCTGGTACGGACAGATCTCAGGCATCGTTGAACCCATCGCCGGGGTAATAGGTGCGGCGGCGGTTTTGCTGATGCGCCCCATCCTGCCGTACGCTTTGGCTTTTGCGGCTGGCGCAATGATTTACGTGGTGGTCGAAGAATTAATCCCTGAATCGCAAATGAGCAAAGACACGCACTCCTCCACCTCGGGCGCGATGCTCGGCTTTGCAGTCATGATGCTGCTGGATGTTGCCCTGGGATAACAAACGTTACGCCGCCCCCAACCGCGCAAAACAAAAACTGGATGCATCGATTGAGCGGCATCCAGTTTTCTCATAATATCGCCAGCGGCTGTTTTAACCGCTATAGTAATTCGACAAGACCATATTCAAACGATTCACAACAGTATCCAACTCGTCTTCGAGGAACTGGTCAATATCGCCTGTCTGCGATTCGAAGAAACGCTGCCAGAGCATATCGATCATGGTCACCAGGCGGTCTTCAACCATACCACCCAGGGGTGTTTTCGGAATCGAAACCCCACCACGAATCGCCGTCTCGATCATGGGACGATATTCAGGGCGGACGTACTCATCCGGCAAACCGGCAATACAATCAAGGCGGGCGGGCATCAAACCTGCCAGGTAAGCTATCTTGATAGACGCTTCTCTGTCCGTCAATTTCTTGATCAACTCCACTGATTTAAGAACCTCGCGGCTGGAATTCCACACAACCAGGCCAGCGCCCCCTAAATAAGTGCGATTCATCGGGATAGCCAAACCAAGGTTCTCGCGTACTTCAGGCTCACAATATCTAAGCAACCATGGCCCGGAAATTCGAACCGCTGCCTGGCCTGTCATAAATAACCGGTCGGCATCATCTGATCTAAGACGTTTCTGATCGGGGGCAAGGTATTTGTGTAAGGAAAGATAAGAACGCAACACCTGGCGCGGACCAGATTCTGCCAGGATCACCCGCCTGCCGGTTGAGTCAAGGTAACTATAACCACTGGCTTGCAGCCAGATAAAAAGTTCATGAATACTAACAAAGGAACGCAGCGTAGGCATGGCCCAGGGAGCAACGACACCTGCATCAGCCAGGGCCGCCAGCGTTTCATCAAAGCGTTCCGGCGAAGAAAACGCCCCTTCCTCCTGGATGCTGGCCTTTTGAAACAGATCTCGGCGATAGTAAACCATCGAAACATCTGTCATCCACGGCACAGCATACAGTAAGCCTTGTTCATCAGAGCAAGCAGTAAATAAAGCCGGGGGATAATTGTCCAAATTTCCCACAACATTTTCGGCGAATTCCTGGCAAGGCCTTAACGCGCCCATCGCAATAAAGTCATTTATCCAGGTGGAGCCCATTTCAGAAACGTCAAAGACACCGCCATAAATGGCGTTGTTCACAAATTCAGAGCGGCCTTGTTCGTAAGTAAGTTCGCGTTTGGTAGCTTGAATCCCCATCTGCTGCTTGTAAGACAAAAAAATTTCTTCCAGATGTCCTGCAAGCTCATTATTATGCATCATCATAGAGAAGTTTATAGACATTTTTCTTCCTGCTCTAAAAGTAGCCTTAAAACCAACCAAACTTCTTATTGATCGTGCAATTTTCCTGATTGGTATAATTGTATCAGGATAGGCGGTAAAATTAAATCAACTAAAAAATATGCAAGGAGAATACTATGGAATACAGACGGTTAGGACGAGCTGGCATCAAGGTAAGTGTTTTATCATTTGGATCATGGGTTACATTCAGCAATCAGGCTGATATCGATGCTGCCGCCGACATGATGTCTGCCGCTTATGAGGCAGGAGTCAATTTTTTCGACAATGCTGAAGTTTACGCGGGCGGAAAATCAGAACAAGTCATGGGCGCGGCGCTCAAAAAACTGGGCTGGCGGCGCAGCAGTTACCTGGTTTCAACCAAATTTTTCTGGGGACTGAACGACAACGTCAACGAGCGCAATACACTCAACCGCAAACGGCTGATGGAGGCCATGGATGCTTCTCTCAAGCGCTTCGAACTGGATTATATCGACCTGGTCTTTTGCCACCGCCCCGACCCGGAAACACCCATCGAGGAAACGGCCCACGCCATGCACGACATCGTCACTTCAGGGCGGGCTCTCTACTGGGGCGTCTCCGAGTGGAGCGCGGATGAAATTCGCGCCGCCTGGAGCATCTGCGACAAATACGGCTGGCACAAGCCCATGATGGAACAACCGCAATACAACCTGCTCGCGCGCAAACGCGTCGAAGACGAGTATGCCCGCCTGTACGAAGACATCGGACTTGGAACCACCACCTGGAGTCCGCTGGCGTCTGGCCTGTTGACCGGCAAGTATAACAATGGCATCCCCGAAGGCTCGCGCGGCACGCTCCCCGGCTACGAATGGCTCAAAGAAGCCCTGACAGACCCAACGCGGCTCGAAAAAGTGCGCAAGCTGCAAGAAGTTGCCAATGGTTTAGACTGTTCACTTGCCCAACTGGCAATTGCCTGGTGCGCCAAAAACCCGAACGTCAGTACGGTCATTACCGGGGCTAGTAAGGTATCGCAGGTTCACGAGAACATGAAAGCGCTCGAAGTCCTGCCCAAGCTGACCCCGGAAGTTATGGCCCAAATCGACGAAATGGTCGGCAAAGCGTAATCGGCACAAAGAGCCTCCTGACAAAAACGGCAAATGCCGCTATAATCGCGCCCATTAGGTAAACTAAAAATGTCCTTTATCTCCATGACCACCACCACTATGATGACCATGACTCTGCATCAAGAGCCATTGCTTCGTGCTGGTGGTAGGGCCTGACAAACCATACTACGCAAATACTAAACGCGGAGCATCAGCTCCGCGTTTTTTGTTATCTTAATCCAGGAGAAATTATCATGAAAGATACATTGGTACTCAAATTCGGCGGCACATCGGTTGGCAGCGCCAAAGCCATTCGGCAGATCATCGAAATTGCGCGCAGGGCAAAAACGGAATGGCACAATGTGGCCATTGTCGTCTCGGCCATGAGCGGGGTGACGGATGCCCTGCTGAACGGGGCCGCCGCCGCAGTCGCCGGGGACGAGCTGATCGCCGAAAAAACCGCCGCAGAACTGCTCAAAAAGCACTTCGATGCGCTGGACGAACTGGCCCCGGATGCCGAAGAAGTGCGCGATTTTATCGAAAGCAGCCTGAACGAATTCGTGACCCTGGCGCACGCCATCCGCGTTCTGGGCGAGGCTTCACCGCGCGCGCTGGATGCGATCGCCTCGCTCGGTGAGCGGATGAGTGCCCCGGTCGTCTCGGCGGCCCTGCGCCATACCGGAATCGGCTCGGAGGGCGTGGACGCCCGCGAGGTGGTCCTGACCGACAGCCTCTTCCAATCAGCCGTACCGGATCTGGACGCCACGACCCGCAACGCGCAGCGCGTACTTTGGCCGCTCTTTCAGGCCGGGAAAGTGCCCGTCATCACCGGCTTTATCGGCGCAAACGAGCAGGGTGTTGTCACGACCCTCGGGCGCGGCGGCAGCGATTTCTCCGGGGCCATTTTCGGGGTCGTGCTCGATGCAGACGAGGTCTGGATCTACACCGACGTAACCGGCGTGATGACCACCGACCCGCGCATCGACCCGCGCGCGCGCACCATCCCCGAACTGTCTTTCCGCGAAATCTCTGAACTGGCTTTTTACGGCGCGAAAGTTTTGCACCCCAAATCCATCCGCCCGGTGGTTGAAAAGGGGATTACGCTGTGGGTCAAAAACACGTTCGCGCCCGAAGAAGCCGGCACACGCATCGTCGCCGATGGCCTGGCGCAGCTGGGCGACCTGCGGGCGGTGACAGCCTTCAAGGGCCAGAGCATCATCACGGTCGAGGGGCGCGGCATGATCGGCATTCCCGGCATCGCGGCGCGCACGTTTGGGGCGGTGGCGCGCGAAAACACCAGCATTGTCATGATCTCGCAGGCCTCCTCGGAGCAAAGCATTTGTTTTGTCGTCCCGAGCAGCACGGCAGATACGGTTGTCAAGGCCCTCGAACACGAATTTCGCCTGGAACTCAACCGGCGCGATATCGACAGCATCCAGAAATCGGGTGAAACCGCCATCATCACCATCGTCGGGGCGGGCATGCGCACCACTCCCGGTCTGGCGGGAAAAATCTTTACCGCCACCGGCAACGCCGGGGTCAACGTCATCGCCATCGCGCAGGGATCGTCCGAATGCAGCATCAGCCTGGTGGTCGATGCGCCCGATGCACAAAAAGCGGTTCTGGCGGTGCATGAGTTGATTGTAAACTCAAGCCCTGAGCGGAGCGACGAGTGCTAACGAGAAGCGTAGTCGAAGGGCGGGTTGCAGGGGAACCGTCCTTCGACTACGGCTTCGCAAAGAGCGCTCAGCCTCCGCTCAGGACTTGAACACTTAAACATCACAAGGAGCCATTATGTCATCAAAAATCAAAGTCGCCATCCTTGGCGCAACCGGAGCTGTCGGCCAGCGTTTTGTGCAACTGCTTGAAAACCATCCCTGGTTCGAAGTCGCCGCCCTGAGCGGGTCGGAGCGCTCCATCGGACAGAAATACGGTGAAGCCTGCCGCTGGGTGCTCTCCGGGCCGATTCCCGCTTATGCCCGCGAAATGGTGGTTGTTCCATCTGCGCCCGGTTTCGAGGCCCAGATCGCCTTTTCGGCCCTGCCGAGCGAACAAGCCAAAGACATCGAACCGGAGCTGGCGCGGGCGGGTTACGCGATCTGCTCGAACGCGTCCTCCCACCGCATGTGGGAGGATGTACCAATCCTGATCCCCGAGGTCAACCCCGATCACACCAGACTGATCGAAATCCAGCGCAAACAGCGCGGCTGGAGCGGGTTGATCGTGACCAACCCGAACTGCACCAGCACCGGCCTGACCATCGCCTTCCGCGCCCTGCACGACGCCTTCAGCATCCGGCGCGCTTTCATCGTCTCGATGCAGGCCCTTTCGGGCGCGGGCTACCCCGGCGTGGCCTCACTCGACATCATCGACAACGTCGTCCCATACATCGGCGGCGAGGAAGAAAAAGTGGAGACCGAACCGCTCAAAATGTTGGGCAGGTTCAACGGCCAGGGCATCGATTTTGCCCCAATCCAGCTCTCAGCGCATACCAATCGCGTGGCGGTCATCGACGGGCACATGGTGGTCACTTCGGTGGAATTCAGGCGGGATGTCTCGTCGCAAGAGGCGATCGAGGCGCTGGCGGCTTTCTCCGCGCCGGAAATCGTCGCCGGGTTGCCTTCCGCACCCAAGCCTGTCATCGAGCTGCGGACGGAGGCCGACCGCCCGCAGCCGCGCCGCGACCGCGACTCTGGCAACGGCATGGCCAGCGTGGTCGGACGGGTGCGGGCAGACCCGCTCTTCCACATCAAATTTGCCAACCTTTCGCACAACACCATCCGTGGGGCTGCCGGCGGGGCAATTTTGAATGCCGAGCTGCTGGTGGCGCAGGGGATTGTTGGATAAGGCAAAACCTGACAGGTCTCCACAAAACCCTGGCGCAAAAAAAACATGTCCACACCAAGGACACGGCAGACCAGGCGCTCTATGAGACCTGTCAGGTTTTAAACGAATCTGCTCACGGCTGCTACTCTCCGTTGCGAATCAGTTCCAGCGTGTACTCCAGCACCGGGTCGTGACCTGAAAGCATGTCCTCGATGCTGGTTTCGACAATGAAATCGGGAACAACCCCGCGCAACCAGTTCGCTTCACCACTGGGGCGGACATAGCAGGAATGTGAATTTCGATACTCCAAACCTGTCCTTGGTAGTTTATCAAGTTCATAAAGATGTTGAGGGTGAGTGCAATAGGAAGCAGGCGCAAGCGTTTCTTCCCCAACCAGGACGGCCAGGTCATAATCCTGCAGGATGGTCGCAAAAGTGACTGCAGTGGAGAATGTTTTTGACCCCACCAGCAGGTAGAGTTTGCCCTGGTAACGCTCCGGCTGTTCGAATGGCTGGTGGGTGTCACACGCCGATTCGCGGCGGGTGGCTTCGGAACCATACCCACCTGCCGGAGCCTGCCAGTATTTGGAACAAACCCGGTAAGGCTGGTCGGTCAGGAAATCCATCACCAATCCAGCCTGGTCATACATACCACCCCCATTTGCGCGGACATCGATAATAAGGTGCTGAATGCCATCCTGTTGGATTTGGGCAAAGGCCGGTTTGATAAAATTTCCAAGCCCGACAAATGAATCGATGCGCAACAAACCAATCGTTTCATCCTCCGGCAGGCGGGTGTAAGTCACAGGCTCAGGGGGAGCATCTGGCGCTGGCTCGGATGATTGCAGATTTTGCATGATGGTCATGATGTTCAGCCCCGGAACTGTCTGAGTGAACGGGCTTTCCTGGCCGGGCAATTTAAGTTCGAGTGTATATTCTTCAATCGAGCCAAAGACATACCAGAAATAAGCAACTTTCACAGAGTGCGAAAAAGGCAGGTAGCCCTTTATCTCAGCCAGGATGTCGGGCATTGGAATGCCATTCACCGAAAGGATTTCGGTACCCAACAAAATTTCATCGTTGCCAGAAGCATTTTCAATCACATAGGCGCGCTGGTTTTGGATTTGCACACCCAGCGGAAACAACAGTTCCTGCTGGATGATTGCCTGAAAAACATCATCGGGCAAAGCAACACCTGTATGGTCATCGCCCAGGCTGTTGACCAGCGGCGCGACTTTTTTGTAGTATTCCGCCATGCTCAGCGGCTGCGAGAGTTCATCGTAGACCTGCTGGCGGTCGATGTCCACCTCGGCTTTGGGACGCCAGAGATACGGGTCGGGGTGGTTGTTGTGCAGCCGGGCAAAAAGCTCATCCAGGTCGGCGCGCATGTCTTCGGGGGAGAGCAGTTCATACGTCCCCAGCACAGGCGCGGAGGGGGTTGGCGTCGGTGTCGGCGCATCCGTCGGTGGTGGCGCGGTTGGGCTGGCAACCGGACTCTCGATTGGAGACGGCTCGGCAGGCACAGCGGAGCAGGCCGCCAGGGTCAGGGAAAGGAAAAGTACAATAAACAAAAAACGCGCAGAAAGTAGATGTTTCATTGTTTGCCTCCTTTGGGTATTATCCCCTCACTTGATTGTGATAATTATAGCAAACACTTCTGTTCAGTCATCTGATCATACAAACAACGCCGCCCCATTTTCGGGACGGCGGTTTACATTAATTGCCATCAACAAGCTATTTCCTGGCGCTGAGCAATTGACCACCGTACGGAATCAAGCCCACCAGCGGATGCGGCAGGTACGGCTCTTCCAGGTAGCTCATTTCTTCGGACGATAATTTTACCGACAGGGCCTCGATCGCGGTTTCCAGATGGGAGAGCTTGGTCGCCCCGATTACCGGCGCGACGACGGGCGCTTTTTGCAGCATCCAGGCCAGGGCAACGTGCGCGCGCGGGACGCCGTGCTTTGCGGCAATTTCACCCACCCGCTCGATGATAATTTTGTCTGAATCTGCGCTGGCGTCATATTTCTGCTTGGCGATGGGATCTGTTTCAAGACGCTGGGTGCTCTCCGACCAATCCCGCGCCAATCGTCCGGAGGCCAGCGGGCTGTAGGGGGTTGCCGCAATTCCTTCTTCCGCACAGAGCGGCATCATCTCGCGTTCTTCTTCCCGGTAGATGAGATTGTAGTGGTTCTGCATCGAGACAAAGCGCGTCCAGCCATGCTTTTCGGCCACATGCAGCGCTTTTTGGAACTGCCAGGCATACATGGCCGAAGCGCCGATATATCTGGCCTTTCCGGCCCTGACAATATCGTGCAGGGCTTCCTTCGTCTCTTCGATCGGAGTGTTGTAATCCCAACGGTGGATAATGTAGAGATCGACATAATCCATACCCAGGCGTTTCAGGCTCTGGTCAATCTGACTCAGGATATGTTTGCGCGAAAGGCCGCTGCCATTGGGCGCTTTGTTCATCGGGACAAAAACCTTGGTGGCGACCACGACTTCATCCCGGTTGGCGTAGTCTTTTAGGGCGCGCCCAAGGATTTCTTCACTGTTTCCGTAAGCGTAGGCGTTGGCCGTGTCGAAGAAATTTACCCCCAAATCCAAAGCCCTTTTGAGTATCGCGCGGCTATCTTCTTCATTGAGCGCCCACGGATTGTGTACCCAGCCTTCGGCAGAGCCAAAACTCATGCAGCCCAGACAAATTGGGGATATATCCATGCCGGTATTACCAAGTTTTACATAGTCCATTTCACATCTCCTTTGTTTGAATTCCTTTTACTCTTCCACCTGCACCATTTCTTTTTCCCTGGTTAGGATTGCCTTTTCGTAGACTTCGATTTTGTGGTTCAACAAATCCAGCGTTTTCTGCATTTCAGCGATTCGTGATGCCAGTAAATCGCGCTGCTCGACCAGGATTTCCTTGCGGGCCTCGATGGTGCCGTCGCCTTGCTGGATGAGTTCCATGTAATCAATCAGCACCTCGATGGGCAGTCCCGCCCCGCGCATACACTTGACGAAATCGACCCGCCGCAAGTCAAGTTCGCTGTAATCGCGAATGCCGCTTTCGGTGCGGGTCACGGTCGGGAGCAGCCCAATCCGCTCGTAGTAGCGCAGCGTATCGGAAGAAAGGCCAAACTTTTCACTGACTTCTGTAATTTTCATCTTTTACCTCATTGAAAATAGTGTATCACCTGGAGGTAACTCCAAGTCAAGGTTTTTTTATGAGAATTATCGAGACTGGCGATTGTTCAGGGTTGCAATGTTTCTGCAATGATTTTTGGGAACTCAAAAACGGGAACAAACATCTATGAGACATCAAACAACGTTCTTCTTTTTTACCTGGAGGTTTCTCATGAACAAACACTTTATCCAATTTCTTTTGCTGGCCGCCCTGCTGGTCAGCGCATTTGCCCCCACTGGTCAGGTTTTTGCGGCATCATCCTGCGGAACTGGCTACACCGTGGTCAAAGGCGATACCCTGCTCAAGATCGCGGCCCGCTGCGATACGACCGTCTCGGCCCTGCGGCGTGCCAATCCCGAAATCGGCAACGGCAACCTGATCTACCCCGGCCAGTACCTGTATTTGCCCGGCGCATTGATCAAAGGCAGCGGTGGCTACGATACCTACATCATCGCCCGCGGAGACACCCTGCGCGCCCTGGCCAGCCGTTTCAGCACCAGCGTCGATGTGCTGCTCAGTCTGAACAGCGATATCACCGACGCCAACAGAATCTACGAAGGGCAGCGCCTGGTCGTCCCGGCATCGGGCAGCACCAACCCGCCCCCCGCCCCTGCACCGACCGGCAAATCGTACATTGTCCAAAAAGGTGACACACTCAAGAAGATTGCTATCTGGACCGGCACCACCCTCGATGCCATCCTGGCAGTCAACCCGCAGATCACAAACGCGAACCTGATCTATGTCGGCCAGGTCATCAACCTGCCATCCTCGGTCACGAACTACACGGTGCAGAGCGGCGACACGCTCAAGAAGATCGCCGTCCGCTTCGGAACCACACTTGAAAGTGTGCTGGCGCTCAACCCCGGCATCAGCAACCCAGACAAGATCTATGTTGGACAGGTTGTGCGGGTGTACTAAAAGTTAGAGTTTCCAGTAGCCAGTGTTCAGTGTTTACTGATTACTGGAAACTGCTTACTGGTCACTGATTTCCAAACCTGTTCCACCAGCAGGCCAGTGCGCCAAAAAGCGACCGCCGCCATGCCATGCGCGAAAACCGCGAAGGCTGGCGGCGTTTCGTTTGTGTAATAGGTCCAGCACTCGCGGGTGGTGCCCCACAGCTCGAGAAAATATCCCAGCGCCGAACCGGCCAGGAAAACGAGCAGCGCTGTCCGCTGGCTGGGCGGCGTCAGGATCATCAAGGCTGAAATAACGAGGGCAACCCAGGTGTAGGGTTTATCAAAGGTCGGGGCAACGAAGGCCAGCATCATCAGGTAAAAAATCCCCATCACAGGCCAGTACAAAGCCCGGAAGATGGAGTCGCTCCATTTGGCGGTAGCCCAGCCCAGGCTGCGTGTGATCCGGTCGATGCTCAGGCTGGCGATCGGCCAGGCCGGGAGTATCCACAAAGGCGGGCGTTCGGCCGTGTAATAGTGCCATAAATTGGTCTGCGTGCCCCAGCTTTCGATGACCAATCCGCCGCCCATACCGACCAGGATGATCAGGGCGTCGACTCGCAGGTTGGCGCGCGCCATAACGGTCAGCGACATGAAGCCGAAGATGCCGAGCAAAAGCCAGTCGATGTACACATACCAGGCATAGCGGCCGTCAAAGTATAAAAAATACTCTTCGACCAGCGGCCACCAAATATAAACGATCAGGAAACAGGTCAGCAGGAAACCGCTAAAAAGGGTGGCGCTGTGGCGGTTGAAGCCCAACAGATCTCGTAAACGTTTCAGCATAGGGGAATTTTACCGTCAGGAAGAAAAATCAGGATACAAACAGGGTTTCGAGCGAGTGGAGCAACAGTTCGCGCATTGAAACCTGTTCCAACAAAGTGTGGGGGATTTGCCTTTCAAGGGCGAGCGCCGCCAGCCCGTGGACGGTCGCCCAGATGCTGATGGCGGTCCGTTCCGCCGGGCCAAGCGGCAAAACCCCGGCTGACTGGCAGGTCTGGACAATCTCGACCACCAATTCATAATTCTTTTGGGAGGCTTCAACGAATTCGGGATAATCTTTTTCCTGCTCGAGAATGCCCGAAAACATGACCTTGAAGTGGGCTGGGTCTTCGGCCGCAAATTCGAGATAAGCGTTGGCCGTTTCAAGCAACTGCTGGCGTGGGTCGGCGCTGTTGGCATGCGCGGCAGCCGCGAGTTTTTCATACAGCCGCCGAAACCCGTCGGTGGAGATGGCCGCGATCAGAGACTGCTTGTCAGCGAAATGAGCATAAGGCGCGGCATGGCTGACCCCGGCCCGCAGAGCCACCTGACGCAAGGAAAGTCCACCAATACCCTGTCCGGCCAGGATCTCGACCCCGGCCCGGATCAGGGCGTTTTTCAAATCACCGTGATGATATGTTTTTTTAGCCGGCATCCTTTTTCCCCAAATCAAAACCCTGGTTTTTTAATTCGTCGAGCAGTTCATTCGGCGACTGGAACCACTGGCCCCACTTGCGCGAGATGTGCTCGGTCCAGGAATAATCATCAAAGGTGAAGGTATCCTTGCACCCGCTCTCAATGCGGATCTTGATCTTCTGGCCGGCATAATAGCGCTGGGCCAGGTAACCATCGTCCATAACCTTCATCGCTTCGGCAACCTGCTCGTCGCTGAGCTCGGGATATTTGTCCTCGAACAGGGTGAACGAAAGCGGGTAGCGCGGGCGGGGCGAAAATTCCTCGTCCGGATAGCCCATCACCAGCTCGACCAGCGGGAAAACCCGCTTGGGCAGCTTGAACTGTTTGACGATCTGGGAGGTGCGCCTGGGCATAATACCCAGATAGCACGACCCCATCCCCAGGCTCTCGGCGGCATTAACCATGTTCTGGGCAGCGTAGGCGGCATCCTGCATGCCAAACAGCAGCATGGTCAGATCGTTGGTAACCACATCCCAACCGCGGATTTTCATGAAGCGCTCCAGTTTGTACAAATCGACACAGATGATAAACCAGAGCGGTGCGCCGAAGGGGGCTTTTTTCTTGCGCGTCAGCAGGATGCTGTAAAGCTGGGAGGCGAACGGCGCCTGCTGCCCGGCGCGCGCCACTGTTTCGATGACTTCATCGGAGGGCTGGTCGGTTTTATACTTGCGCACCGACTTGCGATTGAGCATGGATGTAATGACGGGGTTTTCGATCATGATGAGCTCCTGACATTGGGATATCAGTCCAAAATCTGGAGATTTTGGACTCCAAATCAAATCTTGACATTGTAAAGATTGTAGAGGATAATATTTACGTTGTCAAGTTCAGTTAAGTCTACCAGAAAGGCGCGCCGATGAGTGATTTTTCCAACGAAAAAGATCAGGTGGTTAAGACCTGTCACAGCCTGCTCGAGCGTGGCTACCTGAAAGCCACCGAAGGCAATATTTCAGCCCGCATCAAAGGCCAAAATGCCTTCGCCATCACCCCTTCCAACTACGATTACGCCAAAATGACGGCAGATGACATCTGTGTGCTGGATTTCGAGCAGAACTCGTTGTCAGGGACGATGAAACCATCGATCGAGAGCGGGATGCACGCCGCCGTTTACCAAACCCGTCCGGACGTGCACGCCACCATCCATACCCACCAGCCCTATGCCAGTGCGTTGGCGGTCCTGAAGATGCCCATCCCGGCCCTGTTCGATGAACAGGTGCGCTTCCTGGGCCGCAGCGTGGAGGTCATCCCCTACGCCCCGTCAGGAACCGGTTTCCTGAAGAACAACGTCCGCAAGCAGGTCAAAAATGGCAACAATGCCTTCATCCTGCAAAGCCACGGTGTGCTGGTACTGGGCGGGGAGCCAGAGCGCGCCATCCACAACATGGCCCTGCTCGAAAAATGCGCCCTGACTTACCTGCTGGCGCTGCTGACCGAGAAGAAGGTCTATAAGATTCCGTTTGCCATCCGCGAGATCGCCTTTGCCAAATTGAAGGCGGACGAAAAGAAATTTGCGGTCATTTAATATGTAGGGGCACGGCGGATGTCTGAAAAATTCTTATCCTTCAATCCACCGCCGTGCCCCTACCTTATCGAGGTAACCATGCCCCAATACAAGCTCTATTCTTACCGCTGGGTGGTCTTGGCGGCCTTCATGTTCGTCAACCTGACCATCCAAATTCTGTGGATCGGGTACGCGCCCATCACCGGGCTGGCAGCGACCTTTTACGGCGTCAGCGACCTACAGATCGGCTTTCTGGCGATGTCATTCATGATCGCCTTCATCCCGCTCTCCATCCCGGTTTCGTGGGTGATCGATACCTACGGCTTCCGCGTGGCGGTCAGCATTGGGGCGGTCTTGATGGGTGTTTTTGGGGTCCTGCGCGGGCTGGCGGGGGATAACTACACCCTGGTCTTGTGGAGCACCTTCGGGCTGGCGGCCGCGCAACCCTTCCTGCTCAACGCCTGGACGACCGTCCCGGCCAAGTGGTTCGCGCTCGAAGAACGCGCCACCGCGGTCGGCATTGTGACCCTGGGCAACCTGATCGGTACGGCGCTGGGTATGGTGCTGACGCCAATCCTGATCGAAAGCATATCCATCCCCACTGTGCAGTTGATCTATGGCGGGGTGGCGGCCTTTTCGGCGGTCTTATTCATCGTCCTGGCCCGTGAAACCCCACCCACGCCGCCCTGTCCGCCCGGACAGGAAGTGCGTGCCCTGATGCTGGATGGTCTGAAAAACGCGTTCACCGTCCGGCCATTCTGGTTTGATCTGGCGGTTTCGTTTATCGGATTGGCGATCTTCAACGGTATCACGACCTGGATCGAGAGCATCATCCGTCCACGCGGGTTTACGCCCAACGACGCCGGGACTCTCGGGGCGCTGATGATCGTCGGCGGGGTGATCGGAGCGGTGGTGATCCCGGCGCTCTCTGACAAGCAGCGCAAACGCCAGCGCTACCTGTATGTGGCCTTCATCGGGGCCATTCCCGGCCTGATCGGGCTGACCTTTGCGACCGCACCCTGGCTTTTGTTCGCATCTGCCTTCGTGCTGGGATTCTTCCTGGTCAGCGCCATGCCGATCGGGATGCAATACGCCGCCGAAGTGACCCGCCCAACCCCCGAAGGGACCTCCAACGGGCTGATCCAACTCTTCGGGCAGGCCTCGGTCGTTTTTGTCTACATCATGGAAGCCATGAAGAGTAACGATGGCTCCTTTACCCCGGCCCTGGTGCTGGCGCTCGGCCTGCTGCTGGTCAGCGCCCTGCTGGTGACGCAGATGAAAGATGTGAAATATTCGTAAGGGCGAATCGCGATTCGCCCCAACAACGAGGAAATTATGATCAACCAACAATACGCCATCTCCGAATACCCCAATGTTGATGAAATCTATGCCAGGCTGAACAAACTCACCGCCCAGCCAATGCGCCGGATCAACCGGGAGAAGATGCAAGAATACCTGGGCTACTTTGAGACTCATTGCAAACGCTCGAAGGAACTGACCGACGAGGCCAAGAAATTCATCCCCGGCGGGGTACAGCACAACCTGGCTTTCAATTACCCGTTCCCGATCGCCGTCGAAAAGGCGGAGGGGGCCCATTTATGGGACGCCGACGGCAACCGCTACATTGACTTTCTCCAGGCGGGCGGCCCAACCGTTTTGGGCAGCAACTACGCCCCGGTGCGCGAGAAAGTTCTCGAAATGCTGCAAACCTGCGGCCCGGTGACCGGCCTGTTTCACGAATACGAACTCAAGCTGGCGCAACTGGTCAACCGCTTGATGCCCGCTGTTGAGATGTTCCGCATGTTGGGTTCGGGCACCGAGAGCGTGATGGCCGCCATCCGCGCGGCGCGGGCCTTTACCAAAAAGAAATATGTCATCAAAGTTGGCGGGGCCTATCACGGCTGGAGCGATTCGATGGTCTACGGCCTGCACGTCCCCGGCACGGGCCGGCTCGAAGCAACCGGCATTCCGCGCGGATCAAGCGCCTCAACCGAGGAGTTTTTCCCCAACAGCCTGGGCGCGCTGAAACGCCATTTAATGGTCAACCGGCTGCGGGGCGGGACGGCAGCGGTCATCGTCGAACCGGTCGGCCCCGAAAGCGGGACGCGGCCCGTCCCGCGGGATTTCAATCAAAAAGTCCGCGACTTATGCGATGAATTTGGTGCGCTGCTGATCTTCGACGAAGTCGTGACCGGTTTCCGCCTGGGACTGGGCGGCGCGCAGGGTTATTTCGGCATCAAACCCGACCTGACGGTCTTCGGCAAGTGCATCACCGGCGGCTACCCGATGGCGGGCGGCGTCGGCGGGCGGCGGGAGGTGATCATGAGCTTCGCGGCGGGCATCGGCAGCACCGGCGAACGCACCTACGTTGGCGGGACGCTCTCGGCCAATCCGCTGTCTTGTGTGGCAGGCTACCATGCCCTGCTTGAAATGGAACGCACCAACGCCCCGGTTATTGCCGGGCGGGCAGGCGACCGGCTGACCAAAGGCTTACAGGTCATTATCGCAAAATATGGATTGCCTTTTGTGGCCTTCAACCAGGGTTCGATTGTTCACCTGGAAACTTCGGGTGTGATGCTGCTCGATCTTAAGAATCCCATGCGGCTGTTGAAGGAACTCAAACCGCGCAAACACATGCTAGAAGAGATGGGCGCGGCCTACATGGCGAACGGACTGGTGACGCTGGCCGGCAGCCGCATGTACACCTCCATGGCCGATACCGACGAGGTCATCGACGATGCGTTACACAGGTTTGAACCAGTTTTGGCGGCCTGCGCCTGACAAAAAAGGACATCCTCCGGCACAGAGGATGTCCTTTTCATAACTCGCAGCGAGGCTAGCCGAGCGTAAAGAAGAAGGTCGCGCCCAGATTGACTTTCGATTCGGCCCAGACACGGCCTCCGTGCCGATAAATGATCCGTTGAACGGTAGCCAACCCGATGCCAGTTCCGTCAAACTCATTTACAGAATGCAGGCGTTGAAACGCACCAAAGAGCTTGTTGGCGTAGGCCATGTTAAAACCCGCACCGTTGTCGCGCACAAAATAAACCAATTCGTCATCCAGTCTCTGGACGCCAAACTCGATGCGGGCTGCTTCAGTCTTGGAAGTAAATTTCCAGGCATTGCCAATCAGGTTTTCCATCACGACCCGCAAGAGACGCACATCCCCATGGGCAGTGACATGCCCGGCAATCACCCACTCCACTTGCCGGCCTGTTTCGGAGCGCCCCAATTCCTCGGCAATATCATGAGCCAACTCGCTCAAATCCACCCGATCCATGCGCATTTCGGCGCGAGTCATACGAGAGAGATTTAATAAGGCATCTATTAATTGCCCCATATGGTGACTTTCTGCCCGAACCTTGGCAAGCAATGTCTGGATTTCGCCATCCAACTGTTCGCCAAAATCTTCGACAATGATACGAGAGAAGCCATCAATCGCCCGCAGTGGCGCGCGCAAATCATGTGAAACAGAATAAGCAAAGGCTTCCAACTCTTTATTGGCAAGCTCCAGTTGGGCGGTGCGTTCAATAACACGCTTCTCCAGTTCAGCGTTCAACAGGCGCACTTCTGCTTCGGTCTTGCGCAATTCGTCTTCTGCGCGCTTTCGTTCTGTAATATCCCGCACAATCGAGAGAGCCAGACCGTCAGGGAGAACAGAATTGGTCACTTCCACCGGGATGTACGTCCCGTCTTTGCGCACGTCCAGGCTTTCAAAGGGTTTTTGCCCGTATTGAGAAAGCTCCTGACGGATTGCCAGGCTGCTGCGGTGGTTTTCAGGGGCGATCAAATCAGATACCAGCATACCCAATAATTCTTCGCGGGTATAGCCAAGCATTTGACAGGCGCGCTGATTGGCATCCAGTATTTTATCGTCCTGGGTTTCGATGAAAATTGCATCGTTGGCTTGCTCGAACAAGGTGCGGTAGCGCTGTTCGCTCTCAAGGAGAGCGTATTCAAATTGCTTCGCATCCGTGATGTCTCGTATCAGGGCCAACACCGATTCTTCATCAAGCGGGGTCAAGCGGCCTTCGAAATATCGCTTTTTATCACCAACCATAAGCGAATAGCTAAAGATCTGCATTTCGCCGCTCTCAAGGGTTTCGGCGATCTTGACAGCAGCTAATTCGGCCACATCTTGCGAAAAAAGGTTTTCAACCTTGCGCCCGATCACCTGGTCTGGCGGAAGCAACAACTTGCCTGGGTCAGCCGCAACACAATCCAAAAAAGTGTGAGTTAGATCGATTTGAAAGAGCAAATCGGGTAAGGCAGCCACAATCGCCCGGTTGCGTTCTTCGCTTTTTCGGAGAGCGGCCTCCGCTTGCTTGCGATCAGTAATATCTAGAAACATGACCGCCATACGGTTTTGTCCGGTTTGAAATGCATGGAGTTCGTAAGCGCCATTGATGCTGCCATGCTCATAATTGATCTGGACTTGCTCCCAAGTGTGCCCATGCCTTGCTACCAGACGATATTGTTGAGGGACTTCGGTCGCAGCCAGGGGCGGAAAAGCCTCCTCGATGGTCTTTCCTAAAAATTGCGAGTTATCAACTCCCAAGATTCGATCTGCGGCGGAGTTTGCCCCAGCAAAAATCAGGCTATCATCCGCATCATTTAACTCATAGATGTGCATGCCCATCGGTGACGATTCGACAATTTGCCTGAAGCGATTCTCACTCTCACGCAGTTGCTCGTCTGCCTGCTTTTTCGAGGTGATATCGCGATAATTAACAACGATTGCCTGCACAGTTGGGTCATGCAGCAAATTGGTAGCCGTTGCCTCGGTCCACCAAACAGTTCCATCCATTTTCCGTGAACGGAATTGTGCAGTGACTGTGTTATTCGCCCCACCCAGAACCTTCGCGAGCGATTGCACAACAATTGGCATATCTTCCGGGTAAATGCTTTCCAGGGCATTTTTTCCGATCCGTTCGCTGGGTTCGTAACCGGTAATGCGACGAACGGTTGGACCCTCGTAAAGGATCGTGCCATCCTCCGCAAGCAGAGCCAGGGCGTCATGGCTGTTTTCGATCAGCGTCCGGAAGCGCCGCTCGCTTTGTTGGATAGCCTGCTCAGCGCGTTTTCGTTCGGTAATATCTGAAACCGAACCAAGCAGGAAACCCGGTTTACCATCTTCACCCTGCAAAAATACAGCCGACAGGGAAATCCAGTAGGTGGAACCATCTTTCTTCAGTGAAAGAAGTTCCCTGTTTTTTATAAAGCCCTGATTTTTAACTTCATCGATAATTTTATCCCGGTCATCAAAGTTGGCATAAAGCCGCTGGGCAGAAATTTGCATGAACTCTTCAATACTTTCGTAGCCAGACATTTCTACCAGCGCAGAGTTTGCCTGCAAGAACTTCCCATCCAGGCTGGACATAAAAATGCCCGTATTAATGGTGTCGATCAGGGTACGATATTTTTCTTCACTGGCCTTCAAACTGTCCAGCATTTGCTTGCGCTCGGTAATGTCACGCACTACAACCTGCACGGCAATCCGGCCTTCATAATTAATGGCCATTGCGACAACTTCAACATCGATAATTGTGCCATCTAATCGAATAAATTTTTCTTCCATGGCTGGAGCTTTCGTTCCTTCAAGCGTCATTTTGTGAATTCGACGCAAGACACGCGTACGCTCATCGGGATGAACGAAATCAATCACGGGTTTTCCTAAAAGCTCTGAAACATCTCCTGCATGCATCAGCTTTGCGCTCGCCGAATTGGCAAAAACAACAATTCCATCGCGATGGACAACGATCCCATCCGGTGAAAGCTCCACCAGGCTGCGGTAATTTTCCTCGCTCTCCTGCAGGGCTTGCTCAGCTTGCTTGCGCTCGGTTACATCCAGGGTGAAACCCGCCAGCATCTCGGGCTTGCCATCCTTGCGAATCGGGAATTTTGTCGTCTCGTAAATTCGGCCGTTGAATTCTTCTGTTACCAAAATACGCTTGCCCTCATTCAAAATGCGAATGTCATCCGCCACCATGCTTTTGGCCAGATCGGATGGAAAGAGTTCATCCATATTCTTGCCAAGCAGTTCGCCAAGAGGCATGCCCAACATTTGTTCATAATTTTTACTCAAACGCAGGGCGCGGATATTTTTATCCTTGAAAAATACGTACACCGGGCTGTGTTCCAGAAAAGATGAAAATATGATCTCACTTTCACGCAATGCATCTTCGATTTTCTTTCGCTCAGAGATGTCTGTGTGAATGCCAACAAGCCCGATGATCTGGCCGCTGTCATCCATGTTGGCATAGGCTCGCAGGAAGATGTTTAGTATGCTTTTATCTTTGGCATACATCTTTGCTTCACCGATCCATTGTTCCCCGGCCTTAATGGTTTCGAAGACATCTTTGCCAATATTTTCGTCCACATATAACGTGGCCGATGGGTTATCGCCGACATCCCCAAACAACTGGCTAAACGCTTCGTTTTGATAGTAATGCACCCCTTGCGGGGTAGACATCCCGATTGCATCTGTAGCGTTTTCGACCGATTCTTTAAACAAACGCAAGTTTTTTTCAGACTGGTTGCGTTCTGTGACATCATTGAAAGCCGCCACCCACAACTTGCCAACAGGGTGCGTAACAATTTCCACATCGCGCAGGCTGCCATCCTTGCAAGTCACTTTGTATTCCCGTAAAGGCGTGGAATTTCCGCTTTTTACAGATTGCGTCACATCCTGGTCCCAAAGAGCCCGAACCTGCTCGCGATATCCCGGTTCAGGGTAGGCATTTTCCATCCAGGAATCTGCCGTAGGAATATCATTGAGAATATAGCCATAGTTTTCCGTAAATTTTCGATTGACAACCCACATTTTTCCATCATCTTCTGAAATGCTGATCGGAATTGGCAAAAAGTCCACCGCCTCACGAAAACGAGATTCAGAACTTTGCAGCATTGAGACTGCCTCTTGCAATTCAACCGTTCGATGATGAATACGCGCTTGCAAAATACGGTTGAAGAAAAACAGGGCAAAAATCACAAGGGCTATAATTACCCCGCCCAGGGTCATGTAAGGCAGATACTTTTCGTATGGATTTTCAGTACTGACACCCAGCCAGTGCCTGTCAATGTCTTTGTATTCTTCCTGGCTAATTCTGGAAAATCCCTGGTTGACCAGACTCAAAATGATTGAATCGCCTTTTTTGACAGCTCGGTGAAATTCTCCACCATACAACGGATCTGAATAAGTAAATTGGTTTTGAATATTATATTTATAAAGAAAATATAGCCCCGGAGGCTGATCGATTACAAAAATAGCCTCTTCTTGCGCCGCAGCCGCCCGGATGATCTCTTCATAGCTGTTGTAATAAACCAGGTTTTTGACACCGTGATCCAGGAGATATTCGGCGTTTGCATCGCCAGATTTGACTGCCACACGAAAGCCGCGCAAATCTGCGGCGCCCGCCAAGCCCGATATGTTTTTTTGAAAAAAGATGCGCACATCTATTTCTGCATACGGTTTGGTGAAATCATAAAGCTCGGCGCGCTCATCGGTATAGAAGATTGTGTCGATTACATCAAATTGCCCCGCTTCCATGCCATCCATGGCCTCAACCCAGGGAAGCGCCGTGATTTCCACCTTCACACCAGTCCGCTCTTGCCATAATTTCCACTGGTCGATCAGGATGCCCCGCAGGTTGCCATTTTCGTCTTCGAAAACATAAGGCGGATAGTTGTTGTCCATCACCACCCGGATGCTGGCAACAGAACCAGCATCCTCAACCGCTCCGGGCTGGGAACAAGACATTAGCGTGATCGCAAACAGAAGGAAAACCCCCGCTAAAAAACAAGAAAACCCCTGCCGTTTTCTCATGGCAGCCTCCAAAGGGTACAGCAGCTAATCGTCTCTTCACGTATATCCAGAAATATTAACCTGTGTAATGATTGTACACATTTTTTTCATAAGAAGCTGCGTGACTTCTGGCCCTATTTTGTGCTAAACTTTTCGATATGTCCAACATAAACCCCCACACAACATACAAACTCCTGATTGCTTCCAAATACGCCGACGACTACCGCACCCTGCTCGAGGCGGCAGAATTGCCGGGTCTGGAAATCGTTGAGCGGGATGAGATTCCCGCTAACTGCGACATCGTTTTTGGCGAGCCTTCGCTCATTAAACCGATTTTGCCGGGCCTGCCCACCGTCAACTGGATCCAGTCCACCTTTGCCGGGGTCGACCCGTTGCTCGACCCCACCCTGCGGCGTGACTACATGCTGACCAACATGCGCGGCGTCTTTGGCGGATTAATGTCTGAGTTTATCATCGGCTACCTGCTGCTGCACGAGCGCAAGATTTTGCAGCGTCTCGAAGCGCAAAAAAAACGTCAGTGGGATGCAACCCTGACCGGAACCCTGCGCGAAAAGACAATCGGCCTGCTCAGCGTCGGCTCGATAGGCGCGGAAGTGGCCCGCACTGCCAAATTTTTCGGCATGACCGTGCGAGGATACACGCGTGAAAGCGAAGCCAGCCAGGATGTTGACCAATACTTTCACGGCGAAGAACTGTTTGCATTTGCCCAGGGCGTGGATTATCTCGTCAACATCCTGCCCAACACCAGCGCAACCCGCCAAATCGTCGATGCGGAACTGCTTGCCTGCCTGCCCGCCCACGCCCTGTTCATCAATGTCGGACGCGGCAGCGCGGTAGATCAATCAGCCTTGATCCAGGCCCTCGAAACGGGAGCCATTGCCGGGGCTGTTCTGGACGTCTTCGATGTCGAGCCGCTCCCGTCTGAGCATCCGTTTTGGAGCGCGCCCAACACCATCATCACCAGCCACTCCTCCGCGCCCAGTTTCCCGAAAGAGATTGCCAGGGTCTTTATCGAAAACTACCGCTTATACGCTGAAGGCCAGCCGCTCAACTACCGCGTCGATTTTGAAAAAGGGTATTGAGTGAAAATTCAGAAAATCATTCTTGTGCTGGTTGTCTCTCTCAGCCTGCTCTGGTTTTCCGAACAATTCTCGCCGGCCAGTCTGTTTGAACCGCAAAGCACCGGCTGGATTCTTTGGGTCAGCTTCGCCAAAGACCTGATCCAGCCGTTCGCGTTTTATTTTTTTCTATGCCTGGGACAAAAATGGCTCCCCACCTGGCGCAGCCGCGCGCTGATCGCCTTTGGCGTGCCCACACTGCTCGAATTCGGACAGATCTTTTACCGCGCCCTTGTCTACCAGGATCAGTTGGTTTACATGGGCAACTTCGACCCGCTCGATTTTCTCGTCTACGCCACTGGGGTCGCGCTGGCGGTGCTGGTGGAGCGCAAGCTGTTTGCAAGATTGAGTTTTTGGGAATAAAACCATTTCACTCGGCATCACAAATAATTCGATGCTGAGGAAAGGCACTCTGGAATTTCTACAAAAAAAATAGCGCGCTATAAAAAAATATGACATCATCCCATCTCATCCTCGCCCTCGACCACGGCACCAGCGGCATGAAAGTCGCGCTGATCAGCATCAGCGGCGAGGTGCTCGGCTGGGAAAGCCAGTCCATCCAACTGCACCTGACCCCCGACGGCGGCGCAGAGCAAAGCCCCGACGAATGGTGGGGGGCCTTCCTGGCCTGCGCCACGCGCCTGCTGGGGCGCTTCCCTGAAGCCGCGCCGCGCATCCGCGCCGTGTGCGCCTCAACCCAGGGCGAAGGCACCGTCCCGGTCGATAAAAACGGCCAGGCCCTGATGAAATGCATCCTGTGGATGGACATGCGCGGCGCGCCCTCCCTGCGCAAGCACTTCGGCGACAACCCGCTCAACCTGCTGCGCTGGGTGCGTTTGACCGGCGGCATGCCCTCGCCGACCGGCAAAGACCCGGCCGCGCACATGCTCTTGATCCGCGACCAGTTCCCCGAGATCTACACCAAAACCTATAAATTTCTGAACGTTTTGGATTATTTGAACTTAAAACTGACCGGCAGGTTCACTGCGACCTTCGACTCGATCCTGACCTCGTGGGTGACCGACAACCGCGACCCGGATGCTGTCCGCTACGACCCCGGCCTGGTTCGCCGCTCTGGCATCGAGGCCGATAAACTGCCCGAAATCGTGCCCTGTACCGCTATTTTGGGCAATCTGACCCCTGAAGTCGCCTCCGCCCTCGGGCTTTCGGCCGATATCAAGGTCGTCGCCGGCGCGATCGACAATACCGCCGCCGCAATTGGCTCGGGCGCGGTCGAGAATTACGCCACCCACCTCTACATCGGCACCTCCTCGTGGATGGCGGCGCACGTCCCCTACAAGAAAACCGACATTTTCTCATCGCTGGCTTCCGTGCCATGCGCCGTGCCGGGGCGTTACCTGCTGACCGCCCTGCAAGCCACCGCCGGCGGCAACCTGACCTACCTGCGCGATAACATCCTGTATCACAAGGATGAGCTGCTCCAGGAAGCTGACGTGCCCGACATCTTCAAGGTGCTCGACCAGATCGCGGCGCGCGTCCCGGCTGGCAGCAATGGCGTGCTGTACACCCCTTGGATCTGGGGCGAACGCGCCCCGATCGACGATAAAACCGTGCGGGCCGGGTTGTACAACCTGTCCCTGCATAACACGCGTGAGGATATCATCCGCGCCTTTCTGGAGGGGATCGCCTTCAACACGCGCTGGCTGCTCGAACCGGTCCAAAAGTTTACGGGTAGAAAGGTCGAGGCAATCCACATCGTCGGCGGCGGCGCCCAGTCCGACGTCTGGTGTCAGATCTTTGCCGATGTGATGAATGTCGAAATCCGCCAGGTTGCTGACCCGATCTACGCCAACGCCCGCGGGGCCGCCTGGATCGCGGCGGTCGGCCTGGGCGAAATATCGTTCAACGATGTGCCCAAGTTGGTCAAAATCAAGAGCGGCTACACGCCGAACTCGCAAAACCGGGCTCGTTATGATCAGAGTTTCAGCATTTTCAAGGATATTTACCGTCAGATGAAGGGTATTTACAGGCGTTTAAACTCCTGACCCAGCGCAAGCGGGCAGGGCAATGAAAACGCCATATTCTCCTTGACGTAAAGGATACTTGGGATACAATTAAACACCCGGGGCGATGGCGGAATCGGCAGACGCAGCGGACTTAAAATCCGCCGATAGAGATATCGTGAGGGTTCGACCCCCTCTCGCCCCACCACATAGACTACCCAGCGGGGACTCGTTGAGCCCCCGCTCCGTGTCTCACCAACAAGAGAGCGACCATGTACTTTGACCGCCTGACTCTGGAACAACTCGAAGACCAGACCCTGGCGCCCTACGGGATGCGCAGCAAGGATACCAAAGGCCGCGCCTACCTGGACGGAGAGCCGGAATATCGCACATCCTTTCAGCGCGACCGCGACCGCATCCTGCACACGACCGCCTTCCGCCGCCTGGAATACAAAACCCAGGTTTTCATCAACTACGAAGGCGACTACTTCCGTACCCGCCTGACGCATACGCTGGAAGTCGCCCAGGTGGGCCGCACCCTGGCCCGCGCACTAGGCGCGAACGAGGACCTGGTCGAGACCATTTGCCTGGCCCACGACCTGGGACACTCGCCTTTCGGCCACTCCGGCGAAATTGCCTTGAACCGGTTGATGAAGGAATTCGGCGGATTCGACCATAACAAGCAGTCCTACCGCATCGTCACCAAGCTCGAGCAGCGTTATCCCGAGTTCCCTGGCCTAAACCTGACCTGGGAAGTACGCGAAGGCATTGTCAAGCACGAATCGGAATATGACATTTCAGACGCGCGCGATTTCAACCCCGAACTGCGCGGCAACCTGGAAACCCAAATTGCCAATGTTGCCGACGAACTGGCCTACACCACCCACGATCTGGATGACGGCCTGCGCTCCGGTATGATCGACCCGCAAATGCTGGAAGGGATTGCGCTCTGGGAAATCCTGGCCGAGTCGTTCAAGTGGCACGGCCCGCAGTTGGAAGAGATGGAACGCCACCGCATGATCCGCCAACTGGTGGGGATGCTGATCACAGACATGGTTCAGGCCACCGACATACGTTTGAAGGAAAGCGGCGCAAAATCGGCCCTGGACTTGCAAAAGCTAAACTACAACGTCATTGGTTACAGCGAAGAAATGCGCCGCCGCAACCGTGAATTGAAAGATTTTCTCTATAACAAATTGTATCGCCATTATCGCGTTGTTCGCATGGCCGTCAAGGCAGAGAGAAATATCAACGAGTTATTTAATGCCTACTGCTCAGAACCGGCCATCCTGCCAGAGCATGTGCAGAAAAACATTCCGCTACGAGGTCTGGAACGTACCATTTGCGACCACATCGCCGGGATGACAGATCGTTACGCCGTCGAAGAACACAAACGCTTGTTTGATCCCTTTCTCAAGCCATAACTTATCGTCAGGATGAAAGTTGAAGGTTGCAGGCCAAACTTTCTCCTGCAACCTTCAATGCTATTCCAGAGGAGCAATCCCATGACCCAAGCCGCACCAACCTACCTGACCGCAGAAGGCGCCGCCCGCCTTAAAGAAGAACTGATCGACCTGAAAGGCGCGCAGCGTGAAGCCCTGGCCAAACGCCTGCGTGACGCCATCCAAATGGGCGACCTTTCTGAAAACGCTGATTACCATAAAGCCAAGGAAGACCAGGCTTTCCTCGAAGGCCGCATCCAGGAATTGGAATATATTCTCGGCAACGCCATCATCGTCGAAGAGAGCAAAACCAAACCGGATGTGATTTTTGTCGGAGTAAAAGTAACCGTCCAGGAAGATGACTTTGAGCCGGAAGTCTTCCACATCGTCGGCGCGCAAGAAGCCGACCCACGCAACGGCAAGATCTCGAACGAATCGCCTTACGGAAAGGCCCTGATGGATCACAAAGTCGGCGATGTCGTCGAGGCTGAAACGCCGGGCGGCAAGGTGCGCCTGAAAGTGCTGAAAGTCGAATAATCCCGCTTATCCGCTTGAACTTAAAACAATCAGCCCGGCGATTTTACGCCGGGCTGATTTCATATTCCAAAAAATTGTTTTATTTCGACCAGATCGCCAGTTCGAGGGTGACGCGGTCGTAATAACTATCAGAGGGCAGGGCACCTTGCCCGTATTGAACATCCACAACCGTGACCACCATTTGCAGGGTCTGGGTTTCGAGCATCATCTGCTTGTGGGGTTCAACCAGGAACATCTCACCCTTTGATTCAAGTTTGGCGCGGAAGTTGGCATCATTGAAAGCATGCGGGCTCATCAAGACCTTGGTCACAGTTTGGATGTCATTCTTGTCAAACATCCAGACTTCGAAGGCGGTTACCTTTTTCGGGTCGCCAACGCCGATCGTTTCCGAAATCCCCACACCGCACTCGCCGAGGAATTCGCCCGACTGAGAATCAATGCTGAATGAGTCATCGAAAAGATCGTCTCCCAGCACATAGGTGGTGACATATTGGGCCACCGGCGGGGTCGAGGCAACGGAGGAGTAATCCGTCTTTTCAGCCGAGCGGGTTAATTCGGCAGCCTGCTGGGCCGCGGTTAAGGGCGCACCCGGTCGGCGGGAACCGCGGAAGAGGTAAAAGCCGAAGACCAATCCGACCAGCAAAAGCGCAATCACGCCGCCCCACAACAGTGCTGTGCCAATTGAGAGGCCCGGCGATTCCTGAACAGGCGCCGTTGGACTCATCAATCCAAATTCGGCCATTTTCAGTTCGAAAATGTCGATCAGAACCGGGTCAACCTTGCCAGGCGTTGCTTTAAGTTCCTGGAAAGTCTGGTATGCGTAAGCGCCCAAATCCTTGAAGCGCTTGGCCGCCAGGTCAGCATCCCCATTAACCCGGAAAGAGTCGACGGTCATACTCATATATTCCAGGCGCAAATCAGCACGAAGTTTGTCAACCGGCTGGTCGATCCACTCTACCGGCTGGATACCCCAGGCCCAGGTCAGGCCGAGCAAAAGGCCAACAACAAGGGCAATAATAGCAGCAATTGCCGGGCGTTCCTTGAAAAAGTTCAGAATGGGTTCCATAGCGCTCCTTTCAATTTGGAACGAACATATTAGCTATTATACAAGAAAACGCTCACAAGTTACCAAATTTGTGAGAAATGGGTTGTTTTGCTTACGATTCTGCCAAAACAACATCCAATAAAACGTTTTCCTGGCAATCGATGCACTGCGCCTCGCGTTTATTGGCAATTACCAGCATTCCACCGCAAGATGGACAGGGTTGGGACAGCGGGCGCTTCCAGGATGTGAAATCACATTCAGGGTAATTTCCGCAGCCAAAGAAGACACGTCCCTTGCGGGTTTTTCGCTCGACCATCTCGCCCTTGCATTTCGGGCAGGCCACACCGATTTTTTCCAACCAGGGTTCTGTGTAACGACATTCGGGGAAACCAGAGCAAGAAATGAACTTGCCAAAACGGCCATAGCGAATGACCAGTTCCCGGTTGCACGTCGGACAGTTACGCCCGATCGGTTCAGGGCCGCTCTTGGTTTGCGGCATCTCGGCCTGGGCTTTTTGGACCGCATCGGCAAAGGGGCGGTAGAACGCGTCCATGATCTTGACCCAATCGGCGTGGCCCTCTGCAATTTTGTCGAGGTCTTCTTCCATGCGCACGGTAAAATCGGTATCAACAATATCGGGGAAATATTGCACCATCAAGTCGTTGACCAATATCCCGGTCTCGGTCGGCTCAAGGCGTTTATCCACGCGGGTAACATATCCGCGATCCTGGATGGTCGAAATGGTCGGGGCATAGGTCGAAGGGCGACCTATGCCGAAGGATTCAAGTGTCTGCACCAGCGAAGCTTCGGAGTAACGCGGCGGCGGCTGGGTAAAATGCTGTTCGGGCAGCAGCCGGATCAGGGTCTGCTTTTGTCCCTCGGCGATGCCTGCCGGAATACGCACATTATCCGCATCTTCATCCTGCACATCTTCGTTTTTGGATTCTTCATACACGACCAGGAAGCCAGGGAACTTGACCGCCGATCCGGCGGCGCGCAGCAGGTACTGGCGCGAACCCGCGCCAATCACATCGACGGAGAGCGTATCATACAGGGCTGCTTCCATCTGCGAGGCCACAAAACGCTGCCAAATCAACTGGTAAAGCTTGAACATGGCCGGATCAAGCTGCGATTTCATCTTCTCAGGGTCGCGCAGCACCGAACTCGGGCGGATAGCCTCGTGGGCCTCCTGCGCGCCAACCGCGCGCGTCTTGTACTGCGGCGCACTCGCAGGCAGGAAGTCGTTGCCATAGCGCTTGGCGATATAGTCGCGCGCCTCCTGGCGCGCCGATTCAGAAACATTGGTTGAATCGGTACGCATATAAGTAATCAGACCCGTGTTGCCGCCCTCACCCACATCCTGGCCTTCATAGAGTCTCTGGGCCAGGCCCATCGTGCGCTTGGCGGTAAAGCCAAGTTTGCGCGAAGCCTCCTGCTGGAGCGTGGAGGTGATAAACGGCGCGGCAGGCTTGCGGCGGCGCTCACCGCGTTTGATCTTGCTGATCTCATAAGCCGCCTTCTGCATATCTTCCAGGATGGGGCGGACTTCCGGCTCGGTGCCAAATTCGGCATCTTTCTCATCTATCTTGCTTAACTTGGCGATGAAGGACTGCTTGCCACCCTCGGGCTTGAGTTCCGCTTCGATGGTCCAATATTCCTGCGGAAGAAAATCTTCGATTTCGCGCTCGCGCTCGACGATCAGGCGCAAGGCCACCGATTGCACACGTCCGGCGGATAGGCGGCTGCGCACCTTCTCCCACAGGATCGGGCTGATCGAATAGCCCACCAGGCGGTCGAGTACGCGCCGCGCCTGTTGGGCATTGACCAGATCCATATCAATATGGCGCGAATGGCTAAAAGCCTCGGCAATTGCCGGGGCCGTGATTTCATGGAAAGTAACCCGTTTCGCGCGCTCGGGGTCGATTTCGGCAGCTTCCATCAAATGCCACGAAATTGCCTCGCCTTCACGGTCAGGGTCGGTCGCCAGATAGATTTCTGCGGCGCCCTTTGCCAGTTTTTTCAATTCCTTAACAACATCTTTTTTCTCGTTCGGCACGCGGTACTTGGGCTCAAAATGATTGTCCACATCCACCGAGAGCTGCGAACGCAGTAAATCGCGGACATGGCCAACCGATGCGCGGACGGTATACCCCTTGCCGAGGAAACGTCCCACCGTTTTGGCCTTGGCCGGCGATTCGACGATCACCAGCTTGCCGGAACGCTTTTCTTCCTTTTTAGCCTTGGACTGTGTTTTGGACTGTCTCTCAGGCGCGGTCAGGCCCTCGTGGGCTTCCGTCCTACCGGTACGATACATGGCCGTGCCACAGACCGGGCAAGTGCCGCGCGTCACAGGCGCACTGGAAGCATTAAAAGTTGCCTGTGCGTCTTGAATATCACGTTTTTCCTTACATTTCATGCAATAGGCTTGCATTTGCATCTCCTATGGTTGGCCCGGCAGTTTAAGTGTACTGTTCCAGACCAGAGTCCCTCAGATTTTCGACCACCCTGCGTACTTCCTGGGCGCGGTCTTTCTGGCAGACCAGCAAGACGTCGCCAGTATCCACCACGATGATATTGTCCAGGCCGATGGTGACGAACAGTCGTCCATCGCCATTGCCGTAAACCAACGAATTGTGCGTATCGAAAGGCAGCAAATGCTCGCTGGCAATGACATTGCCATATTGGTCAGGCATAATAACATCAAAAAGCGCATCCCATGAGCCGATGTCGCTCCACTCCAGCCCGGCGGCCGGGATAACCGCCACACGCCCGGCATGTTCCATGATACCGTAATCTATCGTTTCGTTCTTGAGCGTGTGCCAGAGCGACGCCAGGGTTTCGGCGCGGACAGGCGTATCCCAGGCGGCTGCGATCTGGTCGAGCGCAGTTTTCAGTTCGGGCATTTGTGAAGAAAATTCCGCCAGGATGCGCTCGGTTTTCCAGATGAACATACCCGAATTCCAGGAATGGTCGCCAGAATAGATCATTTCACGGGCAGCCGCTTCGTCGGGTTTTTCTTTGAAACGCGAAACAGCGTAGGCCGGGTAATTGAAGCTTTCAGGCAATGACTCGCCGCGCTGGATGTAACCGTAGCCGGTGGCCGGGAAAGTAGGCGCAATGCCGAGAGTCACCAAGTAGTCCTTTTGGGCCACATCCACCGCCACGCGCAGGATGTAATGGAACAGGTCGCGATCACGGATGAAATGGTCGGAGGGCAGAATCGCCATCACCGCCTGAGGGTCGCGCTGGTGCAAGACAGATGCCGCCAACCCCACCACCGAGGCCGTTCCGCGCGGGGCAGGTTCGAGCAGGAAATTCTCATAAGGCAGCCCGGGAGCTTGCTGACGCAGCTCTTCGGCCTGC
The DNA here is from genome assembly GCA_022013685.1 of Anaerolineae bacterium. Taxonomy (GTDB): domain Bacteria; phylum Chloroflexota; class Anaerolineae; order Anaerolineales; family Villigracilaceae; genus UBA8950. Next base: position 41,769 of record JAKLPV010000047.1, read on the forward strand.
TCAGAGACCGTGACAACGAAAATACGCTCGGGCGGGATAAAACCTTCCAAACGGTGGACGGTGGTCTGGAAGAGGCTTTCGTGACTAATCAACGGGATGGATTGTTTGGGGCGATTACGCCGCGAAACGGGCCAAAGCCGTGTGCCGCCTCCGCCCGCCATAATAACTGCATAAGTGTGTTCGTAAGAGTTCATCGTTTTATTTTACGCCCATTGTCAAGGGCTATCATAAGGCGCGGATTCTTCGCGCACAGCCACATACTGCATTCCACCCACCTGGCGCACCATACCCTTGAGTTCCATCATGGTCAGGGCAGATGAAACACGGTCAATCGGCAGGCCAGTTTGGGCGCGGATTTCATCCACATGCAGGGGTTCTGCGCCAATAAGCTGAAAAAGCGCGGCTTCAGTCGGGTCGGACGGCAAGACCTTGCGGATCTCGCGCCGCTCCAAGTTGCGGGTCAGATCGAGGGCTTCGAGAATATCCTTGACTGCCAGCATCGGTTTGGCGCCGTTGGCGATCAGACGGTTGGCGCCCTTGCTCTGCGGGGCAAAAATATTGCCCGGCACGGCGAAGACATCCCTGCCCTGTTCGACGGCAAAGGAGGCTGTAATCAACGATCCGCTGGTTTCGGCAGCCTCGATAACCACCACCGCCAAGGACAAACCGCTGATAATACGGTTACGCGGCGGGAAATTGGCGCTTTCAGGCGGCGTGCCAGGAGCATAATCGCTGATGACCGCCCCCTGGGATACAATTTTTTCGGCCAATGCGCGATTCTCGGGCGGATAGATGCGATCCACGCCAGAGCCGAGTACGGCCAGAGTGCGCCCGCCCGCCTTGAGTGCGGCGCTGTGGGCAATGGCATCCACCCCGCGCGCCAATCCGCTGACAACGGTCACGCCGTTGTGGGCCAGGGTGGTGGCGATTTCTTCCGTTACCTGGCGTCCGTAAGCGGTTACGGCGCGTGTGCCAACAATGGCCACTGCCCAGGCATCTTCGTCGCTGAATACGCCGCGCAGGTACAAAATGGGCGGCGGCTGGTCGATTTGCTTGAGCTGGGCCGGGTAGCCCTGGTCATCCCAAGTCAGGATTTCGATGCCCTGAGCCTGGATATTGTCCATGTATTGCTCGAGGTTAAGGCTGGCGCGGGTTTCAAGCACCCGTTCAGCCAGTTTGGCGCTCAGCCCGGCAGCGACCAGTTCAAACGCCGCAGCGTTCCAGGCTGTTTCGGCGTCGCCAAAATAGTCGAGCAAGGCTTGCAGGCGCACTGCGCCAATCCCCCTGACCAACGTAAAGGCAACCCGAAATTTTGTATCAGACATGGCAGGCAGGAATAAGCCCCCGGTTATTCGTCCAAGCCGGGCAGCAGGCGCACACGCACCAACCCGGCCGCCGGATCAATTTTCAGGATAACTTCTTCGATGGCCGGCAGGAGCAATTCGCCGCCATCAGGGCGTTTGACAATGTAGACCTCGTTGGCCCCGGTAATAAGGATTTCAGCCAGGCTGCCGAGTTCTTCGTCCGCTTCAGTGACAACCCGCAGCCCAATCACCTCGTGATGATAAAACTCACCTTCTGGCAGGGGCGGGCGGTCTTGGGCGCTGACAAAGACCGGATTGCTGCGGTATTTTCCGGCCTGGTCAGGATTCTCGATGCCGCGAAAGCGCACCAGTAAGCCGTCGTTATGTCCGCGTACGGAGGCAAGTGTCATCGGAGCGTAGTTTTGGCCGACAAACAAACGGGTCCCGGCCCGCAGATGCTGGGGAAAGTCTGTCAGGACTTCCATCAACATTTCACCGCGCAGACCGTGCGGGCGGCGTAAAATACCAACGCTCAAATACACAGGCTCGCCAGAAGTGGGCGAGCCTGTCTGGCCAGGGTTGGCTGGCACATTTTCAGCCGTCATCAGGGTTCCACCACGTCGAGGGTCACCTGCTGGCCGTCTCGTTCAGCCGCAACGCGCAGCAAGATGCGGATGGCATTTGCCACACGCCCGCTCTTGCCAATCACGCGCCCCATGTCATCTTTCGAAACGCGCAACTGCAAACGCACCCGGTTTCCCTGGCGCGACTGGGTCACTTCAACATTGTCGGGATTTTCGACCAGGGATTGGGCAATATATTCGGTCAGGGCTTTCATGCAAAGCCTTTCTACAACACGCTAGTTGCTGGAAGTCTTGACTCCAGCGCCACGCTTGTCATTGGCTGCAACAGCTTCGGCAACCAGGGTTTCAATCGCTTCGCCTTTTTTGAAACGGGCGAACCGGTCGAGGGTTCCGGTGGTTTTAAAAATTTGGGCTACCGATTCGGTCGGCTGGGCGCCCTTGCTCATCCAATCAAAGACACGAGCTTCGTCAATGTCCATGGTGGCGGGCTGGGTGCGCGGATTGTAGAAACCAACAATCTCGATAAAGCGGCCATCGCGGGGGGATTCTTTGTCAGCGATGACAATACGGTAAGAAGGCTGGGCCTTCAGGCCAATACGGCGGAGACGAATACGAACCATTTGAACTTACTCCTTGAATAATACGGTTTGTTATTTGACGATAACCGGGGTTATCTTTTTTTCAATGCAAAGCCGGGGCGGCCTGCATGGTTTACCTTGTCATCATCGGCTAGCCAAACATCTTTGGCAGGCCCTTCAAGCCGGTTTTCTGCAGGGTCTTCATCAACTTTTGGGTCTCGCGGTACTGCTTGACCAGTTTATTGACATCCTGCACTTCCATGCCACAGCCTGAGGCAATCCGGCGGCGGCGCGAGGCGTTGAGTACATCGGGATTGCGCCGTTCGCCGCGCGTCATCGAGTTGATGATGGCTTCGATGTGCTTGAAATTCTTCTCGACATCATTCGGGTCGACCTGTTTGGCGGCCTGCCCCAACTGACCGGGCAGCATTTCCAGGATTTGCGAAAGCGGTCCCATCTTGCGGATCTGGCGCATCTGGTCGAGCCAATCTTCCAGGTCAAACTGACCCTTCATCATCTTGTCGGCCTGTTTTTGGGCGCTGTCAGCGTCAAAAGCCGCCTCGGCTTTTTCGATCAGGCCGATCATGTCGCCCATGCCCAAAATGCGCGAGGCCAGGCGACCCGGGTCATAAATTTCGAGGGCGTCCAGCTTTTCACCGGTACCAAGGTACTTCAACGCTACGCCGGTCACACTGCGGATGGAAATGGCCGCACCACCGCGCGAATCGCCGTCCATTTTGGTCAGGATCAGGCCTGTGATGGAAACGGTATCGCGGAATCCTTCGGCAACGTGCAGAGCTTCCTGACCGATCATCGAATCGACCACGAGCAAGGTTTCCACAGGCGGAACGCGGCGGGTGATGGCCTTTAACTCGTCCATCAGGTCGTTGTCCAACTGTGAGCGGCCAGCCGTATCGATGATCATGACGGTATAGCCACCCTTCTGGGCCTGGTCGAAGGCTTTCGCGACCAGGTCAGGCGGCTTGACGCCGCTTTCGGCCACCACCGGCACATCAATCCGCTCGCCCAGGCTCTGCAACTGTTGGACAGCCGCCGGGCGATAGGGGTCACCGGCCACGAGCATGACACGCTCGCCCTTGCCGCGCAGCAGTTTGGCAAGTTTACCGGCGGCGGTTGTCTTACCGGAACCCTGCAAACCGACCAGCATCAGCACGCGCGGCTTGGGGCCGCTCAGATTCAGCGGGGCAGGCTCGCCCAGGGTTGTGATCAGTTCTTCGTGAACAATTTTAATAACCTGCTGGCCGGGGTTAAGAGCCTTCGAGACCTCCGCACCAACAGCACGGGCACGGACACGGGCCACAAAATCTTTGACCACACTGTAATGCACATCGGCTTCGAGCAGGGCCAGGCGCACTTCGCGCATGGCAACATCAACGTCTGCCTCGGAGAGTTTCCCGCGGCGGCGTAAGCCGTCAAATACCTGGGTTAAGCGATTGGTCAGAGTCTCGAACATGGGCCGTATTAAAATTGAAATTTTCGCCCCGCGCCAGAGTCTCCACCTGGGAGGCTGGGGTGCGAAGTGAAATGAGTGATAGGAGCGCTATTTTAGCCGATTAACGGAAGCCGGTCAAGCCCTGCTTAAACGCGGGCCTTCGGGAGTATCGGTAACGATCCACCCCGCGGCCTGGATCTGGTGGCGCAGGCTGTCGGCGCGCGACCAGTCTTTGGCTTTTCGGGCAGCTTCACGCTGCTCGGCCAGCGAGACCAGTTCCGGGGAGGGCGCGTCGAGAACTTCTTCGGGCAGAGAAACGCTGGTCGCCATCTGCCAGGCGTCCGGGCGGATATCATCCAGCGGGGCTACACTTCCCAATCCCAGTTCATCGAAGGAAAAAGATGAGCCGGACGGGTAAATTTTCGGGTTGCATTCGCGCACCAGCGAGACAGAGCTGACGCCGCTGATGATGCCCTGGCGCTTCTGGAAATCGAGAATGACGCCGGTATGCTCGTCGAGCCCGAGCGTGGTATTTTCGGGCGGCACCTGGGCGCACCATTCGGCAAACCGCTCCATGCCGAGAAAACAGCGCGAGGTATCAACATCCGCGCCGCCGTCGGTGTTGTTCCAGTGCGGGACGCACGAGAGCGGCAGGCCGAAGGATTTGAACAGATCAAGGCCCGGCACTGCGTGGACATCCTGCCCAACCTTGTAAATTTCGTAGACCGGAACGCCCCAGGCGCCGATCGCGATCGTGGCGGCGGAGGCGAACACCAGGGCCGCGCCGAGGCGATGGCGGGCGCGGATCAGTTCCCAGGCCAGGCTGTCTTGCAATTGACGAATGGTGTAGGTGGGCGACCCCGGCCCCATGAAGATCAGGTTGGCTTGCAGAAGCGGAGCCAGTATCTCGGGGTCGTCGGGGCTGAAAGCGGTCCCCTTTTTGCGAGCGGGGACAACGTCGATGACCGGTTTGAAATTGCCCAGGCGGGTTTTCAAATAGTCGGCAACACGTCCGGCAACCTGCGAGGCGTTCAACTCAAAACCAGCCGGGGTTTCGAGGATGGCAACCCGCAAGGGTGCGCCAAGCTGGGCGGCAAGGGCTTCAAAAATGCGCCCGCCTGCCAGTGATGTTTCGCCAGAACCAAGTAAAGCGATGGAGCCAGGGGATTGGGTCATTTTATGATTGGGGGTTGGCTGTAGGGGCGCAGCAGTGCTGCGCCCCTACAAACCGTGGTTAATTTTATCGAGCATCCCCAGGATCAAACTGTTTTCGGGGATGTCAGCCATTGAGTCGCTGTAATGCTGGTAACGAACCTGTTCTTTTTTATCGATCAGCATCAGGGCCGGAACGCGGCCCAGCTTGAACAGGTTCCATTCCTGTCCATACACATCAGAGACTTTGTGCTTGGGATCAGGCAGACCAATATAAGGGAGTTTGTTTTCATGCCAATAGTGGCGAAAGGCGTTGCGGCCGTCCGGGCCGATGCAGATGATTTCCGCGTCACGCGCGGTGAAGGCCGCATACTCGTCGCGCAAGCGCGCGAGATGGGCGCGGCAGAAGGGTCACATGAATCCGCGCAGGAAGACCAGCACGATATTTTTCCTGCCCTTGAAGCTCGAAAGCCGGACGGGGTTGCCTTCGAAATCGGGCAATTCAAAATCGGGAGCGATGGTAAAGATTTTCATGGCATATCCTTTTCAGCATCAACCATCGAGGAAGTCGCGCACGGCTTGCATGAAATCGTCCGGTTTTTCTTCATGGGGCACGTGACCGGCATTCGGGATGACTACCAGACTCGCGCCGGGGATTTCAGCGCCGAGGCGGAGAGATTCTTCAGTGGGGACGATGCGGTCGTCATCACCCGTCAGCACGAGTACCGGCAAATTGAGTTCGGTCAACCGTTCGGGCAGGCCAAGCGGATGGCTGGCGGCGGTCAGTTCCCACAGGGCGCGATCCCAATTGTTGGCATTGAGCGGTTTGCGGTAGCCATCCAAAATATCCTGCGTGACCAGGGTCTGGTCGTGAAACGCAGTGCGGATGAAATCGTCGCCGCTGGAGGCGATCTGGCGGGCGAGGAGCGGGCCGAGATGGCGCATTTGCGGCGTCCCGAGCAGCGGACGCGCCCAGGCCGGGGAACCGCCGCCGGTGTAGATAGCGGCATCGACCAGGATAAGCCCGCTAACCCGCTCAGGGTAGGTAAGGGCAGTATACACGGAAACCGTCCCGCCGGCCGAGTTACCGACAAGGAAGGCTTTCTCGACGCCGAGAGCGTCCATCAGGCCGATCACGATCGCGGCTTGCGCTTCGGGGCTGTAGGGGTTTTCACCCGCCCAGTCGCCAGGCATGGGGCGCGAGGTCAGGCCAAAGGCCGGGCGGTCGTAGGCAATGACACGCCCCAGTTCGGCAAAAGGCCCCATCACTTCGCGCCACGAGAAGGCCGATGCGCCAAACCCGTGCAGAAGGATAAAGACCGGCTGGCCTGCGCCCATTTCTTTATAATGCACGCTCAGGCCATTGACTTCAATAAATTTACTATCCGGGTCGGCCAATTCACGCTCAGAGCGAGTCCCATCCAGCGGCGGGACGGGAACCAGGAAGGGGCCGACCAGCAAAGCCAGGAGCAGGATAACAAAAACGGTCAGGGTGATTTTCTGCCAGGGTTTCATTGGTATCAGTTTCTGATAGGGAGATGGAAACTACTCAGCCAGCCCGGCCAAAAACGCAACCATCGTTTCGGCGGCTTGGAGCCACTGCGCTTCGGGGCTGATCTCGGCAGGGTTATCGCCAGACTGTAAGCCATAATCGGCGAATTGGGCGTGGTTGCCGCCTTCGATCGGGACAAAAATAGCATCGGCCGGCATCAAGGCCTTGTTTTTCTCAACAGTCTCAGATGTTGCCAGCCCATCCAGTGTGCCGTAGATCGAGAGTGTTTTCAGGTCTGAGTTTTTGAGCGTGTCATCGGCAGGATACGAGGCCCAGTAGGCGATGCCGCGTATTTCAGGATGATTCGCCGCAAAAATCGAAGCTGCAACCCCACCCAGAGAATGTCCGCTCACGGCCCAGGTCTGGATTTCCGGGAAATCTCTCAGGGCAGGTGCGCCGGCTTCAATTTCGAAAAAGGCCAGATTCAGGTTGACCGGCACCAGGACAACCAGGTAACCCTGCGCAGCGATTTGATGCAAAACCGGAGCGTAGGCGCGATAGTCCACCCGCCCGCCGGGATAGAAGATCAAACCGGTTGAAGGCTGCCCGGCAGAGGGTTGAAAAGCAATGTATTCAGCAGTTTGGGTGACGGTGACCGATTGATCTGCAACAAGCGCATCGAGGGCAGCCTGGCCGGGAGGCGCGGCATTGAGCGCCCAAATCACAAAACCGGCGCTCAATAGGAAAATTATGACAAAAACGATCAGCAGGAAACGCTTCAGATATTGCATGGTTTGTCCAAAATCCGGAGATTCAGGACAGCAGATCCTAAGTCTCCAATAAGGTACGGGCTTGCGCCCAGATTTGGTCGAACATTTCGACCGTCAATTTTCCAGTCAGGGTATTTTGCTGGCTGGGGTGATAAGAGCAAAGCAATGATGAATTCGGAATGCAGAATTCATCATTTGGCAGCGGAAAAAGCGCGCCGTGGGCGAACTTCCAGCCGGGGTTGCGAATTGAGAATATGCGCAGGACTCTCTCAAATGCTATCCGACCCAGCGCGACGATCACTTTGGGCTGGATGAGTTGCAATTCGCGCTCGAGGTAAGGTTGACAGTTGGCAAGCTCTTCAAGCGTGGGCTTGTTATCGGGCGGGGCGCAGCGCGCGGCGGCGGCCATGTACAAATCGGTAAGCATCAGCCCATCGTCGCGGGAACGGGCTTCGGGTTGATTCGCGAATCCCGCGCGGTGCAGGGCCGGATAAAGAAAACTGCCCGAGGCGTCCCCCGTAAATTGACGGCCGGTACGGTTCGATCCATGCGCACCGGGAGCCAGGCCAACCACAAAAAGGCGCGCCGCCGGGTCGCCAAACCCCGGCACGGGTTTGCCCCAATACTCCTGGTCGCGATAGGCCTTACGCTTCTCACGGGCAACCTGCTCGCGCCATGCCACAAGCCGCGGGCACAGCCGGCAGGATTCGATCTGCTGATTGAGTAACTGAAGGGTATCCATAATGTGGAAAGTTAAAGTCGCTGACGTTTAACTCATCATCCTTTACGCTTGAGATAGTTCTGGTACAGCGCGCCGATCTCTTCGTATATTTTCTTCTCGTAATACTGCTCGCCGCTCAGGCCGGGGAATTTGGCATAGTCGGGAATGGGCTTAACTTCGGGCCGGGTCGCGGCAAACTGTTTGAGTACTTCGGCATGGGGTTTAAGGGTGCCGTCCGGGCGGACCAGGCCGAAGTGGCGTTCGTGGCGCGATTCGCCGCAGGGCGGAATATCCCACAGTTCTTCGGCGTAATCGGCGAAGCACCAGATCATCGCCCCGGTTGCGCCAATCTCGTGAAGGTTCGGCAGCACCTGGCGAATGTACTCGGCAAAATCTTCTTCAGAGGCCATGAACTGGGTGCGGTCCAGACCATAGGCCTGCCACTCCCAGGTTTCAGAGGGTTTGCCCTTCAGGTTGGTGCAGCCGCCAAACTCCTCCATCAGGGCGGGTTTGTCTGCCAGGTGGGCGGTCAGAGCCGTCATAAAGGGGACGTGGTCGGGGTCGAGCGGACCGCGCGCCCATTCAGTGTACATCGGGTAGGCGTGCATCACCGCCAGGTCGGTTTCGGCAAAAATATCGTGGACGCGCAGTCCGGTATCTTCTTCGATGTCGCCGCCGTGCAGGCCAACCGTGACCGGGGTATCGGGATCGATTTCACGAATCAAAGCGGTCATTTCGCGCACCCAGGCCCGGCCATGCGCGGCATCTTCGGGCCAGGCAAACAGGTCGGGTTCGTTGCCGAGATTCCACAGGGCAACACCCTTGTGGCCCTTCAACTCACGGACAACAGTCGTCAGCAGCAAACGCTCCGCGCCAAGCGCGATCGGATCGCTGAACATGTTGCGGTAATTGCCATCCGGGACGATCCTGCCCTGGCTGAGCACCTGGCGCATAAAGCCAAAATACGGGGATGAGAATCCTTCCCGTTCTTGCAGCAACCAGCGCGGCGACCAGTTCGGGCCGCTCATGTGGCCGGTGAAGAAGGTCACATCCAGGCCAAGCTTGTGCTTTTCGGCCAGATCGGCCACCCTGACCAGGTTCGCCAGGGCAGTTTGATCGACAGTGTTCGGGTCAGGCTGAAAATCGTCCCAGAGCAGGAAGATGCGCACGATGTTCAACCCCAAACTGGCGATCAGGGAAAAATCATCGTCCACTTCGGCGGCGTCAAATTGCGACCACCAGTACATGGCTTTGCGGCGCGGCCAGTAGTTAACGCCGAGGGTGAAATGATCGGGCATGGGGGCTCCTTAAAAATTGGTAATTGGGGATTGGTAATTGGGGATCGATAATCCCCAATTACCAATTACCAATCAACATGGCATCGCCAAACGAGAAAAAGCGATAGCCTTCACGCTTGGCGGTTTCGTAGGCATTCAAAACGGTCTCGCGCCTGGCAAAGGCGCTGATCATCATAATCAAAGTCGATTTTGGCAGGTGGAAGTTGGTGATGATGGCATCGACCACTTTATACTGGTAGCCCGGCAGGATGAAGATCGAAGTCGGGCCGCTGTAAGACGAGATAGTATCTCGTCCCACCATTGCACTCTCCAGGGTGCGAACGGAGGTTGTCCCGACCCCGATCACCCGTCCGCCGGCCTGCTTCGTGGCGTTAATTTTGGCCGCCGTTTCTGGCGAAAGTTCACACCACTCGGTATGGATCTTGTGCTCAGCCGGGTCGTCTTCAGTGACCGGTGCAAACGTATCCAGCCCGACATGCAGGGTTACTTCGCCAAACTGGATGCCCTTCGCGCGCAATTCATCCATCAGACGCGGGGTGAAGTGCAGGCCGGCAGTCGGCGCGGCGGCAGAGCCGGGCGTCTTGGCGTAGACCGTCTGGTAGCGCTCCGGGTCAGTCAGTTTTTCGTGGATGTACGGGGGCAGGGGCATTTGCCCGTCTAACGAGAGATGATTCTCGACCGGTTCATCGAACCGCACCCGGCGGCGGGACCCTTCCAAAACTTCGACAACTTCCGCTTCGAGGCCATCGGCGAGGCTGAGGCGTTTCCCGGCCCCCAGGCCTTTGCCGCCAACCAGGCATTCCCAAACCCGCTCCGATTCGCGGCGCAGGAGCAGGATCTCGGCCTTGCCGCCGGTTTCCTTGCGGGCTGGCAGCCTGGCCGGGATGACGCGCGTCTGGTTGACCACCAGCAAGTCGCCGGGGTTCAGGTATTCAACAATCTCACGAAAGATGCGATGTTCCAGTTGGCCGGTTTTGCGGTTAAGCACCATCAGCCGCGAAGAATCGCGCGGCTCGACGGGCGTTTGGGCGATGAAAGAGTCGGGGAGTTCGTAGTTAAAGTCGGATGTTTTCATAAAAAGGAAGAGGGGGTTGACAAGTTCTGGGCAAAATTGGGATATATAATAACATGAAAGCTCAAATACCTATTTGAAGGGCCAAGATATTATGCAACGATATCGTCATCTACTGCTAAAGCAAACATCGCTGATTCTTCTTTTATTATTCGTTACGGCCAGTTGCGCCTATTTCCCCAGAATCATCTACATAACAGCAGCTCCGACAGCATCGCAACCTGATACAAAGACGCTTAGGCCGCAACCAACCCAAACCCTTCCACAAGAACCTACACAAAAGCCAACCGAAAAGCCGCTTTCTACACCAACTCTCTTACCAACAAAAACCATCACACCCACGCCAAATTTCAATGATTCAACCTTTCAACCACAGAGTGTTGATGAGCTACAAAGCTTTGTGCTGTCTCGGCTTAATCAAGGCAAGAAAGTTTCCGAACTAACCGATTTTTTTCATCGTCAGGCTTCCACAAAAACCTGGACCGATAGTTATGCCATAGATTTTGATGGAGATGGAAAAAATGAGTTGTTTTTCTATAGTCTCCTGCGTCAAGACAATTTCGACCAGAACATTTACTGGATTGTGAAAGAAGTAGATGGGCAATACAAAATTGAGTATTCAAAAAACGAAAACGCCGAATACGGTGCAAATGTCAAAATTGTCGATGACTTTAATCGAGATGATCTACCAGATTTAATTTTTACAAGACCCATGCCTGGCAATGGCTCAGGAGCAGATGTTTTCATGGCGCGCCTGGAAAATACAGAATATATCATCCGTCAAATCGCGACAACCGATCAAATCATCGATGAAATCCGCGCTGGTATTCCAGATGCAAGTGGCATTAAACAGATCATAATTACTGGTTTCCAAGCGGGTTGGGGCAGTTCAGGGCCTGGAAGAACGGTGGAAGAAACGTTTTCTGCAAAAGGCAATGCATACGAATTGACAAATTCACGCTATTTACCATCGAAATATCGAATTCATGTTCTCCAAGACGCACAAGTTGCTTATGACATTGGCGATGAAAAACTGGCGGTTAAATTATGGGGATTAGCGGCACATGATGCCACACTTGAAAACTATCCATCCATGTGGATTGAAAATGACATTCCTGAAAAATACCAACCTGCTTATGCAGTTTACCGGCTTTATACCCACTATTTAATCATCGGAGATGAAACAAATACACAAAAATATTTAAGAGAACTTAACAATAAATATCCCGAAGGTTCACCAGGCGGAGAATTTATCGCGCTATCCCACGAGGCGAAACGTCTCTTGGATATCAGTCAGGATCCCGAAGTGGTATGCGATGGCATTTATGAATATTTGAATTCAACTGATGAAAATGTGAATTTTTTAATGGATCACTGGTATTGGGGAGATCATAACTTAAACATCGTCGAATTTTGTCCGGTGAGTAGGGAGTAATCATTCTAAAAGAGCGGGCCAATCAGGGTTGGCCCGCTCTTTTATTCAATTGCTCTTGAAAACTCGAGCGCCGCCTGCCAAAATGGCGACTCTGGCCCTTTCTCGATCTCCAGATCATGTCCGGTCTCGAAACGCATGAACTGAAACCGTGGGTGCGCCGCCAGCACGGACGGGATTTCGGCATCCTGCAGCAAGCCGCCTTTTTCGGGGCTGGCCTGGGTCAGCAGAACCGGGCATTGAATTTTATCGAAATTCACATCGCCCACATCGGCAAAGAAACCTTCGACGCGGCCCTCGGCGTGATAATCCATGACTGCCGGGTCAAGCTGAGACATTTCCACGGCCCCCTCGGGCAGCAGTCCGCGCCGCAGCAATTCGTCCACGGGCCGACCGGCCAGTTTGCGGCGCAGGCCAAACAGCTTGGTCTGGCGGCGGCTGTTCATCATCGCGATGTGCGTGGCGAGGTCAAAGGAAGTGTCCCCGGTCACGACAGCCCGCACCCGCTGCGGATAATCCTGGGCCAGGTGCAAGGCGATCGACCCGCCCATCGAATGCCCGATCAAAACAGCGGGGCCGTCCGCTGCAAAATGGGCCAACACCGACTCGGCGTCCCGGTAAAAGCCATCCGCTGTGTATCCACCGGGAGCACGGCCTGACTTGCCGTGTCCGCGAAAATCAAAGGCAACGACGTGCCATCTTTCGGTCAGGATGGGCAAAATGGGCTGGAAAACCTGCCAGCGGTTGCTAAATCCGTGCAGCAAGAGGAGCAAAGGTCCGTTTGCCGGGCCTTCGGCTATATTTAACACCTGTAAAGAAAATTCTCGCATCATTTCAACTTTCAAATTTCGAATCAGGGTATCGACTTGTCCCAGACCTTACCATAATGTTGGTTATCTCGATATGATTTCACCAGTTTAATATGTTGGTAGCAAGCATGAAGCAAGTATAATTTAAAAAAATTGCTTGCAGTTTTTATTCAAATTAATTTCTATAAAGGGTATCATGAAAACAAGGTTTATTTTCACATGCATTCTCATCCTGCTTGTCAGTTCAGCCTGCGCTCCTCAGGCCAGCCCACAACCAGTTGCAAACACTGAAATCCCCGCCCCGACAGCGACCACGGCCGCAACCGTAGAAAACCCAATCGTTCTCGGAGACATCTCAGATGACCCGGCTGAAGTCATCGAGGGCGCACAACCCGTGGCCGATTACCTGGCCGAACAACTCAAAGATTACGGTATCACCAGCGGACAAGTTCGGGTGGCCTCCTCGATCGAAGAAATGACAGAACTGCTCAGAAGCGGGGAAGTCGATCTGTATTTCGACAGCACCTACCCGGCCACGCTGATCAGCGACGAAACCGGGGCACAGATCATCCTGCGCCGCTGGAAGTTCGGGGTAGAAAAATACAATGCGGTCATCTTTGCCAGCAAAGACAGCGGCATCACATCCGTGGACCAACTGGCGGGGCAGATCATCGTTATGGATGCGCCCTATTCCACGTCGGGATACCTGTTGCCGGCAGTTCACCTGATGGAGAACGGCCTGATGCTAAGTGGGAAAAAGGATTACAACCAGCCGGTAGCCAGCGACGAAGTCGGTTTTGTTTTCAGCTATGACGATGAAAATACCTTGCAGTGGGTTTTGAACGGGTTTGCCTCCGCCGGCGTGGTGGATGACTACCGCTTCGACATTGCCTTTCCTGCGGATGTGACTGCCAACCTGGTTGTGCTGGCCCGCACCGAGACCACTCCCCGCCAGATCGTTATTGCCAGCCCAACGCTCGATCAACCGCTGGTCGAGGCCATCAAAACCGCCCTGATCGGCATGGACGAATCCGAAGCCGGGCAGGCTGCATTGGAAAACTTCCTGACCACCAAATTCGATGAGTTTCCTGAAGGCATCGATGTCGCCATCAAAAGAATGCGCGAAATGATGGAAATCGTTCAGGGTATTCAACTTCCAAAATAATGGTGATCAATGCAATTTAGCAGTTACCTGAATAACCTGTCCTTGCGCACTAAAATCGCCAGCCTGACAAGCCTGCTTGTCATCGGCACGGTTTTGGCTTTAACCGCACTGTCGATCGAGCGCGAGCGGGATAATTTCAAACAAGAATTAATGGAACAGGCCAACCTGTTTCTGAAAACCACCACCCTAAGTATTCGCGACTCACTGTATAGCCTTGAACTTGATGAGCTAATCGATCTCGCGCGAGTCTTGCGCGACGACCCCGATGTCACCTTTTTTGTGGTTTATGACAGCAATGGCCGGACGCTGGTCGATTCAAATACCGAACAAATTGCGACCTTCTCTCGTCAAGCGGACCCGCTCGGGCAGAAAATGATCACCATGCCCAGGGAAGAAGTCTATAGCGAGTGGCAGGAAGGTCAATTGCTGGCGGGCCGCTCGATCTGGTTGGGTAACCAGAGCATTGGCGCCATCGCAACCGGCATGTCGACCGCAGCCCTCGATGAAAAAATTCGCTCGATCACCATTCAGGGCGTTATCCTGGCCCTGGTGGCGCTGATCGTCGGGGGCGGGTTGATCGTTGTCCTGTCGCGAGACCTGACCAGACCCCTTCAGGAACTGGCCCATGCGGCAGAGCAGATGGCCGACGGCAAGCTGGATGTTCAGGTCAAGCCGCGCTCGAGGGATGAAATTGGGCGTCTTGGCGAAGCCTTCAACCACATGGCGATCGGCCTGCAAGAACGCGAATGGCTGCGCGATATGTTTGGGCGCTTTGTCAGCCAGGAAGTTGCGGAAGCCATCCGCAGCGGGCAAGTCCAGCTCGAAGGCGAGAACCGGGTCGTCTCGGTTCTGTTCTGCGACATCCGCGAATTTACCGATTTCTCCGAACAACACACCCCGCAAGAAGTGGTCGCCATGCTGAACGAGTTTTTGCCGCTGGTGGTGCAGGCTGCCCAAAAAAACGGCGGGATGGTCAACAAATTCGGTGGGGACAGCACACTAATCATCTACGGCGCACCGCGTGAACTGGACGACAGCGCTTATCATGCCATCCTGACCGCGCTCGACATTCAAACCGGTCTAAAAAGCCTGAACCAGCGCCTGGCAAAAAAAGGCGAACCGCCCTTGCGGGTCGGGGTCGGGATCAACACCGGCAGCGCACTGGCCGGGGCCGTTGGCCCACGCGAACGGCAGGAATATACGGTTGTCGGCAATACCGTCAACCTGGCTGCGCGCATCGACGGGCTTAACAAGCAATTCCCGGAGCATAACATTTTGATCAGCGAACAAACGCGCTTCGCGCTTGGAAACCACCTCGACGAATTCGACATGATTAACCTCGGGCCGGTCTCCATCCGCGGCAAAAATGAACAGGTTGAAATTTGGGCCGTCAAAGGGTTAAAAAAAGTAAGCCAGCCCCCACAATAAACACTGCGAAAAGAGGGACTTTTATGGAATTTTTCTTCGGAAAAGATTTTACCGGCAGCGCATTCATTTTTCTTGGCAAGGAACACCTGCTTGCGATGGCAGCCCTGATTGTGTTGAATATTGCCCTGTTGGGACTAAGAAACTCGTCCCCGGTATTGAAAAAACAAGCCGCCCTGATCCTTGCCCTGATCTTGTGGGCCAATGAAATCGGCTGGCATCTGTGGAACGCCTCGATCGGAAAGTGGGATCTTCAGACCATGCTGCCGTTGCACGTTTGCAGCATCCTGGTCTGGCTGGGCGGCTGGATGCTGGTTCGCCGCGATAAAACCATTTATGAATACATGTACTTTTTGGGGATTGGCGGAGCCTTGCAAGCCATCCTTACTCCCGACCTGGGAATTTATGGCTACCCACACTATCGTTTTTTCCAAACTTTTATTTCACACGGACTGATCGTTACCGCCGCCATCTACATGACCACGGTCGAAGGTTTCCGCCCGACCTGGGGCTCCATGAAACGGGTCATGATTGGCGGCAATATCTACCTGCTGATCGTGACCGGCATCAACTGGCTGGTTGGCGGCAATTACATGTTCACAATGCACAAACCGGAAACCGCCAGCCTGTTCGATATTATGCCCGCCTGGCCCTGGTATCTGTTGGTGGTTCAATTGATCGGGTTGGTGATGTTCCTGATCTTATACCTGCCCTTTATCATCAAGGATTGGCGGGCCGGGAAACAAGAAACCGCCTGATCTGCATCTTCTGTTTATTAAACGAAAACGCCGGGTTTGTGTACAAACCGGCGCTTTTCGTTTAAGGCTTTTCCGGGCTGGGCGGGAAGTTTCCCGGATTTGGGGTGTGAGTGGGTGCTTCGCACCCACTCACACCCCAAATCCGGACCTTTACCCCGTTGAAAACGGTAGACCCTGTTAAACCTGGCTACGGGTGCGGGTAAATGGCATTGTTTTCAGGCGCATCTGGCAGGTAGAGCACATAAACCGCGTTGCCGGCCTGAATGGCGTTATCAAGCGCATTCAAGGTTGAAACCTGGCCTTGATAACCCTGTCCATTGGCCTGGAAGCGATAAACGATCTGCCAGGGGTGGCGCTGATTGACCCGGACATTGTAGTTTTGTTCCACGCTGACAATTTCTCCGCGCACGGCCTGCCCGACCTGCAAAACCCGGACGGTGGTGCGGGCTTTCTGGTAGCGCCAAAAGATGACGGCGCCCCCGCCAACCAGGAAGGCAAACCCCAGCAGGGCAAAGGGGATGCCAACAAGGATGGTTACAACCGCCAAAAGCAAACTCAGCCCAACACAGCTGAAAGTGCCGCCGAGGATGGCAAAAACCATCCCGACGATGAACCAGCCATCGCTGAAGACCAGCTTCCAGGCAAAGCTGTCGGCAATCGGGCGGGGAGCAGGCGGAGGCGCAAGCAGCGGCTCTTCGCGCGCAACGCCAGGCTGAGGGGGGATCGGCAGCGGTCCACCACACTTTCCACAGTTGGATTGAAATTCCACATAGTTGGTTCCACACCAGGGGCAGGTTATCATCTTGTAAATCCTTTCTGCCTGTATTATACGAAAAAAGGGACTTCCGGGTATTCACGGAAATCCCTTTTAGAATCGCCCTTCGACTGCGCTCGCCTGTCGGCTCGCTCCGCTCAGGGCTTGATTACTGAATACTGCTTACTGAATTCTGGCCCTAGCCCGCCTTGGCGACAATATCCTCGAGCATTTTGGTGCTCAACGATTTGGGGCGTTCGAGCGGCTGGCCGAGGGCGCGCGCCCAGACCAGGTTGGCCATTACGCCCAGGCCGCGCCCAACCCCAAACAGGACGGTGTAAAAGTCGAATTCGCGCACACCGTAGTAATGCTGGAGGGTGCCTGAGATCGCATCCACGTTCGGAGCGGGATTCTTGGCCTTGCCCTGCTCTTTCAAGACAGCCGGGACGACATCGAAAACCATATCCGCCAGGCGGACGAGTTCATCCTGCGGGAAGTGGGCTTTGGCATAGCTCATCTGGGCCGTAAAACGCGGGTCAGGCACACGCAGCACGGCATGACCGTAACCGGGAATGACCTTGCCGCCGTTGAGCGTGTCCCAGGCGAACTGGTAAAGCTGCTCGCGGGACGGCACACCGCCGAGTTTTTTGTGGACATCGATCAGCCAGCCCAGGCATTCCTGGTTGGCAAGGCCGTGCAACGGGCCAGCCAGGCCGTTCAGGCCGGCAGAGAAGGCGTAGTAGGCATCCGAAAGCGTCGAACCGACCAGGTGAGTGGCATGGGCCGAAACATTGCCCGACTCATGGTCAGAGTGGATGATGAAATACAGGCGCGCCAGATCGGCATAACCTTTTTCATCTTCAACGCCCATCATACGGGCAAAGTTCGCGCCGTAATCGAGCTTGCGATCATATTTGGGAACGCCGCCATCCTTGTATTTCAGGCGGTAGATAAAAGCTGCGATGACCGGCAATCTAGCGGTCAGGTTCAGCGCATCTTCAAGGGTCGGCTCCCAGTAGGCTTCCTTTTTGATGCCTTCGTGATATTGTTTCGCAAATTGTGAGTCGTTTTGCAGCGCCAGCACCGCCTGCGAGAGCAGGGTCATCGGGTGGGTGTCTTTGGGCATGGCCTTGAGCATCTTGAAAACATAGGCCGGCACCCTGGCGCGCCTGGCCCATTCCTTCTCGACCGCTTCAGCATGGCGCTTGGTCGGGACAGTTCCGATCAAGAGCAGGTAGAACAGGCCGCCGACATAGGGCATCTCGGCCCCATCCGGCTTGGGCAGGGCAGCCAACACTTCAGGGATGGACATGCCACGAAAACGGATGCCCTCTGCCGGGTCGACATAGGAAATATCGGTCACCAGGCTCTTGATGTCGCGCATGCCCCCCACGACCTGTCCGACTGTTACCTGGTCAACGACCACATCTGCATGTTCTTTGGCCAGGCTCTTCATCCGGTCACGCCATGCAGGCAGCTGGGCAGAAATCTTATCGTGTAGAATCATCATTGGCTCCTTTGGCAGGGAATTTTAAGAAACCCTAAAGGATTGATAATCCTTTAGGGTTTGGTTTTACAGAGAAACAATCGCCTTGAGCGCTTCGTGGGTTTCCTTGACCGCCGCCGCAGATTTTTCGAAGGCAGCCTTTTCATCTTCGTCCAGGCTGTATTCGACAATCTTCTCGAGGCCCTTGCGGCCCAGCATCACCGGCACACCAAAATACATATCGTTCAGGCCATACTCGCCCTGCATATAAGCCGCGCACGGCACGATCAGGTGCTTGTCTTTCAAAATCGCTTCTGCCATCTGGGCGCAAGCCGCCGCCGGGGCATAATAAGCCGACCCGGTCTTAAGCAGGTTGACGATTTCGCCGCCGCCCTTGCGGGTGCGCTCGACAATCGCTTCGAGCCGGTCAGCGGGCAAGTAATCGCGCAGCGGCACACCGGCAATGTTCGAGTGGCGCGTCAGCGGGACCATCTCATCGCCATGGCCTCCCAAGACATAGCAATCAATATTCTCCACGCTGACACCGGTTTCCAAAGCCACAAAAGCGCGCATGCGGGCCGAATCCAAAATCCCGGCCTGGCCGATGACGCGTTCGCGCGGCAGGTTGCCGACCTTCATCGCCAGGTACGCCATGGTATCGAGCGGATTGGTCAAAATAATATAAATCGCATCCGGGGAATATTTCAGGGTTTCCGTGACCGCTTTGCCGACGATCTCAGCATTGACCTTGAGCAGATCATCGCGACTCATTCCCGGTTTACGCGCCAAGCCAGCAGTCACGATGACAATATCCGAACCTGCGGTATCGGCATAATCATTCGTGCCCAAGATACTGACATCCTTGCCAACAATCGGCATGGCCTCAAGCATATCCAACCCCTTCCCTTGCGGCATGCCCTCGACTACATCCACAAGAACCAGGTCGGCAATTTCGCGCTCGGCAAGCCAGTGCGCGGTGGTAGCACCCGTCATACCGGCTCCAATAATAGAAATTTTGGCAGTCATCACTCCTCCATCAAACGTTTTGGCGAATTTTTGGGAATTTGGGACTCAAATTCCCCTTCATTGTAACAAAAAACGGAGACCTGCCGCAACCTTTTGCGCAAGTCTCCGTGGAACACTCTACCCTTCAGCTTGTTCGCCGTTAAACATGCCGGTCAAACCCGCTGGCTACTCCGCCGCCGCTACTTTTTCCAAAAAATGAGTGCCCTGGATCGCCGCCGCAGCACCCATCCCCGCCGAAGTGACCACTTGGCGGAAGTGATTATCGGCCACTTCACCGGCCACAAAGACACCCGCCACGTTCGTTTCCATCAGATGGTTCGAGACGATGTAACCGCCATCGCGCATCTCCAACTGGCCCTCGAACATCTGGGTATTGGGCGTATGACCAATGAAAACGAACAAGCCGTCGGCTTCAAAGGTCGATTCCGCGCCAGTGACGACGTTCTTGAGTTTGAGATGCTCCAGTTTGCCATTGCCCGCTGCCTCGGTCACGACCGTATCCCAGATGAAATTGACCTTGGGGTTATTGAAAGCCCGGCTCTGGAGCACCTTGCCAGCCCGCAAGCTGTCGCGGCGGTGGATGACAGTCACAGACGAGGCAAAACGGGTCAGAAACAGTCCTTCTTCGAGGGCCGAATCGCCGCCGCCGACCACAACAACCTTTTTGTCCTTGAAGAACCAGCCATCGCAGGTCGCGCAGTACGAAACGCCCTTCCCGGTAAACTCATATTCTCCGGGGATCTCCAAATGATTGGGACGCGCCCCCGTGCCGATGATCAACGTCTCAGCCAGGTATTCGCCATTCTCGGTTGTAACCTTGAAGGGCCGCGAGGACAAATCGACCGAAACTGCGCTATCGAATTCCACTTTCGCGCCGAAGCGTTCGGCCTGCTTCTGGAACAACTCACCCAACTCCGGGCCGCCGACGCCATCCGGGAAGCCGGGGTAATTCTCAATCGTATGGGTCAGGCCAGCCTGGCCGCCCAATTCCATACCGGTCAAGACAACCGGCTCCAACTCGGCACGGGCCGCGTACAAGGCTGCCGATAAGCCGGCGGGGCCGGAACCAAGAATCAATACTTTGACCTGCCGCTTTTCCCCTTCAGCAGATGATGAAGGCACGGAAACATTACCCAAATTGAACATAAATCACCTCAACAATGTGAAATTTCAGAATAAAACTATTCTAACTTATCAGATGCTTCAACTCTCTTAAAAGTTACATTAATGATTTGTATGAAACCTTTTCACAAGCCAGCCAGAAACTCTTCCAGAATTTGATTGAAGGCATCTGGATTATCCATATTGGCATTATGAGCCGCGTCAGGGACAATTTTCAGTGGACGGCCTTCGCGCCTGACCCATTCGTCACAGTAAGATTTGACCTTGCCCGTTTTATCAAATTCACCATAGGAAACCAGCACGGGCAGGTTCAAGCGCATTTCGCGCGAGATTTGCTGCAAACCACCATAGACAGCCCCCATGATGGCGACAATTTCGTTTTTGGTCAGGCCCTTGAGGGTTTCATGGGCATAAGTTTGGGCTTCTTTGCGTATCGCAATCTGTTCAGCAATGATGCGAATCAGGTAGCCGTACGGGTAGAGGCGCAGTAAGGCCGGGGTAATCGACAAAAGCCAGTTATCAAGACCAGAGTAATAATCCGGTTGGATGGGTGAAGAGCCAAGCGCGGCCAGGCTGGAGACCCGCTCAGGAAATTCCAGCGCAACCAACTGGATGATATAGCCACCCATGGATTGCCCGATCAAGTGGGCTTTCTCAATTGCTTCAGCGTTCAGGATATTGACAATCTCCCTCGCCGCGATGGGCATGGAAAAATCACGATAAGGGCGCGAAAGCCCGTGCGCAGGCACGTCCCAAACGATGACTTTATAGTTTTTGGCAAAATGCTCAACCTGGGACAAGAACATGCCGTGATCCATGGTGGCGCCATGGGTGAACAGGAGGCAATTGCCAGCCTGTCCTTTTGTCCAGTAATGGACCGGGCCGCGCTCGGATACGATGGTTTTATGTTCCATGATTATCCAGCCTTTCTCAAAACTGAAAATCATCCGGGATCTGCACAGCGATCACTTCTCCGCGCACGGTGGCGATGCCATTGGCGTAGACGGTCGATTCTACGATCACCTTGCGGCCTCGAACTTCTTTAACGCGCCCGCGCACTTCGAGTGGGATATTTAGCGGGGTCGGCTTGAGATAATCGACATGCAGCGAGGCGGTCACACAGCGCAAGGCTGGGAGCGTGTCCATTTCCCGGCCCTCGGCGCGGTAGAGGGCCGCGGCGGCGGTCCCGGTGCTGTGGCAGTCGATCAACGAGGCCAGTAATCCGCCGTAGACGTAGCCGGGCACGGCGGTGTGATGGGCATCAGGCGTGTAACGGGTCAGCGATTCGGCCCCATCCCAAAAGGTCTGGAAGTGGTGACCGTGCTCGTTCAGACGGCCACAACCGTAACAATGGGCGGTGCTTTCGGGGTAGTAATCCTGGAAGGCTTTGGGCATCTCGGCGCTCCTGTCTGCGATGAAAATAGTATAGCAGAAAACCCAATCCTGTAAATTTTCATCGGAACGTGTACAATTTGGGCATGAACACATCCCCTTCTGCCACCCGAATTGAACATGACCTGCTCGGCGAGCGCCAGGTTCCCGCCGAGGCTTATTACGGCATCCACACCCTGCGCGCGATCGAGAATTTCCCGATCAGCGGCACAACCATCCAGTCTTCGCCCAGCCTGGTGACGGCGCTGGCCTGCGTCAAACAGGCTTGCGCCCTGGCCAACAACGAGCTGGGAGAGCTGGACGATGAGCGCACCGGCGCGATCGTGCAGGCCTGCCAGGACATCCGGCGCGGGAATTATCACGATCAGTTCGTGGTGGATGTGATCCAGGGCGGGGCCGGGACTTCAACCAACATGAACGCCAACGAAGTCATCGCCAACCGCGCACTGGAAATTTTGGGGCGCGGACGCGGCGAGTACGGATTCCTGCACCCGCTCGAACACGTCAACCTGAGCCAGAGTACCAACGATGTCTACCCGACGGCGGTCAAGCTGGCGCTGCGCTTTGAGATCGAGCGCCTGGCCGATGCGATGGAAGTGCTGCGCGTCGACTTCGCAAAAAAAGCGGATGAGTTTACCAACGTTTTGAAAATGGGACGCACCCAACTGCAAGACGCTGTGCCGATGACTCTCGGGCAGGAATTCAGCACCTACGCCATCATGCTCGAAGAAGACCGTGAGCGGCTGCGCGAAGCGGCCCTGCTGATCCAGGAAATCAACCTGGGGGCAACGGCCATCGGCACGGGCATCAACGCCCCGCCCGAGTACGCGCCACTGGCGGCCAGGTATCTGGCTGAAATCAGCGGGATCGCCTTCAGCACGGCCAAGAACCTGGTCGAAGCCACCCAGGACGCAGGGGCTTTTGTCCAGCTATCGGGCGTGCTCAAGCGGATCGCGGTCAAACTCTCAAAAATCTGCAACGACCTGCGCCTGCTCTCCTCCGGGCCGCGGGCCGGGTTCGGCGAGATCAACCTGCCAGCCGTCCAGGCCGGTTCGAGCATTATGCCGGGCAAGGTCAACCCGGTCATCCCCGAAGTGGTTAACCAGATCGCCTTTGAAGTCATCGGCAACGACATCACGGTCAGTTTTGCCGCGGAAGGCGGGCAGATGCAACTGAATGCCTTCGAACCGATCATCGCCCACAACCTGTTTAACAGCCTGGTCTACCTGCGCCAGGGCTGCCTGACCCTGGCCGAGCGCTGCGTGCGCGGGATCACCGCCAACGAGGCCCACCTGCGGGCCATGGTTGCCAACTCGATCGGGCTGGTAACCGCGCTTAACCCCTATATCGGTTACGAAAACGCCAGCGCCATCGCCAAGGAAGCCCACATCAGCGGACGCGGCGTTGCTGAGATCGTGCTCGAAAAAGGTTTGCTGACCCAAGAACAGCTTGACGATATTCTACGCCCCGAAGTGCTGACCCAGCCGAGGGTTTTGGGGAAGAAGTAAAGGGAAGTGATTGCGCAAAATCGAGACGCCAGGATGCAATATCCTGGCGTCTCGATTTTGCGACATTTTTTTCGTTTTACTGTTTCTTGCGTTTCACGCCAAAAAACCAGGCTGCCAGACCAGCCAGCAAGGCAACCACAGCGCCGAAAATGTAAACCAGCATATTTGAAGCCGGTTCGGGCTGCGGCAGTGGTTCTGTAACGGGGGCATCGGTCACTACAACCGCCGGGGCAGGCGGCTGGTAATCAGGATTATCAACCACAAAAACGGCTGTCGTGCGCGGCGGAACGTTAAACAAACCGCTCGCGTTTTCAAAAACAGCGTTCCTGACCATCTCATCCGCGCCATTTTGCAATTCAGGGTGGAGCATGAACGACTGGCCCTTGACATCTTCCAACGCAATCGCCTGAGCTTCGATAGTGGCGTTGAAAACCACAACGATGTGCTTGAAGGGATCGTTGATGCTGTCTGCGCCATCATTCTTCAGCCAGTAAGCGATCAGGCCGGGAGTCTGCTCTTTGCCCGCGCCAAAGAAAACCATGTGCGCGGAAACATCATCGGCTGTTTGCAAGCGGAAAAGCCGCGAACTCTTGCGGATTTTCAGGAAGGTCTCAAAATTCGCCAGCGAGAACTGGATATCATCCGGGCTGACTTGCAGATCGGGGTTGGCCAGCAGCGGGCGGATAATGTCCCATTTGTCGGCGTTGTCGCCTGAAGGCGGCAAACCCACCGCCCAGTTGTTCGACTGGTAAGTGAAGTCGATCTTGTTGAACCAATCGCCAGAGTTGTACGAGTTGCGGTCGAGCGATTTCGAGCGCAACAGTTCGTCGCCAGCGTGGAAAAACGGCACACCCTGCGAAAGCATCACCAGGCTGATGCCCAGATTGTGCATGCGCACCCGCTCCGGAGTCGTCCACGCGGCAGGTGATTTGGCCTGGATAACATCCCAAAGCGTTTCATTATCGTGCGCCGAGACATAGACGATATTTTCCTGCGGGTCTTTGGTGTAACCCGCCTGGCTGCCGTTGTAGCCGATCAATTTGCCCGGCACTTCGTAACCGTTGGAATTCATTACGGTATAGTCGGCCAGGTTGCCCGCCAGACCGATCCGAATCCAATCAGTGTACTCGTTAAACTTGGCCTGCTGGCTGGTCTGGCCGCGCGTTTCATATTCATTCGGCGCAAGCAACAAACCGGTCAGGAATCCCTGCTCAGGTAGCGCGCCAAATGGCCCGCCGCCGCGCGCCGCATCGCGCAAACGGTCATTGAACACGCCGATGCCCGTCCCGCCGATGTTCAACTGGGTCGCATTCGTGCCGCGCGCATTGCTGGCAACCTCGCCAAAATCCCAGCCCTCGCCATAGACGTAAACCGCTTTACCGTCCACGCCGCCATCAGCCACAGTAAGGCCATCCAATGCAGCGCGCAGGTCGGTCATATTCGAAAGCATGTGATGACCCATCAGGTCGAAGCGATAACCGTCCACTTTGTAAGCGGTCGTCCAGGTGATGACCGAGTCGATCATCAGTTTTTCCATCATGTAATTCTCGCTGGCTGTGTTGTCACAGCAGGTACTGCGCTCGACATTACCATCCCCGTTCAGGCGGTGGTAATAACCGGGCACAACCTTATCCAGCACCGAGTTAGCGCCCAGACCGCTGGCGTTGGTGTGGTTATAGACCACGTCCATCACAACCCGCAGCCCGGCCTGGTTCAATGACTGCACCATTTCGCGGAATTCCAGCACACGGGTTGCGCCGTCCGGGTTGGTCGAATAGCTGCCTTCGGGGGCGGTGTAGTGGTGCGGATCATAGCCCCAATTGAAGCCATCCTCGCCAATCACCGCGCCGACTGCCGCCTGTTGGGCATCCGAATCACCGGGCAGGGCTGCCAGCGCAGCCTCATCCACATTTTTCCAGGTGCTCTTGTCTTCATTGACGCTGGCAATGTCAAAGGCCGGCAGCAGGTGAACATGCGTCAGCCCGGCCTCGGCCAGCCGTTTGAGATGCTTCATGCCATTCGAATCGGAAACCGTAAAGGCTTTGAACGTTCCGCGCAGTTCATCCGGCACGCCTGGGTCGGATGCGCTGAAGTCGCGCACATGCAATTCGTACAGGACGATATCTTCAGGAGCAGCCAGGGCCGGTTTGGCAAGCGTATCCCAACCAGCCGGTTTCAAAGCCGGGTCATTCAGGTCGACGATCTGGCTGCGGCGTCCATTGGTCGAAAGGCTGAACGAATACGGGTCGGTTGCCAGGTTTTTCTCGATCAGGCCGGTTGAAGGCACAAAAACCTGCACTTCGAACAGGTAAAACTGGTTCTTCCAATCGGCCTGGCCGATCACACTCCAAACACCGCTTTCTTTTTCGTAGGACATGGGGATGGTCTCGGCGGCGTCTGACGATGAATCCACAAAGCGGATCAGACTCACCTTTTGCGCGGTCGGCGCCCAGAGCCGAATCACAGGCTGGG
The DNA here is from genome assembly GCA_022013685.1 of Anaerolineae bacterium. Classification (GTDB taxonomy): domain Bacteria; phylum Chloroflexota; class Anaerolineae; order Anaerolineales; family Villigracilaceae; genus UBA8950. The sequence goes on from JAKLPV010000047.1 coordinate 67,542, forward strand.
AATTTTCCCAACTAACCCCCAACGCTCCCTCGTATCGATACAAGCCATCCAGCACGCCGGGGATTTGCAGTCCGGTGGCATCGACCATTTTGCCGTTTTGGTCCCAGGCTGATACCGCCACCTGCCCTGTCAGCAGTTCCGGAACCCGCGCCAGGTCGGCGTCTGCGAGGCTCAGCGCGCTGGCCCCTTTCAGGTGCGGGAAGCGCGCCAGGATTTCAGGCGAAACCCCGCTGTTGATAAAAGTCAACCCAAATTCTTCGCCGCCGAGAATGCCGCCTGGCGCAATGACCAGTCCGGCTTCGGCAGAGTAATGCAATTTATAGGTGTAACGCGGCGAGGCGGTCACTTTCCACAAAATCGTATCGCGCGTGACCCAGTGGGCCTGCTGTTTGGTGATATTCCCGCGCGGCGCGCCTTCAGTGCTCACAATCAAATTCCCTTTCCCGGCATCGTAGCCAAAATAAACTTCCGCGTTGTCTGCAACCGTAAACTCCTGTGCTTGCACTGCAATCTGGGCATTGTCCTCGTAAAGCGCAACCGCCACAGAGTAAGTCCCGGCCGGGATGCGGGTGGTCGAGAAAGCGAACATGCCATCGCCATCCGGGTCTTGCAGCCAGGAACGCAGGCATCCGGCGTCATTATTGCTGGCGCAGCCCAGAGCCTGCTGGAAATCTCCGCTGGCAACCGCGATCACGGTATTGAAGCTATCCGTCACCCAGTGGGTTTTATGATCGTAATAAAATTTGACTTCAGTCGGTTCTTTGACCGCCAGTGGAATATCGCCCCCGCCAGCGATGGCGTTCAGGCCGTAGTTCTCGCTCCAGGCGCCATTGATGGCCGCTTTGTAGCGCGCACCTTTCTGGTCCTGGTCGCTGCCCGGCGGAATCAGGAAAGTCCCTTGCCAAATATCGTCTTCGGCATCATAAACCAGGGCTGTGTTCTCGCAATCGGGCATCCAGTCACCCGAACAGCCCAGCTCAGACTGAATCGTTCCGGGGATAACGACCTTTTCAGGGTTGGCAGAAGCTTGAGCCTGGGCTGCGCTAAACGGCAGTAACATAACCAGCAATAGCAAGAAATTCACGATCTTTTTCATGCGAACATCTCCTTAAGTGATGGCCTGTCATTATAACCAAACTCCCCGGCGCGTTTGCAAACCGGGGAGTTATTTCAGAAAGTAAAATTATCTATTTTTCGTACGGAACACCATCTGCCGCGGGCGGCGTGGAACGACCGATGACACCCGTCAGGACGATCATGGTAACGATATAAGGAGCCATCAGCAGGAAAGCCGAGGGGATGGGCACACTCAAAATTTGCAGCTTGACTTGCAGCGAATCGGCAAAACCGAAAATCATCGAGGAGAAAAAGGCCCCCAACGGATTCCAGTTGCCGAAAATCATCGCGGCCAGGCCAATAAAGCCCTTCCCGGCGGTCATGCCCTCGTCAAAACGCCCAACCGCACCAATCGTGAAATACGCGCCGCCCAACCCGGCGATCATACCGCCGACAATGACGTTGACATAGCGCGTAAAATAGACGTTGATACCGAGCGTATCCGCAGCCTTGGGGTGTTCGCCGACAGCGCGCGTCCGCAACCCCCAGGGGGTATAGAACAAGACAACATGCATAACGATCACAACCACCATCATCAGGTAAACGACAATATTGTTTTCAAAAAGCGCCGGGCCGATGATGGGAATCTGCGACAGAATTGGGATGGGGACGATCGGGAATGTCCCGGCATTGTTCAGGTTGGTGAGGGTCTTTTCCAGAAAACGCGACGAGATGAACGAAGTAATACCGATGCCAAAGATGTTGATGGCTACGCCGCTGACAATCTGGTCAACCTTGAAGCGAATAACGAGAAAAGCATGGGCAGCGGCCAGTAATCCACCGGTCAGGATGGCAACCACCAGGCCGACATACAAGTTACCCGCCATACTGGCTGAAACGACAGCGGTCTGCGCGGCGATGAGCATAATGCCCTCAATGCCGATATTGACCACCCCTGAACGTTCGCTAATCACTCCGCACAGGGCAGCCAGGGCAATCGGCGTCGCGCGCACGATCGAGCTGTTCAACATACCAACCATATTAAATGAATTGCCTTGCGATGCCCAAATCAGGAAGGCAAAAACAAACGCAAATGCCAGCGCGCCGATCAACAAGCCAATGGAACGGATACCACGCGCCATCTGGTACGCGCCCAGGAAGGCGATCACCATTGCCAGCGCGTACACGGTCGCCTGCGCCGGAATGACCAGGTCGGGAATGATTATCGCCTGTGAAGATGACAGGTTCATGCCAAAGGTCGAATCCAAACCGGCCCGGGTGTTCAGCCCAAAGAGCAGGAAAATGAGCAAGCCGGTCACCAACAAGGCGATGCCATAGCCGATGCGAATACGGCGAAACGCGATCTCTTCCAGGTTTTTATTTTCAAAAGTTGTCATCAAGGCACCTCGTTAACGACCCCAGCCGCGCGTCAACACAGTGGTTTCGGCGTCTATGTCTTTTTCCTTCAGACGGTAAATCCAACGGATAATTGCGGGCGCGGCCACGAAAATAATCACCAGACCCTGGATGACCGAAATAATATCGATCGGGATACCTGCCATGGACTGCATACGGGTTGCACCGCTGCGCAGGAAGCCAAATAAAAGGGCGGCAAGCACCACGCCCAGCGGGTGACTCTTACCGAGCAAAGCCAGCGCAATCGAGTCGAACCCGTAACCAGCGGAGAAGCCCTGCCCGACCCAGCGATCGACGCCCAGCACCTGGGCCGAACCAGCCAGGCCAGCCAGACCGCCCGCCAGGGTCATCACCAGCACAATGTTACGGGTGATGCTCATTCCGGCATATTTTGCGCCATCAGGATTGTTGCCTACCGAGCGCAGTTCAAAGCCTATGGTGGTTTTGAAGAGCAACCAGTAAACCAGCCCCGCCATCGCCAGGGCTAGAAAGAAGCCCCAGTTGAAGCGCAGCGGATCTGCAAACAGGCGCGGCAGTTCAGCGGTATGCTCCACGTTGGGCGTCACCGGGCGGAAACCGGAGGCCTTCATCGGGCCGGTCAACAGCCAATCGCTCAAGCGAAAGGCAATCCAGTTCATCATGATGGTATTGACAACCTCGTGCGCGCCGAATTTGGCCTTGAGATAACCAGGAATTGCACCCCAGGCCGCTCCTCCCGCCGCGCCGGCCAGCAGGGCCAACGGCAAGTGGATAAATGCGGGCAAACCCACAATACTGTAACCGACATAAGCCGAACACAACGCGCCGATGAAGAACTGCCCTTCCGCGCCGATGTTGAACAGGCCGCCACGAAAGCCAATTGCCACCGACAAACCGGTCAGAATGTAGGGTGTCGCTGTAACCAGGCTCTCAGTGATAGGATAGATCGCTCGCAACAGTTGGCGGGTTTCGCCGGTGGAGAAAAATACACTCAAACCTTCCACAAGGCGGTCAAAACTTCCAAATGAGCCAACAAAGAGTGCGCCATAAGCAGTGGCAACACTTTGCCAGGTCTGCGCCAGCGCATTGAGCGGATCACTAAAAAAATTACCGTAAGCAGCGATCACACTCGCATCGCTGACGATGATAACAATCGCGCCAATCAGCAGGCCGGTAAAGACCGCCAGGGCGGGAATCAGGGCAACCTCGCGCACCTTGGCGAGCCAGCCTCGTTTTTTTTCCGGGGATGGTTGTTTTTCAGTCACACAAGCCTCCTAAAAGACGCGTTCCACTATTTTTTGACCCGCTTCGGATTTGCTGGCCGCATCTGACGGTTTCATGCCCGCCATCAACAGTCCCAGGTATTGCTTGTTCACCGTATCGGCGTCCAGAATATCCACGATCTGGCCTTTATACATGACGGCAATGCGGTCGGAAAGGGCCAGGATTTCATCCAACTCCGAGGAAACCAGCAAAACGCCCACGCCGTCATCGCGTTTTTCGATGATACGGCTGTGAATATATTCGATCGAGCCGACATCCAGGCCGCGTGTGGGCTGCGAACAAATCAGCAACTTAATCGGACGGGAAAATTCACGCGCCACAATCACCTTCTGCTGGTTGCCGCCCGAAAGGGTCGAGACAGCCGCCCGAATACTGGGTGTGCGCACATCAAACTGGGCAGTTAGCCTGGCTGCGGTATCCATGATGATCTTTTCCTGCAAAACCACACCCTTCGAGAAAGGCGGCTGGTAATACGTGCAGAGCATCATATTGTCATAGATCGGGAAGGAAAGTATAAGACCGTGCCGCTGGCGGTCTTCCGGCACATGCGCCACTCCTTTTTCGAGGATCTGGCGCGGGGTAGCGTGGGCGAGAGATTCGCCGTCGAGCAAAACTTCGCCCGTTTCCACCGGCAAAAGCCCGGTCAAGGCATAGACCAGTTCGGTCTGCCCGTTACCCTGCACACCGGCAACGCCCAGCACCTCGCCGGCGCGCACATCAAAACTGATGCCGTTGACAACCAGGTGTTCGCGCTCGTCCTGGACGTAGAGATCTTTTACTTCAAGGACCACATCTTTAGGTTGGGCCTTTTTCTTTTCCACCACCAGCGAGACATCACGCCCAACCATGAGCGAGGCCAATTTTTCAGGGGTCGACTCGCTGGGAATGGCCGCTCCAACCATCTTGCCGCCACGCAAGACGACAATCCGGTCTGCCATGGCAAGCACTTCTTTTAATTTATGAGTAATAAAAATGATGGATTTTCCGCTATCGATCAGGGCGCGCAATATCTTGAACAAACCGTCCACTTCCTGCGGAGTCAGTACAGCGGTAGGCTCATCCAGAATCAGGATGTTGGCGTTACGATACAGCACCTTGATAATTTCCACCCGTTGCTGTGTGCCTACAGGCAAGTCTTTGATGTAGGCATTGGGGTCAACTTCCAGGCCGTATTGCTCTGAGATTTCTCGAATACGCCGGGCAACCTGCTTTTTATCGAGGAATATGCCATTCTTTGTGGGTTCCACGCCGAGCATAACATTTTCGGTGACGGTCATCACCGGGACAAGCATGAAGTGCTGGTGTACCATGCCGATGCCATTTGCAATGGCATCGCTGGGGCCTTTGATTGCCACTTCTTCATCACGCACCAAGATCGTGCCTTCGTCGGGCTGGTATAGTCCATATAAAATGTTCATCAGGGTGGTTTTGCCCGCGCCGTTTTCGCCAAGCAGGGCCAGAATTTCCCCCTGATTTAGTGAAATGTCAACATGATCATTAGCCAGTACGCCGGGGAAGCGCTTGGTAATGCCGCGCAACTCCAAAACAGTGGTCATAAGGCCCGCTCCTTCGTCTGTGGATGAGATAGCCAGACTATTTTAACCGAATATTGTTACCCAATGGGATGAACCGTGGCCCATCCGTTTGTTTCCTGCGCTTGTTTCAACCCTGCAATGCCGCAACCGGAAAAAAAAGGTCGGGGACTTTCATCCCCGACCCTTGACGTACAGAATAGATTTTTTACTGGGCCAGAACGCCATCAACGGTCAGCGAGCCATCGATCAGCGACTTCTTGATGGTTTCGAGTTCGGCTTTCATTTCAGCCGAAACCTGGGCATCCAGATCGTGGAAGGGGGCGATATCCACGCCGCCATCGGCGATGGTATAGGTCACGTTGCCGCCACTGAAGGTGCCTGCCTGCGCATCTTTGATGGTGTCAAAGACAGCCACGTTGATCTTCTTCAAAACGCTGGTCAGCAGAACTTCTTTGTACTCAGGAGCGGTGTCGAACCAGTCCGCATCCACGCCGATGATCAGGCAGGAACCGGTCTCTTTGCAGTAGGCAGCGGAGCCAAGGCCAACGGGGCCGGCCACGGGCAGGATGATGTCGGCGCCTTCCTGGACGAAGTTGGTCGCAAAGTTGCGGCCATCATCGGTGGATTCAAAGTTGCCGGTGAACGCGCCGTCATTGCCAGCGGTGCTCCAGCCCAAGACTTCCACGGTGGTGCCTTTTTGCTGATTGTAGTACTTCACACCAGCTTCGAAGCCCTTCATGAAGATGGTCACGGTCGGGATCGGGATGCCGCCATAGGTGGCAACTTTACCGGTCTTGGTCATGCCAGCGGCCAGGTAACCGGCCAGGAAAGCGGCCTGGTCAGTCTGGAAGCCCAAACCACGCACATTCGCCATTTCAACATCAGAACCGCAGTCCTTGCCAACAACAGCGCCTTCCCAGCAGTCAGGATAACCATAGTCCACGATGGCAAAATTGACATCGGGATTGGCTTTGGCAGTTGCGGCGGTATCAACACCGAGCAAGAAACCCACGGTGACGATCAAGTCGGCATCTTCATCGAGGTACTGCTGAATGTTCTTGGCATAATCAGACTGACCTTGCGATTCAAGATACTTGCCTTCGATGCCAAGTTCATTGACCGCTTGTTCGATACCAGCATAGGCGCTGGCATTGAAAGATTTGTCATCGATACCACCCAGGTCAGTCACCTGACCGACTTTGAATTTGGTCTCCTGCTGGGCAGCAGGTGCGCAAGCGGCGAGCAGAACAGATAACACCATCAGCGCAATCAAAATATGGGATACAAGTTTCATTGTTTCTCCTCCAAGAGAAAAAAGGGATTGAAAATGCGGGCTTTAATAAAACACCCACTATGGTTAGTATATAACCAATTCAACCATTCATCAAGTCATACACTGTCACGACACTTGTCACAAAAGCATTGCAAACAATCCCGCCAGCCACATGCGCTATTCGTCGCCATCTTCTTCATTGCCGGTATCATCCTCTTCAGGCTCATCATCCTGACTATCAACATCTTCGTTATCACCTTCTTCGAAAGCACCATCTTCTGTCAAATCAGCATCGTCAAGAGGTAGTCGCTCCGGCGAAGCCAAAACTTCAGGCGCAGGTGTGTTGCCCCAAATCACCTGATATGTCGCCTCATAAGTTGGCTGGCTTACCTTGCCGGCATACACAATTTCTTTCAGGATGGATAAATCGAAGACAATGCTGGCGATCAGCCGGTTCTGCATGGACGGGAATCGCCGCGCGAAATCCACTTCCACGCCGATCACACGACCCCGGGCCTGCTCCAGCGCCGAGATGCCGGTGCTGCCCCCATAGGCGAACAGGACATCCGCCCCGAGATCTTCCAAAAATTCGGCTTGCCTTGCGCCCCACTCCGGGTCGCCAAGCGAAGCTTCAAAGCTGCCGTATTCGTACGAGATAATGTGTACATCCACCCCCTGCGCCCCAGACTCGAACCCGCGCGCATAGGCCCCTACTGACGGGATCTCAAAATTGGCAAAAACACCGCCAACAATGCGCATCTCGCTGAAATGAGCCGCCAGCGCGCCTGCCCAAAACCCGGCCTGCTCTTCAGGAAAAATCACCCCGGCCAGGTTGGGCGGGGAATCTTTCTCATCAGGCGCTTGCCCGAGCATGACAAAAGATACATCCGGGTATTTTTCGGCCATCGTGCGCGTCGTTTCGACAAGGCCATAGCCGCTTGTGAAGACCAGGTCATAGCCTTGATCACCAAAATAGGCCACATTTTTATCGTAGTCGCGCATATCGATGCTTTCGATAACGTCAACAACAATATCGTCCTGGCGCAATTGCTCTAAAACCTGCCAGGCCTGCTCATTCAGGCCGTAATCCTGCAACCCATTGGTGTCTGTCACCAGCCCAACACAAATGACATCTGGAGAACGACATTCCGGCGGGACTGGCAAACATCCCGCCGGAGCGACAAGAAGGAACATGGTCAACAGCGGGCTGAGCGCCCGCAAGAAACGCGCTGACGGGGTCATGCCACAGCCTGGGCCTCACCGCGCCGAACACCCCACATCAGTATCAGGGCCATCAGCATAAAGAACGGCGCAACCAGCATGATCGTGCTATAGTCGCGTCCGCTTAGCTGCACAATCCAACCGTTGATGTTTGGTCCGGCAATGGCCGCCAGGGTCGAAAAGAGATAATACAGGCCGGTATACGTGCCCGTGCGGGCATTTTCAACCATGTCGACCACCATCGGCAGGGAATTAATGTTGATCAGCGCCCAGGCAAAACCCGAACCCATCAGGAACAGGCTGATAACCCGGATCGTGCCCAAAGCAGGCAGGTTGGTAAGCGGGGTGGCAAGTGTCGCGGCGGGCAATGTGTAAATTATGGAAATCATCGCTCCAAGCACGATCAACCCGATCGAGATGGTGATTCTCCGCCCAAGCTTTGCGCCAATAAAACCCGCACCTAAAGCAGAAAGAACAAAAAGGGTTGAGAGATGTCCAAGCAGAGTTGAGGCATCCTTGCCGGTGAGGTTGAGATGATTAACTGTGTAAAGACTAAAAAAGGCTTCAATGGCGTTGTAGCCCACAAACCAGGCAAAAATAGCCAGGAAAAGGCGCAGGGCGCTTTTGTCTTTGTCTTGGATCACTTCTTTCAGACTGGCGAGCATATTGGGCCTGACCCCAGTCTCTTCATATTCTTTCGGTTCTTTAATAAAAATAAAGACGAGCAAAGCCGCAATGATAACCAATCCGGAGCCCATCCAAAATGGATAAGCGGAATTCATTTCATAGAGTGTACCGCCAACCAGGAAGGCAATAATGGCGCCGATACCGCCCATGAAGTTGATAATGCCATTGGCCTGCGAGCGAAACCTGGATGGGGTGATATCCGGCATCAATGCCACAACAGGTGTGCGCCAGAAAGCCATGCTCAACAGCAGGGTCGTTGTACAGGCCACAAAGAGCGGCAGGGCCTGGACGACCGGGATAAGGCCAAAGACCACCGCCCCAACCGGCGCACCAATCAGGATAAACGGAATGCGCCGCCCCAGCGGGGTGCGCAGGCGGTCTGACCAGGCCCCAACCGGCGGCTGAATGAGCAAAGCCGCGATGTTGTCGAGCGTCATAAAAAAACCGATCCAAACCGGCGACAAGCCATAACGCGACTCGAGGAAAAGCGGCACAAAGGCGTTATATACGCTCCAAATGACGCTGACCCCGAAAAACCCGAAGCCAAGCAGGAAAATCTTGCCGTAATTGAATTTCATGAAGGTCTCCTGTAATCCGTGGAAATAGGCTTGAAAAATAAGAAAAGACGAAAGACAAAGGATGAAGGATAAAAGGCTGCTATTCTGAGTCTTTCGTCTTTCGTCCTTGGGTTCCATTCATTTTGGCTAAAAACTTCTTATCCGCCTCGCCTAAATTAGCGCTTTCGAGCATATCCGGGCGCTTTGCCAGCGTGCGTTGCAAAGATTGTTCGCGCCGCCAGGTTTCAATTTTGCCGTGGTCGCCAGAGAGCAGCACATCGGGCACGCGCCAACCGCGAAACTCAGGCGGGCGGGTATAGTGCGGGTATTCGAGCAGCCCCAAGGCGTGGGAATCATCCTCGGCCCCGGTCGGGTCGCCCAGCGCGCCCGGAATCAGGCGTGAGAGTGCATCGATCAGGATCAACGCAGGTAGTTCGCCGCCGGTCAGGACATAATCGCCAATTGAAATTTCATCCGTAACAAGGTGCTGGCGAATGCGTTCATCAAACCCCTCGTAACGCCCCGAAACCAGCGCAATTCGCTTGTGGGAGGCCAGCTCTGAAGCAATTTTCTGGTTGAAGAGCCGCCCCTGCGGGGTGAGCAGGATGACCGGGCAGGCGGGCGGACTCCCGAGTACCGTTTCCAGCGCATCGAAGACTGGTTCCGGCTTCATCACCATCCCGCCGCCGCCGCCGTAAGGCGTATCGTCGGTGGTGTGATGACGATCGCGGGCGTAATCGCGGATGTTATGCAGGTGAACTTCGATCAGACCCCGCGCCGCAGCCTTTTCGAGGATGCTGGCATTCAGATAGGGGCGCAGGGTTTCGGGCAGCAGGGTAAAGACATCAAAACGCATGTCCTCATTCTATATCCAAGCAGCCTTTTGGGCAAGAAAATGAGCCTTTTCGACCGACATTTATGATAAGAATGCGGTTAATCTTGCCGCTGGCGGCTTGACGCGCCTTAATTCACAATGGTATGATGAATTTATGTATCTACGTGGAAGTAAATGGTCTATGCAAAAACGGCGCAAGCCGCTAAACGTGTTTCGCATTTTTATGCTGGTTGCCCTGATCGGCGCAGCATTTTATTTCGAACGCCTGATTGTGCCCAGTCTCCCCATACCGGGCGCTATGACACCCACCCCAACCCGCAACCCGGAATCATATATCTCGGAAGCTGAGAGCTTGTTCCGCGAAGGGAAACTATCCCAGGCTGTGGACTCTTATCAGGCCGCCCTGCAAGCCAACCCATCTGATGCAGCCACCTACCTGACCCTGGCGCGCATCCAGGTTTTCCTGGGGCGCAACCTGGACGCCCAGTTGAATGCAGAGAACGCACTGCTGCTCAACCCCAACAACGCCAGCGCCCACGCGGTGCGCGGCTGGGCATTGGCCTCGCAGGGAGACTTCCTGGCCGGGGAAGCCTCCATCACCCGCGCCCTGGAAATCGATCCCAATAATGCCTTGGCACACGCCTATTACGCTGAATTGCTGGCAGACCAATATCTCAATGGAACCGGCTCAATCAATGTTATCGAAAAGATGATCGAAGAATCAAATATCGCCATCAGTCTTGGGCAGGGCACGCTCGAAGCGCATCGCGCGCGCGGCTATGTGCTTGAAGTGACCCAGAATTATCCTGAAGCGATTGCCGAATATGAAACCGCCATCGCGATCAACAACAATATTGCCGACCTGCACCTGTCTCTTGGCCGCACTTATCGCTCGGCAGATATCTACGACAAAGCCTTCGACTCGCTCAACCGCGCCAACGCCCTTAATCCGTCAGATCCCGTTCCAGACCTTATCATTTCACGTATTTACTCTAACACCGGTGAATTTGGTAAAGCCGAGCAATATGCCGAACAGGCGGTGCGCGACGCGCCCCAAATTGCGGACTATTATGGCAACCTGGGCGTGATTCAATATCGCAACTTTAAATGGCTTGAAGCGCTTGAAACTTTGAGTTACGTTATCAAAGGTGGCCTGTATAACGACGAGATCCAGGTTGAGCCGCTACCTTTGCAGCCAGTGGGCCGGACAGCCGAATTTTATTATATCTACGGTTTTACCCTGTTAAGGCTGGAACGCTGCAATGAGGCGGTGCCCATATTCCAGCAAATTGTTACCGGCGTGCCGGGTGACGAAACCGCTGTTTTCAACGCCACCGAAGGCTTGCGCCAGTGCGCTGAAACCCTATCCGGCGTTTCGGCCACCGAAGAAACACCCGAGGAAACACCGGTCGGCAGCCCAACCCCATGAGTCTGATATGAATATTCCTTCCAGGCGTCCATTGTTCCGACGTCAATCCCAGTCCAATATTTACCGTATCTTCTTCTGGGCGCTGATGGCGCTGTGGGGAATATGGTTTATTCGCGGCATCGAAGTGGGAGCAATTCAACAAGCAGGGATGGCCACCCCGACCGCTACGCGATCTGCCCTCTCGCTCACTGAGGAAGGCGATGTTTATTTCACCACCGGGAACCTGGATGCCGCCATCGCTGCCTACCGCGATGCTACGCGTATCGACCCGCAAAATGCCGAAGTGTGGGCCAAAATGGCACGCATCCAGGCTTACTCATCGGCTTTGCTGGTCGATGCCGAAAAACTGACCCGCTTGCAGGAAGCCCTGATTTCCATCAACCGCGCCAAAGAAGCTGCCCCTGATAACAGCACGGTGGCGGCCATCCGCGCTTTCGTTTTGATCTGGAATGCCAATCAATACTTTTACACAGACAAGGACCGCTACGACAGCCTGTTAACCGAGGCAGAGCAAGAAGTTATCCGCGCCCAGCAATTGGATAACACCAACACATTGGCCCTGGTGTACTATGTTGAAATCTTGACCAACCAGTACAACCTAACCCAGGCCGATGAATACATGAAGCTGGCCCAGGAACGTGGCGAAGACCTGATGGACTTGCACCGCGTTAATGCTTATCTGCTTGAATCGCAAGGTTTATACAATCGCGCCATCGAGGAATACGATCGCGCCATCCAGATTACCCCAAACCTGACCTTTCTGATGCTGCGCGCCGGGGCCAATTACCGCCACCTGGCTTCTACCAGCACCATAGAGTCTCAGCAAACCCTGCTTTTCGAAAAATCGCTCGAATATTTTGAGCGGGCGGCAATCACGAACGAACAAATCGGGATCCAAGACCCTGCGCCTTATATATCCATCTCCAGGTCCTACTCACAAATGGGTGAATATTTTGCCGCCTCGCGCAACGTACTCAAGGCGCTTAGTTTCAATCCCGGCAAAGCGGATGTCTACGGGCAGTTGGGCATCGTTTTCTTCAAATCGCGCAACTACGAAGGCTCAATCCTGGCTCTGGAATGCGCCATTCGCGGCTGCACCGCTGAAGAGTCCTGCGAAGCCCGCGGCGGATGCGCCCAGGGCGACCCTGGCACAGATGTCAACGGCATGGCGCTTTCATCCGATACTTTGGTTTATTACTACACCTACGGATCCGTTCTGGCGGCCCTCAGCCGCCCGCAGGAAAACTACTGCGCTGAAGCGACTTCTATTTTTAATGAAATCCGCGCTTCCGTTTTTGGCAGCGAGCCGACCGTGCTGGGAATCATCCAGGCTGGTGAAACCATTTGTGCGTCGATAGGCGAGGCTACCCCGATCGTGCTCACCACGGCAACCCCGATAGCGACCCAACAACCCTGAACTAAATTCTCGGCTCTCTGATATTTGCCTGCCTGCCCCGGTGCCCTTCGGGGTAAAGAAGGCCGCATTTTGGGGTTGAGCGCGCCGCAAACGCGCGCGCGCTCAACCCCAAAATGCGGGGGCTTATCACGGGAATTCCTAAAGAGCCAAATTCTCGTGTGTCAGAGTTTCATAAGAATTAAAACATTGCTCTTGACGGGGTTATTCAGCAAGAGTATCATACGTTTTAGCACTCTAACCTTGCGAGTGCTAAAACTTTGTAAAATTCATTCCCAATTCACAATTTTGTCTGGAGGTACGCATGAGCATTTCAATCAAGCCCCTTGGCAACCGCGTCGTCATTGAGCCTGCTGAGCAGGAAGAAACAACCGCGAGCGGCCTGGTGTTGCCCGACACCGCCAAAGAAAAGCCCCAACAGGGCATTATTCTCGCAGCCGGTCCCGGCGAGCGCGACGAAGATGGTGATCGCATCGCAATGGATGTCAAAGTCGGTGATAAAGTCTTGTTCGCCAAATATGCCGGCACTGAAATGAAGATTGACGGCAAAAAACTGCTCATCCTGCGCGAAACCGACCTGCTCGGAATTGTTGAAGGCAAGTAATCCTAAGGAGGACAAAACCTATGGCTGCTAAACAACTCGTTTTTACTGAAGAAGCCCGCCGCAAGCTCAAGAACGGCATGGATATTGTTGCCAACGCTGTGGCGACCACCCTCGGCCCGAAGGGCCGCAATGTTGCGATCGACCGCAAATTTGGCTCCCCCACCATCACCCACGATGGCGTCTCGGTTGCCAAAGAAATCGAACTGGAAGATCCTTTTGAAAACATGGGCGCACAACTGCTCAAGGAAGCCGCCCAGAAGACCAATGACATTGCCGGTGATGGTACCACCACCAGCACCGTTTTGGCTCACGCCATCGTGACCGAAGGCCTGAAAGCCCTGGCCGCTGGGTACAACCCGATGCTGCTCAAACGCGGGATCGAAAAAGCCGCCGACAGCGTCGTCGCCGGCCTGCGCGAGATGGCTGTCTCGATCAATACCAAGGAAGAAATTGCCTCGGTTGCGACCAACTCAGCCGCTGACGTTGAAATCGGCAGCCTGATTGCCGATGTGATGGACAAAGTCGGTAAAGATGGCGTCATCACCGTTGAAGAATCCAAATCCATGCTCTTCGAAACCGAATACGTCGAAGGTATGCAATTCGACCGCGGCTACATCTCGCCCTACTTCATCACCGATGCCGAACACATGGAATCTGTGATCGCAGATGCCTATATTCTGATCAACGAGAAGAAAATCTCTGCCGCCCAAGATATCGTTCCCATCCTCGAAAAACTTGTCCAGCTTGGCAAGCGTGAATTGGTCATCATTGCCGAAGATATTGATGGTGAAGCACTGGCCACCCTGGTCCTGAACAAGCTGCGCGGTATGCTCAACGTGCTGGCCATCAAAGCCCCTGGCTTTGGCGACCGCCGCAAGGCCATGCTGCAAGACATCGCCATCCTGACCGGCGGTACGGTCATCAGCGAAGAAACTGGCCGCAAGCTCGAAACAGCCACCATTGCTGACCTGGGCCGCGCCGAAAAGATCGTTGCCGACAAAGACAACACCACCATCGTCGGCGGCAAGGGTGATGCAGCTCTGATCAAGGGCCGTGTCGACCAGATCCGCGTTGAGATCGACAAGAGCACCAGCGATTACGACCGCGAAAAACTTCAGGAACGTGTCGCCAAACTGGCCGGTGGCGTTGCCATCATCCGCGTTGGCGCCGCTACTGAAACCGAACTCAAAGAGAAGAAGCACCGCGTCGAAGACGCCCTCTCGGCTGCGCGCGCCGCTGTCGAAGAAGGCATCGTCCCCGGTGGTGAAATCTCCCTGATCAACGCTTCCGGCTCGCTCGACAACGTCAAAATGGACAACGAAGATGCCCAGGTCGGCGTCAGCATCGTCCGCAAGGCGCTCGAAGCTCCCATCCGCAGACTGGCCGCCAACGCTGGCCAGGACGGTTCCGTCATCATCGATGGCGTCCGCCGCACGGCTGTTGAGAAGAAAAACAAGAACATTGGCTACAACGTTCTGACCGGTGAATACACCGACATGATCAAAGCTGGCGTCATTGACCCGGTTAAGGTTGTGCGTGGTGCGCTCGAAAATGCAGCATCCATCGCCGCAATGATGTTGACCACCGAAGTCTTGATCACCGATGTTCCTGAAAAGGACAAGGCTCCTGGCATGCCCCCTGGCGGCATGGGTGGGATGGACTACTAAAAAACGCAAAAAGGGCTGCCCAAAAGGCAGTCCTTTTTGATTCCGCAGTAGATCAAGATGTTGACCCTTGTGGCGGGTATAATTCAGCCCAATTCTTATCGGAGGTGAAAGTTGGATCCAATTCTGTTCTCTTTTGAAATTTTTGGCCGCGTGATCGAGCTGCGTTGGTACGGCCTGTTGGTGGCCCTCGGCATCGCCGTCGCGGCCTGGCTGGCCGAACGCGAAATCAAACGGCGCGGCGAAAACCCGGAGCATGTCTGGAATGCGCTTTTGTGGCTGCTGCCGATTGGCATCCTCGGGGCGCGGCTGTGGTATGTCATCAATTCAATCCTGGGGGGCAACCAGCTTTATCTCGAAAATCCCGGCAAGATCATCGCGGTTTGGGAAGGCGGTTTACATTTCTTTGGCGGGTTGCTTTTTGGCGTCATCACGCTTTATTTCTACGCCCGGCATTACAAGCTCGACATGTGGCTTTTCCTGGATGCGATTGCCCCGGTAACGCTGATCGGCCAGGCCGTTGCGCGACCGGCCAATTTCATCAACCAGGAACTCTACGGTCCGCCAACAACCCTGCCGTGGGGGATTTCAATCGATGCTTTCCACCGCATCGGAGAATTCCGCGACCTGGTCAAATTCCCGGTCGAGACAACCCGCTTCCACCCGACTTTTGCCTACGAAATGATCTGGAATTTCCTCTTTGGGGGACTATTGCTGTGGGCCGCGCAACGCTGGCCCGAAAAATTCAAGCCGGGAGCCATACTGGCCTGGTGGCTGGTCCTGGCCGGTTCAGGCCGGACCTTCATCGAATTCTTCCGGCCCGATCAGCCCGTGATCGCCGGAACGTTCCTGACGACCTCGCAACTGGTTTCCGCGCTGATGGGCTTGGCTGGGCTGATCCTGTTGATGGCCCGCAACAATACAATCACCATCCCCGGGCTGAAATTCCCCGATGCCTATCAGATCGCTCCCGCGCCCACGCCGGCCCCGCCGGCAAAAACTGCCAAGAAGGCTTTACGGCGCAAGCGCAGAGTGTGATAAAAACTGAGGCAGCATTTCAATTAAGTTACCCATGACCGTTTTCGTGCGCTGATGGAACAGGTTTATGTTGCCATAAGCCTCACCGCCATCCGGGCTGACGATGTCGGTGACACCGCGCAGGATCAGACAGCGGACACCGTTGCGGTTGGCGACCCAGGCGATCGCACCGCTTTCCCAATCTCCGGCAACGGCGTCAAAACGCTCGATGAGCATGGGGACATCCTCACGCAGGATGTCGCGGTCGGCGGAAACCATCAATCCGCGCTGCACCCCGGCAGGTAGGGGCAAACCTTCCAGCCAGGATAAATCAAGTTTCGCGCTGTAATGTTCAAGGGCGGCCTGCGGGTCGCCCATTTGTTCGATGATGTCATAGACGAGGGTGCGCTCAACGAGCAGGACCGCTCCCGTTTCGATGCGTCCATCCAGCCCGCCGCAGGTGCCCAGGTTGACCAGCAAATCTGGCCGGAAGTGGTCGATGGCGTATTGGGCCGTTGCCGCCGCTGAAATTTTCCCCCAGCCGCCGTGCAGGAAGACCAGGGTGAAGGCAGCGCGTTGAAGGTTGAAGGTTTCGCCCACAGGAGTCAATACAATTTGCGGCGCACGACCAGACAAGATTTCTTTGACGGCCCGCCATTCGGAATTGGCAGAAATGAGGACGACAATATTTTTCATGCAGATTTTTGCAGGTAATCAAGTAAAAATTGCAGGGCAGCTTCAGCAGAGGCGACTTTGTTGGCAACACGGTCTCCATCCCAGGTGAAATTGCGCGCCCAATCGCCTTCAGCGCTGGACAGGCCAAACCAGGTATAGCCAACCGGCTTGCCGGGCATCCCGCCGCCTGGGCCGGCGATGCCGCTGACAGACACGGCCAGGTCTGCACCCAGGGCTTTGCGGGCGCCGCGCGCCATTTCGATGACGGTCTCGCGGCTGACGGCCCCGTGCTGCTGCAGGGTATCCCAGGAAACATCCAGCAGAGCTACTTTGGCCTCGTAAGAGTAAGCAACCATCCCGCCCAAAAAGTAATCTGACGAACCCGGTACGTTCGTGATCCGGTCAGCAACCAGACCGCCGGTGCAAGATTCCGCCAGGGCCAATTTCAGGCCCCACTGGCGCAAGAAAAACGCAATGGTAACTTCCAACGGTTCCAAAAAAATTCTCCTGATTTATGATGTGACAAGGATTTCGTTCAAGGTGGCATCCCAATCGCGAAATTGCCCACGCCGCATGGCATCCAGGGCCTGGTCGCCGGTGCGGTCGGCCTCGCTGATGTAGAGCAGCATTTCGCGCTCGTTTTCACTATCCCAGGATGGATGTTTGCGAGCCAGGCCAACCAGTTCAAGGGCATGTTGCAGGTTGCCTTCGGCGCGAGCCAGCAGGCCAAAATAAAGCATGGCGGAGAGCAATACGGGCTGTGCGCCAATTTCCTGGGCCAGGCGGGCGCCTTCGCGCAGGTGGTCGCGCGCGGCTTTGTGTCGTCCGAGCTGAATGGCAGCCAGGCCCAGGTTGGTCACGTGCAGGGCCTCGCCGTGCCGCGCGCCAGTCTCGCGCGAGATGGACAAGGCGCGAAGGTAGTAATCCCACGATTTTTGCCATTCGCCCTGCTCCCCGGCCAAGGCGCCCAGGTTATTGAGCGCTGCTGCAGCGCGTTCACGATTGCCGACCGAGAGCGCAAGGTCGAGCACTTGCTGGTAACACTTCTCTTCTTCCGATGCATCTCCCAAACCGCCCATGATAACACCCAGGCGGTTGAGCGCATTCAGCAACGTTGTTGTATCGCCGTTCTGGCTGGCAATCTGATAACTTTCCCGGCAGTGTTCACGCGCGCTTTCGAGATTACCCAGTCGCCATTCAACATTGCCCAACCCGACCAGCACGCGCGCCAGGGTGGATGGGTTTTCCTGCTGGCGCGCCAGGTAGAGCGCCCCGGTCAGGTACGAGTAAGCATCCTGGTATTTGCCCAGAAACCAGGCCTGCTGCCCCAACTGCGCCAACGATTCTGCCACCAGGCTGTCAATTTGCATCTCGCTGGCCAGGGCAACGGCAGATTCGGCATGCTGCTGGGCCTGGACATACTCTCCCAATTGCATACAAGCATCGGCCAGGCCAATTTGCATTTCGATGACATCGCGCACGGGCTGATCCGGGTGCTCGAGAAGTCTGATGGCGTGTTCGAAAAACCCGCGCGCTTCAGACAAGGCTGAAAGGCTGAGGGCGCGTTCGGCAGCCTGGGAGAAAATTTCCGCCGCCCGGGCCACGTCGCCGCCCTTTTCGTAATGCTCGCCAATTTGGGCCAGGTACTCGCCGCGTCGTTCGCCGCTGGCGCGATCAAGCCAGCGCGCGACGAGGGTATGCAAACTGGCGCGCTGACGCTTGAGCAAGGTTTCGTAAGTCACTTCCTGGAAAAGGCTGTGCTTGAAGGTGTATTCACGTGTACCGGTAAACGCTGCCGGGCGGCGTTCATAAACCAACTCTTTGCGCCGCAAGGCCTGCAAGGATTCACGCACATCCCCTTCAGAAAGGTCGGGGCTGGCATGCAAGATGGCTTGATCCCAAAAAATGCGCCCGACCACAGCCGCGCGCTGGATGGTCAATCGCTCATTAACCGACAGACTGTCGAGGCGGGCCTGCAAAACTTCGCTAAGGGTGGATGGCACATGGATCGCGGCCAGGCGTCCCGGTTCAACGCGCCAAGGGTCTTCATCCGGGCAAATGACGCGTTGATCGATCAGCATCTTGATCAGTTCTTCGAGATAGAAGGGATTGCCTTCCGCACCACCGACCACCAGTTCACGAATGGCATCGGGCAGGTCTGGCACTTTGCGCAAGATTTCGCTGACCAGCAGGCGGCTGTCATTCTTATCAAGCGGGTGCAGGTGAATACGGGTCAAGTTCTTGATGCCCTGTCCCAGGTTGGGGTACCGCTCAAACAGGATCGGGCGGGTTACCGCCAGGGCCATAAAGGGACTGGCGGGGGGCAGATTGGTGAACAAATAATGGAGGGCATCCAGCGAGCCACTGTCAGCCCATTGCAGGTCGTCGAGCATCAACAAGGCCGGGCTGGTGGAACTGGCAACGCAAAAAAAACGCACCAGGTAAAAAAGGGCCTGCTGGCGTAGTTGGCGCGGGTCATTGAGCAGACCGCGCAAATGGGGGCTTTCTGAGAAGTCCAGCCCGATCAAGTGACCGATGACGTGGGCCTTCTCGCGCCAATCTGGCACATCTGGCAAAAATTCGGCAAAACCCTGCTCCAGCTTTTCGTGGGCAACCGCCAGCGAGTCGCTGTCCTGGATCTCAAAACGGGTTGAGAAAATATCGCGCAGCAGGGCATAGGGTGTGTTCTGCATCGACTGGCTGGCGCGGCCCTTGAAAACCCACCACGAAACTTTCTGAACTTCTGCCCAGGCGTTGAACTCATACAACAGGCGACTTTTGCCGATCCCGGCGTCACCGGTAACAGTGATAACAACCAGGTTGCCATCCACGAGCGAATCTTCAAAAGCAATCCTGAGCCGCGCAAGTGAATCGCTGCGGCCAATCATACGCGTTTCGACACCCTCGATGCCGCGTGTGTACAGGCGGAAGGCGCGCGGTTTGGCCGCCTTCACCAGGTAAGTTTGAAGCGGTTCAATCTTGCCCTTGATTTCGAGTGGAGGTTGGACATCGACCTCGAAAACGCCACGCACATGACGATAGGTATCGTGCGAAATCAGGACGCCTCCCGCCGGAGAGATTTGCTCGAGGCGCGAAGCAACGTTGACCGTATCGCCGATGGCGGTCACTTCGCCGCGCGTACCAATCGAGCCGAGCAAGACCGGGCCGGTGTTCAGGCCGATGCGCATTTTCAACCTGTCGGCCAGGGGCTGATCCGGGCGAAAATCTGCCAGGGCAGCCCGCATCAGCAAGGCGGCGTGGATGGCCTGTTCGGGATCGTCTTCACGGGTTTCATCCGCGCCCCACAAGGCCATGACGCCATCGCCCATGTGCTTGTCGATTTTTCCGCCGCGGGTCAGGATGATATTATCCAATTTCTGCCAGAGGGCATTCATCACATCGCGCACATCTTCAGCATCCATATGTTCTGACATGGCGGTATAGCCGCTCACATCGGCAAACAGAATGGTGACAATCCGGCGCTGCTGGGCGGCAGGCTGAGTAGGAACATTTTGGACAGCCTGGGTTGTCTGCAGGAAGGTCAGCCGCTCGCGTAACGGCCCAAGCGCCGCTTCAACCACATCATCCCCCAGGAGACTGCGCTGGGAATCAAGGGCCTGGATGGCTTGTTGTAATTTGGTGGCGTCGTCCATGTGCAGAAGTCCCCTTAATCAAGCAGGAGTTGACGCAGGTTGGTTTGCCAGTCAATGGCAGCGCCGCGCGCCATCCCGGCAACCACTTCATCATCATCCAGGTTCCATTCCTGGAGCATTTGTTCAGCCAGGCGCTGGTGGTCGATGCTGTGAGCCGGATGGTGATCAGCCAGGCCAAGCAATTCGAGCGCGCGCGGGAAATTTCCCAGTGCGGCTTCGAGGCGGGCAAAGAAGATAACGCCGATCAACATCCAGGGCGCAGCGCCGATATGGTCAGAAAGCACCAACCCCTCGCGCAGGTGCTCGCGGGCATTTTGTAAATCCCCAACCCGGATCTGGCTATTGGCCAGGTTGAGCAGGTACAGGGCCAGTGATTGCTGCGCGCCAATTTCACGCGCCATCGGAATGGCTCGCCGGTAGTATTGCATCGCCTTGTTGTAATCGCCTTGCTCATCGGCCAGGGCGCCCAGGTTATTGAGAAAAACGGCGGCGCGTTCGCGGTTTCCGACTGAAAGCGCCAGGGTCAGCCCTTGATGATACAGACTCTCTTCGCGGTCAGCTTTCCTGGCCAGGCCGGAAAGGACACCCAGACGGTTGAGCGCCAGGAGCAGGCTGTTGGTATCCTGAATTTTCTCGGCCAGGGTGCGGCTTTCTTCGCAGAAACGGACAGCCGACTCAAGTTTTCCCAAACGCCAGTGGGTGTTTCCCAGGCCGTACAAAATCTGCGCCAGGAGTGAATCATTTTGAACAGAAATTTCGCGCGCCATCTTGAGCGCTGCCTCAAAGAACCGCTCGGATTCGGTATATTCGCCCGTTTCGGTTTTGATCTGCCCATGCTGAACGATGGCGGCCAGCAATAAACGACCGGAGGTTATCTCCTTGAAGCATGCCAGGGCAATATCAGTATGCTTGATGGCATCAGGGTATTCGCCGGAACGATAAAAGGTTTCGCCCATTTTTAGATGAATGTAACCTTCGTCCCGCTTGCGAAGCGGGGAAATAAGCGAAAGCGCGCGCTTGAAAAAGCCAAAAGCTTCAGAGAGCGCACTTAAGCTCAGCGCCTTTTCGCCGGCTTCGACCAGGATATCGGCAGCCTTATCCCCTTGCCCGGCATTCTCATAATGATCGGCAATGATCGGCAGGTATTCCCCGCGTCGCTCGCCGCTGATCCGATCCAACCAGGCCGCGATGCGCTCATGGTACTGGGTGCGCTGGCGTTTGAGCACAGTCTCGTAGGTCACATCACGAAGCAGGGAATGTTTGAAGGCGTACTCGGTTGTATCTGAAAAAGCCGAAATTGGATGGCTAAAAATCAGTTCTTTGGCGCGCAAAGCTGCCAACGAAACCTGCAAACGCTCGCGCTCGCTCCCTATTTCGGGGCTGATCGCCTCCAGGGCGCGATCCCAGAAGATGCGCCCCACCACCGAGGCGCGCTGCAAGGCGGCCCTTTCCATGCTGTCGAGGCCATCCAGCCGGGCTTGCAAGACCCCGGCCAGGGTCGGCGGAATGTTGAGTTTATCGAGCCGCGAGAGATCAATCCCCCAGGAATCGCTGGCCGTGTTGTTGATCACGCGGGCTTCGATCAACATCTTGAGCAGTTCTTCGATGTAAAAGGGGTTTCCATCCCCGCCGCCAACAACCAGTTCACGCAAGGCAGAGGGCAGGGAATCGACTTTTTTAAGTATCTGCCGCACCAGGATGCGGCTGTCCTCGCGGGTAAGCGGCCCAAGTTGCAGTTCAACGGCATTCGGGAGTCCGCGTCCCCAATTTGGGTAACGTTCATACAGCTCGGGGCGGGCAGCGCAAATCGCCAGTAACGGCGTATTGGCAGATAAATTCCCAAAAAGGTAGGAAAGCGCATCGAGCGAGGCGTTGTCTGCCCACTGGATGTCATCCAGCACGAAAATAAGCGGATGAAGGCTGGCTGCGCCCTGTACCAGGCGCAGAATGCTGGCAAAGCCCAGGCTGCGCAATTGGGTTGCTTCGCCAAGCAGGCCGCTCAAGTGCTGGCTCTGGCTGAAATCGTAACCGATCAATTGGCCGACAATGTGCGCCTTTTCCTGCGCGCGGGGGTCATCAGGCAGGAAGTTCTGGAAGCCAGCTTCCATTTTCTGGAAAACCACAGCAAGCGAATCGCTGTCCTGAATTTGGAAGCGGAAGGCAACAATTTCGCGCAGGAAGGCAAAGGGAGCATTGGTCTGGGATGGAGCCGAACGCCCCAGAAAAAGATAGTAGTCATTGGGCTGGGGGTCGGTCCAGGTCAGGAACTCGGTCACGAGGCGGGTTTTGCCGATGCCCATTTCACCGCCCAGGTTGACCAGTTGGGGCTGGCGCTCGGCGAACATGCGCTGGTAGGCAGCCTGGATCTGGGCCAGTTCGCTCGCGCGCCCGACCAGGTCTGTCTGTACGCCCTCGACCCCGCGGGTGATTAAATGGAAAGCGCGTGGCCGGGCATTGAGGATGTTGTAGGGTAATATTTCTTCAGATCTGCCTTTAACACGCATGGCCGGCATCTTCTCAATATCGAAGATACCGCGCACCAGGCGATAGGTGTCTGATGAAATCAAGATTTGTCCGGGCTGGGCCGATTGGTTGAGGCGCGCTGCCAGGTTGACCGTATCGCCAATGGCAGTAAATTCGCCGGTGGTGCCCATTTGGCCGACAATGGCCGGGCCAGTATTGATGCCCACCCGCAGGTTGATATTTTCAGCAGCGAAAATCGGGGAGGCCTGGCAAGCCTCATGCAAAATGTTCTTCATCCCCAATGCGGCGCGGATGGCCTGTTCGGGATCATCCTCGGCAATGCTTTCAGCCCCCCACAGGGCCATGACTCCGTGCCCCATGTGCTTATCGATCCTTCCGCCGTGCGCCAGGATGGCCGAGTCGAGTTGGTTCCACAGGCTGTTGGTGGCGTCACGCATATCTTCGGGATCGCTCTGCTCGCCCAGGGCAGACAGGGCTGGCAAATCGGCGAACAAGACCGTAATAATCTTGCGCTTTTGAGATTCGGATTCGGATTCGGCCTGCTTTCGGGAAGCCCGCAAAGCGGCCAGTTTTTCGTGCAGGGGTATCAGGGCCGTCTCGACAACAGAATCGCCCAACGTGGCACGCTGGGCTTCCAGGGCGGTGATCGCTTGTTCGAGCCGGTTAATTTCAAGGGTCATTGGGACTGGGCTGCCTGACGATAAATTTTTGCAGGGACGTATTCATTTTACGCTCTTTGGGAATTTCCGTGATAGGCCCCTGCATTTTGGGGTATGAGCGCGTACGCGCTCATACCCCAAAATGCAGCCTTCTTTACAGAAAATATCAGAGAACCTCATTTTACATTATTCTTGGGATGCTGAAAGCAAGTAAAATAATGAAATATCCCGAAAAAGGAAACCCCATGACTCTCGATGAACTCTACACCTTTCTGTTAGGCCGCAAGGCCAACCCCAAACCCGGCTCGTACACCAATTCCCTTTTCGACGAGGGTTTGCCGCGCCTGTCTCAAAAAGTCGGCGAAGAAGGCGTGGAAGTAGCCGTTGCCGCGCTGGTGCAAGGCGATGAGCGCCTGATCGAAGAAATCGCCGACCTGGCCTACCACACCCTGGTTTTGATGGCCGCGCGAGGGATCAGCCCGGCCCAGGTTCGGGCGGAACTGGAACGCCGCCACAGTTAGGTTTTCAGGCTGGCAAGGCCTTCCTGCAAGATTTTCGCAGAACGTTCGAGCGCAGCCTGCTCTTCGGGATATAGCTCTGTTTCGATAATCCGTTTGACACCCCCTTGCCCGACAATACACGGAATCCCCAGGCAAACATCACGAATGTTGTACTCGCCGTCCAGATAGGTTGAAACCGTCAGGACGCTGTTTTGGTCTTGCAAAATGGTGCCAACAATACGCACCAGCGACATCCCTATGCCGAAATAAGTTGAACCCTTGTAATTAATGATGTGGTAGGCCGAGTCACGCACCTCGCGCACAATCCGCTCGCGCTGGGCCGGCCAATCCTGGCAATTGCCGCACATTGGACAATACTTGTCAATCGATACTCCGCCGACATGAGTCATCGACCAGGCCGCCACTTCGCTGTCGCCATGCTCACCCAAAATGTAAGCGTGGACGTTACCCACATCCACATTACAGTGCTGGCTGATAAGATAACGAAAACGGGAACTATCGAGCACTGTACCAGAGCCGATTACACGTCCCTTGGGCCAGCCGGAGCGCTTCAGCGCTACATGGGTCAGCACATCGACGGGATTGGTCGCCAGCACAAGCACAGCCTGCGAATTCTGAGCCACAACCTCATCCACAATCGATTCGACCATGGCCGCATTTTTTTGCAGCAGTTCAAGGCGCGACTCGCCCGGTAATTGTTTTGCCCCGGCAGTAATCACAATCACCTGGGCATCGGCATAATCGCCGGTTTCCCCCACCCGAATCTGAACGGATGGGAAAAAAGGCAGTCCGTGCGCCAGATCGAGCACCTGGCCGGCCGCAAAATCAGGGTTTGCATCCATCAGGCAGATTTCGTCAGCAACGCCCTTTTGTGCCAATGCATAAGCAAAGGTGGAGCCAACCGCACCCGCGCCAACAATGACCACTTTACGAGAATTCCAAAAAGTATCCATGATCCATCCTCTCAAAATAATACGAGTAATTTTATCCTATTTTACAATGGATTGTGAAATTTAGGACAATTCTTATCAAGTTATCATTTTCAGGGGAGTCATTAATCCGCGTACAACTCGCGGATGGCTTTGGCCATGTGCGGGTTGACTTCAAAACTACTTTCCAGAAAATCCAAAATCGCCAGCGCGGCCAGCGGACTGGCCTGATAGCCGGTCACAAATTCCGGCAATCGTTTAGCAAGTTCAGGAAAGCGCTGCTCGAAGCGGCGCTCGCTGGCGAACGGGTCTTTGAAAGCGGGTTGTTCCGCTTCGATGTGCGCGGCCAGGTCAAGGATGCGGTCGACGGCATAGTTCTGGATGAAGCGTGAAGCGGACAGCTTCTCGCCGCGCCGGTAGCGGCCCAGGCCAACGTAGAGGTTCGTGAGCGCTTCGCCGACCAGCCACTCGGTAGGGGAAGGCTGCGGAGCAGGAGTCGGCCTGGCGGGAAAGGCGATCGACTCATCCACCCAGGGCTGTTTCCAGACGACGCGCCCGGCAGCGAAGGGGATGTGGGCCAGCTCGGCCAGTTCGAAAACAGCAAACTCGCAAAAAATGCCGTCTTCGAACAACAATTTATAGCCATCGGGCGAGTTTTTGAAGCAGTAGGCGATTGGGTTGACCTCGCTCAACCAGCACAGGTCATTGATAAATTCCCATTTATGACCCTGCTCAACGATCGCAAAGAAATCGAGGTCAGAGTATTCATCCAGCCTTTGCAGTTCGGCACCGACAGAGCCCAGGCCGATCAGCGCCAGGGCATGGCCTGATCTTTCCAGGGACTGCCCGATCTGATCCAGGCGGGAGAGCAAGCGTTGCATTTTATTCACAAGGATCTCCTTGAACACGATCGTGTTTGTATTTTGTAAACATTCTATTATCTTTTTCGAGTTCGTCAAACCTTGATGCTATAATGAGCGCGGCGATGAAACTTTTTTGCCTGTGGCGCATCAAAGAATTGCTGCTATTTTATTCAAGGAGTAAAAAAATGTCCCTACCAATTCATGTTTCTGATGCAGAATTTGAAGAAAAAGTATTGAAGTCGGCCACCCCGGTGGTCGTGGATTTTTGGGCGCCCTGGTGCGGCCCGTGTAAGATGATCGCCCCGGCCCTGGAAGAGATCGCCAAGGAACAGGGCGAAAAGGTCGTGATCGCCAAGGTCAACACCGACGAGAACCCGCAGTGGGCGATGAAATACGGTGTGATGGGCATCCCGACCCTGCTCTTCATCAAAGGCGGACAGGAAGTCAGCCGCCACGTCGGCGCAGCCCCGGCCCCGGCCCTTAAAAGTAAGGTGATGGGGTTCCTGGCAGGCTAGTTTTCGAGTTACAAGTAAACGAGGAAAGAGAGACGAGCGTAAAAGCCCAGTCTCTCTTTTTCTATGCAAAAATCTCATTCACCCCATCGCTTTTCAGGGGCGGGGTTGCAAAAATAAAACGGATCTGTGCGTAAGGCAGATGATGTTGCACGCCAAAGCTGCGCAACATCGAGCAAGAAAGCCCCAGCCTTCGACACTTGGCCACGACGCAGTAAGGCCCTAGATGACGGTCTCTGCACTGCCTGGAATCTGTCCCAGCGTGCGCAAGGAGGCCCGCACCATCAGAACGCTGTCGCGACGGATGTCGAAATTGAGCACGTCGGTTTGAAGTGTTTGCGGGATAGTCATGGTTGGTGTGCTTGGAGAATGGGGAAAAGAATTGTAAAATAAGGGGCATGTTCGATTTTACCCCATCGCCGCCTAGTTTGATTGGAAGTGGGACAGTCATTAAATCCGCTCAAGGGAAAATAGGGATTTGCTGATTAATTCGTGGTTAGGTGTAAAGAGAGGATGTAATTGAGCATGAAACTAACGCAACTATCTATTACAAATTACCGGGCGCTTAGGGACGTGACAATCCCCCTGTCGCGCTTTGGTTGCCTCATCGGAGAGAACAATTCAGGAAAATCTTCCTTCTTGCAGGCATTGTCCCTGTTCTTCTCCGGCACGAAGCTGGGTGCCAGTTATTTTTTTGACGAGTCTAAACCCATCCGCATCGTGGTGACTTTCGAAGACATCCAGGATGCGGACTTGGCGCGATTAGCCGATGAACACCGCACGCGTGTTGCAGGAATTGTCAAGGATGGTCGGCTCGTTCTTGTCAGGTTCTATGACACCACTGGAAAGAGTTCGCTGCTCTACAACACGCTCGCGCCTAATGACGCCCGTTTTTCTGCGGAGAACATCGCCGCGCTTTTGAGAGGTGGTCGTCCAGGGCAAGCATTTCTCGACAAGGTGGTGCAGGCGTTTCCTGAACTGAATGGTGTTGTCGATACGACTATGAATCAGGATACTGTAAAGCAAAAGATTCAGGAGCTCGCCGACGCATTACCCGACAAACAGAAGACTGCTGCCGACCAGCCTTTGCCTACGGGCATAGACAAGAGCATCGAACCGATGTTGCCCGACCCGATCTATATCCCGGCGGTAAAAGACCTTACCGATGACATCAAGACAACTGAGAGCACCCCTTTTGGGAAAATCTTAGCTATCTTACTTCAGGCAGTCGAACCCAAGTTGCCGGATGCGCAACGACTGTTTGAAGAGCTCAACGCCAAGCTTAATTGCGTTCAGCAGCCTGATGGAACGGTCCTAGATGGACGGCTAGATGAAGTAAGGCTAATCGAGTCCACCGTCGAAAAATATGTCCGAGAGAGTTTTGCTGATGTGGCACTCCGAATCATGATTCCACCGCCAGAATTGAAGACTGTCTTCTCATCTGCTCGCATCTATGCCAACGATGGTGTCGATGGTCTCATCGATTCGAAGGGGGACGGGTTGCGTCGTGCAATTGTCTTCTCTATCCTGCGGTCTTGGGTGGAACTCAAGGCAAAGCTCGCGCCTGTCACGCCGTTAGTTGAAGAACCAGTCTTAGTTGCCGAACCAGCACAACCGCAGGTGGAACCCGCCCCCGCAACCTATCTGCTGTTGTTCGAGGAACCAGAGTTATTCCTTCACCCCAAGGCTCAGCGCATTCTTTTTGATGCCCTGCGGGTTTTTGCCAAGGAACATCACGTTCTCGTTACAACGCACTCCCCGATGTTCTTCGGACCGCAGGCGACCGAGACATTTGTCAAGTTACGCAAAGTATCAGATGCCGCGATAGCGCCCAGACCATTTACGCAGATTCAACCGGTTGACCTATCGGACATGACCGCCAAAGACCAGTTTCAGATCATCTGCTTCGAGAACAACAATGCAGCATTCTTCGCCGACACCGTTGTTCTTGTTGAAGGTGACAGCGACTACCTGTTGATGCCGCATATCGCCAAAACACTCAATGCCGCGTGGGACGTAGCCCAAGTGCCTGTTCTATTTGCACGGATTACCGGCAAGGGCAACATTCGGCGGTATCGAGAGTTCTTCACTAGGTTCGGAGCCCGAGTGCCGGTCATCGCCGACCTCGACCTGTTGGTCAATGGTTTCGAGCACATCGCTCCCGATAATTCCATCAAGGCGGCCAGGGACCATCTACTAGCAAAGGTAGATGAGTTGATCGTACCCGATGCAAATGGCCCATCTGCGGAGAACGCCAAAGACGCTCATGATTCCGGAGAACTACGTGGCTTGTGGCGGAAGGTCAGGGAGTCCCAGGCTAATCTCAAAGCCGGTACATGCACTCAAGAAGAACATGATGCAGCAGTGGATGCATTCTTTGCGTGGCAACGCAAGGACGACCGCCTTGCAGTACTCAAGACTAGCAAGGACGTTCAGATGATCCAATTGAAGCACTGCCTGCTTGAAATGCTTCGGGAAGTCGATGTTTATGTACTCGAACGTGGCGCGATAGAGCAGTATTACCCTGACTCTGTAAGAGGAGCGGACAAACCATCACGTGCCCAGGACTTCTGTTCCAAAGTGGCCACACGCGAGGCAATTCTTGCCTGTTGCGGCGAGCAGACTGTGGAGCGTGCAGGTAGCCAGGTAAGCATTAACGAGTTCGAAGCTATTTTTCAGGAAATTTTCGCCAAATTTAGAAATTGAGAACAGTTTAACGGGTTGGCTGTTCCCACCCTAGCGCAGAACGCAACCCGTTATGGGAAACGCACCGATGAGCGACCAAATTTCCTGCTGATTTGGAAAATCAATGCCCAGAAACCGAAAGCATTCAAAACAAAAACGGCGCAAAACCCTCGAAAGCAAAAGGTCGTTTGTGCGAACTACCAGGAAGAGGTTGACCCTGGTGATTGGTGTTTTAATTGCCACTCTGGCCTTCTTGTTCTTTAAGATCGGGGGTATTTTCTGGCCAGCATGGATGCTCGGTTATCGCAATCCGCTCATCGCGCTGACCGGCTTTCTGGCTATTTTCCTGGCCTTTGCATCGCCGATAATTGTCAACGCCAATAGCGACCCGCGCCCCCTTTCAGGGACGGGGGATTATTGGATTGAAGCAGGGCCGCACCCCGACTCTCTTTCCGATTCAAGTGGAGGGGATGGGGGCGACGATGGGGGCGGCGAATGATTACTTTGAACCCGCCCCCGCACCCCTGGAATGTGGGACATTATGTTGCTTTGACATTTTATCTTACCCAGACTTTACCCGAGTTTGTCTGATTTTGCCAGTTTGCTCGGCTTTTAGCCAGTATCTTACCTACGCAGCGCTGGTAGTTGCAAGTCCAAATAAATTTCTAATTCGCAACTTGTGATTGGTATTACAATCGGCCCATGGGCATCAAACTGGCGATCGACTTCGGGACAACCAACTCACTGCTGGCGCGCTGGGATTCAGCGCGCCAGGCGGGGCAGGTGGTTGCCATCCCCAACCTGAGCAACAATTTCGGCGCGGAACCGGGGCTGATCCCCAGCCTGCTCTACGTGCGGGACGGGCGCGCCGCCGAGGTGCTGATCGGCCAGTCCGTGCTGGCCGCAGACTTCCCGCTCGAGGGCCTGCGCCTTTTCCGTAACTTCAAGCGCGGCATCGGCGCCAACGACAACGCCGCGCGCATCCTGGACGGCGTCCCGTGGAGCGATTTCGAGGCCGGCAAACAATTTTTGGATACTCTGCTGGCCGCCCTGCCCTTTCAGGCGGATGAGATCGAGCAGCTCGTCCTGACCGTGCCGGTGGCCTCCTTCGACGGCTACTCCGCCTGGCTGCGGCGCGCCCTGGGCAATTTCGCCGAACGGGTGCGGATTGTGGATGAATCAACCGCCGCCGCGCTGGGATACGCCGTCACCGAACCGGGGGCCGTCGTGCTGGTGATCGATTTCGGCGGCGGGACGCTCGACCTTTCGCTGGTGCGCCTGCCCGAAAGCCGTGAGAAAACGGGACAGGTGCTCTTCACAGACCGGCCTAAAGCGGGCAAAAGTGGCCTGGCGCAGGTTATCGCCAAGACCGGCCTGGCCCTGGGCGGCAGCGACATCGACATCTGGCTGGGTAAACTGGCTTTGGAAAAAGCCGGCCTCGCCCCAGACGAACCCGGGCAGGCCCTGCTTGCCGCCTGTGAACAGGCCAAGATCGCACTTTCCGCGCAGGAAGAGACCGAGATCGAGTTCCGCGCACAGGACGGCCAACGTCATAGCGTGCGCTTGACACGGGCCGACTTCGAAACGCTGATGGAAAAGCGCGGCTTTTTCTCGTCCCTGAACGGGGCGCTCGAAAAAGTGATGGGCCTGGCCCACCAAAAAGACGTTTACCGCGAAGACATCGGCCACATCCTGATGGTCGGCGGCACCTCGCTCATCCCCTCTGTTCAACGCAGTATCGACAGCTACTTCCGGGCGGTCACCGGCGGACGACGACGCCTGACGGATATGCCCGCCTGGCCGGCCCAAACCTGGTCGGTCGAGAATACCTCCATCCGCGCCGACAAACCTTTTACAGCGGTCGTCGAGGGCGCGCTGCTGGTCTCAGCCGGGCTTGGCCTGGACGATCAGCTCGCGCACGGTTTCGGCCTGAACACGCTCGACGAACAGGCCAACCCGGCCCTCGAGGAAATCATCCCAATGGGCAGCAAATACCCGTCCAGCGCGCCGGTCACGGTCCACCTGTCGGCGACGCGCCCGCAGCAGCGCCAGATCGGCCTCGAGATCGGACAGATCAACCCGGATGCGGCCGATACCGTCGAAGTGCGCTACGAGAACGGACAGCCGGTCTTCTTCGCCCAGGCCACAAACGCCCTGCGCCTGCTGGCGCGCGTAATCATCCCGCTCGACCCGCCAGGCGAACCCGGCAAAGCCCGGCTGGCGGCATCCTTCTCGGTCGATGCCGCGCGCCAACTGCGCCTCTCGGTCACGGACCTGCAGACCCGCAAAAAACTGATCCAAGACCAGCCTGTCGAGGCCGAAAACGACCCAAAATCCGATCGCGAAAGCCTGCCCGCGCTGGCCAAAAAAGCCGGCAGCGGATTCCGCATCTCGCTGGCCGGGCTGGGGGGCATCCTGAGTCTGCTCAACCCGTCTCAGGCCTCGATCGAGGCGCTCTCGGCCGCCCTGCGCAGCAGCGAGTGCATGGTGCGCTATACCGCCGCCGAAATGCTCTCGCGGCGCAATGACCGCGAGTCGCGGCTGGTTTTTGAAAACGTTCTCAAAACCGGAACAGCCCCACAGCGCGCCAGCGTCATCCGCCATGCTTACCGCTTTTCGTGGTTCAGCGCCGCACCGCTCTTCCGCCGTGGCCTGGCCGACCCGGACGCGCGCGTCACCGAGGCCGCCATCTTCTCGCTGTGCAAAATGCGCCAGCCGGAGGCCTATCAACAGGTGACGGAGATTCTGCGTAACGGGTCAGACGCGATGCGCATGTCGGCGATCTGGGGACTGCAAACCCATCCGGATGGCGGAGCGGTGCCGGTGCTGGCGCTGGCGGTCCGCGCCACTTCAGCCGAGATCCGCGCCCTGGCGCTGGAAGTGCTCGGGGCCAGCGACGCGCCCGAGGCCATCCCGCTGGTGCGGGCCGCGATGAGCGACCCGGACGATAACGTTAAATATGCCGCCACGCTCTCGCTGGTCGAACTGGCGCGCGAAAGCTGTTTTGATGAGGTCGCCGAACTGATCAAAACTTCGAGCGGCGAGTCCCTGCGCTGGACCCTGCGCGGATTCTTCCACGCCACCAATTATCTCGGGCTGGAACTTGGCAAGGACAACAGCGGACGCTTGTTCGCGGCCCTCGAAAGCGCGCTCGGCGACAGCCTGCCCGCCGTACGCGTCAGCGCCTGCATGCTGTTGGCCTGGTCACGCGACCCGCGCGCCGGGGAAGTTTTGCTGCAGGCCTTCCAAACCGAGGCCGACAGCCAGACCCGCGCCCAAATCCTGACCAACGCCGTGCACCTGTCGTCGCCGGTGGCTGAAACGCTTGTGCACGATGCGCTGGGCAGCACAGACAGTCTTCTCCACAAGACGGCAGCATTTTTAGGTTCGAAATAACAAGCTGAATATAAATGAAAAAGAGAGACGAGTTTTCAGGCTCGTCCGAGGGTGTAAGATAAAGTGTGTAAATGGGTTATCCTCCAAGTATAGAAAGGAAACCCAATGAGCAAGAAAGAAAAAGAGATACAAGCCCACATGCCAAGCGCGGAAGAAGTCGCTCGCGAACTGGGCAAGGCAAAATCGATCGATGATTTTTACGGTAAAGACGGCATCTTTTCGAGGTTGTTTTTGAAGACGATCGAAGAAATGCTGGAAGCAGAACTGACCACAGAATTAGGCTACAAGCGATACGAAGCCGAAGGTCGCAATTCAGGCAACAGCCGCAATGGATATTACACGCGAAAAATGCGAACATCCGGTGGCGATGCCGAAATCAAAGTGCCGCGTGACCGTAATGGTGAGTTCCAATCTGCCCTGCTGCAAAAGAACAGCAATGAGATTGAACAGAAGATTACGGCCATGTATGCCAAGGGAATGTCAACCCGTGACATTCAGGAACTTCTGACTGACCTGTATGGCATCGATGTATCACCGGAAACAATCAGCGTGATTATCGACAAGGTCTGGCCGTTGGTGGAAGGTTGGCAAAATCGTCCGCTGGCACCGGTATATGCCATGCTGTACCTGGACGCAATCCACATCAAGCTCAAGCGGGATGGCCGGATCGACAACGTGGCGGTCTACAACGTGCTGGGCATCGACCTGGACGGCCATCGGGAGATTCTCGGCCACTGGGTTGGAGATGGCGGAGAAGGCGCAAATTTCTGGCTCTCGGTCGTCACCGACCTGCAAAATCGTGGCGTGCAGGACGTGTTTATTGCCGCCATCGATGGATTGACCGGTTTCAAGGAAGCCATCCAGGCTGTATTCCCACAGACCAAGGTTCAGCGGTGTATCATTCACCAAATCCGCAATAGCCTGAAATACGTGGTCTGGAAAGACCGCAAGGCCTTTGTCGCTGACCTGAAAACCGTTTACCAGGCTGCCACTCGAGAAGAAGCGCAGTCCAACTTGTCCAAGCTCGAGCAAACCTGGTCTGGCAAATATGGCGCAGCGGTACGCTCGTGGCAAAACAACTGGGACGACCTGGCAACCTTCTTTGAGTTCCCGAAAGAAATCCGCCGCCTGATCTACACAACCAACACAGTGGAAGGCTATCATCGCCAACTGCGCAAGGTCATCAAGAACAAAGGCTCTTTTCCTACCGAGCAGGCAGTCCGCAAACTGCTCTACCTGGCAACGATGGACATTACCAAGAAATGGACGGCTCCCATTCAAAACTGGCCTCTGATCCTCAACCAGTTAGCCATTCGCTTTGAAGACCGGTTCCCAGACTGACATTTTCCTGCTCACCGCTACCGGCATTGTAGCCTGGCACGGTGACGGGCCTCAAGGGCCGCTGCGCTTACCCCTTGACCCCCGCCACCGCCCAGGCTGGCCCAAAAATCGCGGCGGGCAGGAAAAAAATGGAAACGGTTGTTTCTCCATTTACACAATGTTCTTGACACTACCCCCAAAGCTTCTTTCTCCTTGGTATCAAAACTGATGATTGGGTTGCCTTGAGCCTTAAACTCGGCTACTTGTGCCTGTATGTTCCGAAATTGTTCATCACGGTGCGCCACGCTTTTCATCGTCTTCTTCTTTTGCGCTTTCCTGCGACGATAGTTGTGTTTCTGGAGCAGTTTTTTGATCACACTTTTGCTGACTTTTACCCGATGATCTTGCTCCAGTAATTTTGAAATCTCATCCGGCGTCAGATCAGTCCAGACCACTTTTTCATCCATCGGGTCACCGGCTGTATGTTCTTTCAGCACACTGAGAAATTGTTCGTCAATATTCGGATAATGTTCATCGTAACGCTTTCGGCCACCGCCTGGTTTCCGGATTGCCGCATCGTATTCAGGCTCATCCGGAAGGTGCCCTAACTCCACGAGCCCATTATGTACTGTCTTTTCACTGCAGCCCAAAATCCTTGCGATATAGCTCTTGCCGCCTAAACCCAATTTCATGGCTTCCACGGCTGCATAGCGACGCTGATCTTTTTCTGAAAGCGTGGCGTAATACTTCTTCATCGCTCGTTCAACTTCTATTCGATAAGGTTGCACCATTTTGTTCCGGCTCCAAGACATAGATTTACCTGTAAGTTTAATCGGTCAAACCTTAAAAATCTCTTTTTCATCCATCGGAAAATTATTTAATCCGCGTTACTTAGTAGTTCTGCTATCACTTTGTTCTTCGGACATGCTTGGAGTTTATCAAATCTATCTTGTTTAGGGTAGGCAGTTACGAAATTAAAATGAAATCACGAATTTCTTTCTAAAAACCGGCTCTTGGCTTCAAATTTTGCCAAACTGAGAGAAAAATTGTTAAAAAGTCACACCGCGTCGCGGCTACATCAAAGAAACTGCGGAGCTTCGAAAATCCGGCGTCTATATATTGGGCTTGTTTCCGCGCGACCGCCATATACAGTGGTCAAAAGAATTAATGATTTCAAAAAATTTTCAGCGAATGGTGAGATTTTGTTATCTAGCGTAACGGTTGTGCAATCAGAAGCGATTCGATAAAAAACGGCACAAAAGGTCAAAAAAGCTGTTGGGTGGTTTTTCGTGGGTAAAAGCCGCCCCAGGCAGGGCAAGAATCATGCCCGAAAAGGCACTATGTTCGCTGAACCTTAAAAACATACCATTTGAAGTACGGATCACCTGTGCAGAAGCATGTGCACCAACTTGTACCTGGCGTTTGATGCCAATCTTTTGCACATCCAGCGTTTGGTCGGTCGGTCGAGCCTGTTCAGCCAGCCAGCAGGCTGCCCAGCGGATGAAATTGGCGGCGAACAAAGCCATGCGTTCCTGTAAAAAGATGGCCGGTTCAGAACGCACCTTGATGCGGTGCAGATAAAAGACCTGCTTACTTTCCTTGATACCAGCCTCGATGATCTGCCTGGCATTGTAGTGTTCGAACCAGGCTGATAAGTCCTGCGTGACAGGGTCTGTGCCAAAGTGGCACAGGGCGCTGTGTTTGAGGGTCTTGCCGGTGTAAAACCGTTCGAGCGCCATATTGAGCGAATAAGGACAGCCCTTGGGTTTGAAATTGTTCCAGGCCACCATCTCGGCATTCGCGCCCACCCGTGTCCAGGCAACGGAATCATCCACCTGCTTGAGCAAGGCTTGGGTCGTCTTGTTGCCATGCGGCTTGGTGTAGACTTCGTAGCCCATCTCGATCAGCAAGGCAATATTCTGGTAAGAGCCAAAACCGGCATCCAGGCGAAATTCGGCTTCGATGGGCTGTGGATTGTCCTGGTTTTCTTTCTGGAAGCGTTTCAGACGCTGGCGTAGCCCATCGATTTCAGCGAGCAGTTCCTGAACACGGGCCTGGGTTTTGGCGAGTTTGGCTTCGGCCTCCAGGATCGCCTTTTTCCGGCTTCCGCAGCGTTTCGTATCCGCTTGGACACGTTTGCGCAACAAAGCCAGGCGGCTGGTTGGACGTTCAACCTGTTGACGCTCTCGATAACTTTGCTCGACGCTTTCCAGTTCTCGCAGATGTTCGTCAAGCGCAGCCTGGGCTTGTCGATGCCGGTCAATGGCAGTTTGCCTGCCGTTTTGCTGGGTCTGCAATCGCTGATGGATGCTTTCTTGGATCGGCCCATAGTCGGCAATCCGTTTTTCGAGCAGGTCAGTGCGCCGCCAGGGCCGCAACCTGAGCCGGGCTTCTGCTTCGAGCACAAGCGATTCGGCCTGGGTACTGGAGACCGTATCTCCCGGGTGATGCGTCCCCGAAAGCCACAACCGTCCATAGGTCTCGCTCACTAAACTGACCACCCCGGCCTGGTAGCCTAACTGAATCTCGTTGTCCATATGCCCGTAGGCCGCGTTCGGGTAGCTCCTGCTCGTATTCGACACCGGAATTCCAGTCAGGTCGCCATCCAATATCAGCCGTTTCTTCTGCCTGACCAACTTTTCAAGTTCTGCCGCCAAAAATGGCTGGCTGAATTCATCCAGTGCCTGGACGATGGCATTGACTTCTTCCCAACTCAGACTGCTCAACGTCCGGCTGACACCACTATAGTCTACCCAGGCGGCCTGCCCCCAGGCTTCGGCTGCTGCCTGATCTTTGTCCAGCGGGTGGGCTGCCAGGCTGATATCCTGTAACTGCCGGGTGCCACCCATAATCGCTACAAGAAATTCCAGAACCTTGGTCTGCGGCCAGTGCTGGCGCTTCTTTTGCCGCAGCTTTACGGATGTGATGCGCTCAATCAGCCCCTTTTCACTGGCAAATTGGCCCCAAGCCACTAAAAACGCATGTTGAGTTACTTGAATTTGCTCTTCATTCTTTCCCATTGCCATTCCTCGCACGACTCGAATGGCTTGAGATTACGGGATCTATCTTCAATTGGTAACGATCTATGAATCAGGGCTTCACAGTGAAGGATGAAAATAGTATGCTGGAATTGCAGCAGATAGAGTTTCGCCGAACCTTGGGATTTTCATCCCGGTTGTGTAACGTAAACCGATTGCCTGTGAGTACAGTGAATTGTCGCGGTTCCAAGAACCAGCACGAGTAGCAAAGTTCGAATTGTCTCGGCAATCCCTGCTGCAATTCAAGTAGGAGGTTGGCAATGGAAGACATTCTGGAATGTTGTTGTGGACTAGATGTTCACAAAGAAAGCATAGTGGCTTGCATCCTGAAAGGACCAATCGGCCAAAAGCTGAAGCCAGAGAGTGAAATCAGGGAATTCGGTACGCGCTTGACGGCTCTTCTGGAACTGCGTCGGTGGCTGGAATCACTATGTGGCAATGGAAAGTACTGGAATTTACTGGAACCCAGTTTATGCCGTGCTAGAGAAGGCTCTCGTAGATGAAATGCACCTGTTGGTAGTGAATGCCAGGCACATGCGAAACGTTCCAGGCAAAAAGACAGATATGCGGGACGCTGAATGGATTGCAACTTTGCTGCGTGCCGGGTTGTTACGTGGCAGTTTTGTGCCAGGTCAAGATATTCGTGATCTACGACAATTCACGCGATATCGCAAAGCCTTGATCCGCGATATTACATCCCAGAAGAACAGGATTGAGAAACTGTTGCTTTCTTCCGGTTTTCGACTGTCGAGTTTTCTTTCTGACATCTTCGGAAGTTCTGGGGTAGGGATCATGCACCAATTGGTTCAAGTCGGTTCAATTTCAAGCCAGAGCCTGGATGCCTGCCTAAAAGGTCGGGCACGTCAGAAAGCGGGAGATATTCTTTCCAATCTCAATGGCATACTCTCAGAACCGCAACGCAAATTGTTGAAGTTGCAATTGGCCCATTTGAAAGACTTGCAAGACAACTTGGATGAAATTGAGCAACAAATTCGTACCGACTTCACCAATTTCGAACGACCTATCCAACTGCTTGATTCAATCCCAGGTATTGACTTGATAGCTGCATACGCGATTTTGGCTGAAATCAGCCACAGCATGTCCGCCTTTCCCACTGCCCAACATATTTGTTCCTGGGCAGGCTTGGCGCCAGGTAGCCACGAGAGCGCCGGGAAAAAGAAAAAACAGCGCGTTACGCCAGAAAATAATTACCTCAAAACTATCTTGTGTGAAGTCGCCTGGGTAATCGCTGCTCACAAGGAACAATACTTATCTGGATGGTATTGGCGACTGAAACAACGGACGGATTCCAAACGCGCAATAATTGCACTGGCTCGAAAGTTACTTGTGATCATTTATGCTATGCTCAAATCCAATCAGCCATACAGTGAGCAAAAGTTTGCGCAGAGAAGAGAGGCTGTTGACAAAAAACGCATCCATCGTATGTTGAATGAGTTGACCAGGTTAGGATATGAGGTTTCTCTGGCCACCGCATCCTCTGCCTGATCTTATTTTCGTAGCAAGGTTCGTTTTTTACACTTTTATGCCGTTTTTTATGATTCGGCCATTGATTGCACAACCATTACGTTAGGAATGCCGAAAAAATAACTTACTCTTTTCATACCAGCTTTTTTTCTTTCCTGTAGAGCTTTTGATTCTGTACATCAAGTGGGGCGAAAAAAGCCCATTTTGATACCTCTTTAGCCATGTTGTTAGCTCAAAAACACGTGTTGTGGCGTCCAAATAGGGTGTGTTTTCGAGAATTATAGAGACCATCTGGTAGCAGAAAACTTTG